>NZ_BAAAOS010000006.1:0-204335 GCF_039530625.1 Kribbella sancticallisti | reverse complement strand
CCGGCGATGGACACCCGGTCGTCGTGGGGGCACGGCGACCGGGCCGAGGTGAGGTCCGCCTGAAGGCAGGGGCAGCGGTTTGCTAAACCGTCGACCGGTCACTGACCGGTTCGCGAGTTCGAATCTCGCCCTCACCGCTGGAACGAGATCTGTTGGAGGTGGAGATGAGCAGATGTTCGAGGCGGCGGAACCGGCGGGTGGACATGCGAGGCAGGATCGGTCCTCTGGACAGGTAGGCCTCGACACACCAGGGAAGGGCGTGCCCGACCCCGACGCGGGTCAGAGCCGTCGCGTTGTACGCCGTTGCGGAGTCCCACCACCGTGGTCCGAAGAGCCCAACGACGCAATCGCCGGTCTCGGGCGTTCCTTGCCTTCACCGGAAGGTTGCCCTACGCATCGTCGAGCCACTCCGCGCCGACCTCGTCGCGGTGGTACGCGTTGTGCCAGTTGCGTACGCAGGGACGACCGGTCATCGGGTTGATGCCGTCGCACGGATCGTTCGTGGCATGAAGGATCGGCCAACCCCGGCTGTCGCAGTCAGGACGACTCTCATCAGCGTCGCTGCCCTCCCACTCCACCCCGAGTCGATGGCCGGTTCCCGTCGCTGTCATGTCTGAACAGTAGGAATGGGCTCGGCCTGCCAACTACAGAGTTGCTGTCAGTTGCTCCGAAACAGCTCGCTCTGGACGCCGACGACGAGTGCACGGGCATCACGTCCGTAGATCGCCGGCTGACGGAGGTGATCGAACATCCGTGAATAGAGTGCGATCTCTTGGGGTTGAGTGACCTCGATACCCGCTGTCGGCGTCTCCAGGCTGACCATCTTGTCATCGAAGATCCAGAAACCCGCTTGCCCGATCACTTCCCGCTCTGCCGTCCGCGGCACGATGCCAACGGACACATTGGGCAGGCCCATGACCGACAGCAGACGGTCCAGTTGACCAGCCAGCGTTTCGGCACCGCCGAAGCGCGTAGTGAGGGCGGCCTCTTCGAGCACGACGGAGAACGTCTTGCTCCCTTGGTACAGAACGGACTGGCGAATCATTCGGGCCGCCACAGCCTCGTCGATGTCGTTCCGTGTCTCGAGAAAGCCGAACCAGAACTCGAGCATCGCCCGCGCGTACGGGACCGTTTGGAAGAGGCCGCGGATGGCGTGGTGTTCGTAGATGCGGAAGCGCTCGGTTCGTTCGTACAGCGGCACAGGGGTCAGCATGAATTGCTTCATGCCGGCTCGCGTCTGCCGCTTGAACTCCAGATACATCGACTCCACTGCTCGCGATTGAGCGATGAGATCCGGTATCTGCTCCTCAACTGAGCAGATGGAGCACCATGCGCGGATGTCCTGGTCGGTGGGGCTCTGTGCACCGTTCTCGATTTTCGAGATACGGGTGAAGTGCCAGCCGGTCGCGGCTGCCAGGGCGCGACCGGTCAGCCCGGCATCCTTACGTATCTCCCGCAAGTGCGATCCGAGCGCTTCTCGCGCCTTCCTGGCAGCGTTAGACGGGCTTGTAGTCACTGTGGGGTACCGACAACGCCCAGACCTTCTCGAAGGCGGCGGAGCACATTTCGACAACAGCCGGGTCGGTGGTGGTCGTGAAGGTCGTGTTCAGCCCCGACCCGGCGTAGTGCAGGAAGACGACCCGCTCATCATCGAACAGGTAATAGTCGTTGCCGGGGATGCAGACTGCAGAAACTGTCTGCCGGGGCACCCAACGGATATCCTCACCCGCATCGACCATCGGCCCAATGACGGCATGGGCCCATCGTTGATAGTCGCTCAGGGGTTCCGAGACGATCTTTGCCCGCCGCACGGAGCGGCCAGAGTCCAGATGCCCCCGAATCTTCTCGCACCACTCCTGCAGCCACGAGAGATCATCGGGTTCACCTGCCGCCCATTTGGCCATGTATGGCAGTTCGGTCTCAGTGCCGTAGGCATCTCGCGTCTCCAGATGAATCGCACTATGCCTGAAGCCGCTGGTCAGGTCGGTCAACTCCTGCTCAGTGATTTGCTGCACGTCGTCCTACTGCTACGCCTGGGTGAAGAACTGGATCATGCGATCCGGAATCTCGACAGCAGTTTCGCCGTCAGGAAGATTGAGCTTCGCGAGCGCGTCGGGATCGGTGACGACCCAGCCCTGGACGACCCAGCTGCCACGGTCTGTCTTGTAGAGCGTCGGCGAGTTCTGCGGTACGGAGTCCGGGTCGCCGGCGACCAAGGTGAGCTCCATGTCTTTCCCCTGTCTGCATTGTTGGGCGCGGTTGCTGACATCGAGTCTGTTGTTACCCACAGTTGCCGTCAATGGATGTTGCCAGTTGTTGCCAGCACGAGTTACGAACGAGCAGGAGCGCCATCGTGGGAGAGGTGGGGCGGGCTGTAAACCCGTTGTCGAGGCTGAGCAGGTTCGAATCCTGTCTCCTGCACGCAGCAACATCAAGAAAACAAGGCGGTGTGGCTGAGTGGCTAGGCGCCGGGTTGCAAGCCCGGTTACCTCGGTTCGAGTCCGGGCTCCGCTTCGCATTGTTCGAACCATCAGTAAGAAAGGAGGACCGGCCATGGCCGATCTCAGGAGTAAGCGGAGGAAGATTCCCGGCGGTAGGACCGGTGCTCCGGTGCAGCAAGGGCATGCGTTGCGGCGGGTATGGCTTGCGTGTGGGCATGTGCAGCGGGATCGGATCGCTCGTGCGGGGGATCACGTGTGGTGTGAAGGAGATTGCTCCGATTGGGTCCGGGTGGTCTCAGTGGAGGAGTAAAGACCGAAGCCTGTACGCCGGGCAACCGGCGTACAGGCGGACTCTCTGGTGACGGATGCACGCCTGGCCCTCCGAAGGCTGGGTCCCTGGTTCGACTCCAGGCAGGGAGACAGCTAGCCAATCAAGGTTGGGTCGAAGTGGAGTGAGAGGGTGACCGTCGCGTCGGCGTGGGCGGACAGGATTCGTAGCCGCACAGCTGCGACGGTGACGGTCTCCGCGAGGGCACCTCCGCGATCGGCCCGTACTCCGTCAGCAGTTCGTACAGGTGGTCCAGATAGAACCGGTTGTAGTCGTCGACGCCTTGCGGCGAAGCTCGTCCGGACGATCGTCCGACGTGATCTCAACCCGCAGGGAAGGGCCGCAGAACCTTCCCCGGGTTCAGCAGGTGCCCCGGATCGAAGACCTCCTTGATCTTGCGTTGCAGACCGAGCCCGACCGGACCCAGTTCCCGCTCCAGCCACTGCGCCTTGAGCAGCCCGATGCCATGTTCGCCGGTGATCGTGCCGCCCAGCGCAAGCCCGAGCTCCATCACGGCCCCGAAGGCCTCCAGAGCGCGCGCCTCGGCCGCCGCATCCTCGCGGTCGAAGATGACCGTGGGATGCATGTTCCCGTCACCTACATGCCCAGGGCAACAAATCAGTACGTCGTACTTCGTGCCGATCTCCGCGATCCCGTGCAGCAGCGCGACCAGCTGCGAGCGCGGTACGGCGACGTCGTCCACCAGTGTGGTCCCGAGCGGCTCCAGCGCCGGGTTTACCAGGCGCCGAGCCTCCAGCAGCATCCGCGACTCCTCCGCGTCGGACGCCTCCGCCACTTCCACCGCGCCGAACTCGGTACAGATGCGGGCGATCTCCGCGACATCGGCGGCCGCCCGCAACCCGCGATCGGACTGCGCGATCAGCAGCGACCCGACGTCAGCCGGCAGCCCCATGTCCCGGTAGTTCTGAATCGCCTGAGCCGTCGGACCGTCCAGGAACTCGAGCAAGGAAGGCCGCAGCCCAGACGCCATCACAGCAGCAGCGGCCGCGATCCCGTCCTCGATCGACAAGAAGGTGGCGGCGGCCGTCAGCGCGGCCTCCGGTTCGGGTCGCAACGCGAGAGTCGCCTCGGTGACCACCCCCAGAGTCCCCTCAGAGCCGACGATGAGCTGCGTCAGGTCGTACCCCGCGACCCCCTTCACCGTACGGCGACCGGTCCGCACGACCTCACCAGAAGCCAGCACGACCTCCAGCCCACGGATGAAGTCACCGGTCACGCCGTACTTCACACAGCACAGCCCGCCCGCGTTCGTGGCGATGTTCCCGCCGATCGTGGACATCTCCCACGACGACGGATCCGGCGGATAGAACAGTCCCTTCTCGAGGACGGCCCGCGACAGTTCGGAGTTCACCACTCCCGGCTGCACGACGGCCACCTGGTCTTCGACCGAGATCTCCAGGATCTGGTTCAGTCGCGCGGTCGACAGCAGCAGACACCCGTCCAGAGCATTCGCCGCCCCGGACAACCCCGTCCGCGCTCCCTGCGTCACCACCGGTACGCCGTACTCCCCTGCCGCGCGCAGCACCTCCTGCACTTCCGCGGTGGACGAAGGACGCACCAACACAGCAGGTACTCCGGCCGCACAGAAGGTCGCGTGATCGTTGCGATGGCTGTCCAGTACGTCGGGATCGGTGACGACCACCTTCTCCCCCAGCGAAGAGCGCAGTCGCGCGATCAGCATCTCCGAAGAGCTCATTCCTCCTCCTGCTCGGCCAGCAGCCGCAGGATCAGCTCGGCCCGACGGACCCGTTCCCGCCCGAGCGCCTCGGCCGTCGCGGACAGATGCGCCCCGACCGGGTAGATGTTCGGGGAGTTCCGCAGTCCCATCTTCAAGTAGACCGGCGCGGCCACCCGCACCACGTCGGGTACGTCGTAGAACCGCACATGACCGCCCTGGTCGTCCGGCACCTCGATATACATGTCGATCGGCACCGACGTCACCGCCCGGATCTCCGCCAACACGTCAATCGGCAGGTCGGTCGACACGTTCAAGCTGGTCGCGCCGAGCCGCTCGTACAGCGCTGCAGTCGATGCGTTGGGCAACGGCATCAGCACGGAGGTCTTCAGGACCAGGTCAGCCGGCAGCTCCCCTTCCTTCTTCAGCAGACCGAGCAGCTCCAGCACGCCGAGATCGCCGACCAGCAAGCTGCGCACCCCGAGCTCGACCGCGCGGTACGCGTCACACAGTGACGCGGCAACCATGCTGTTGCCGCGAGCAACTCCACCGACGGCGGCCGAGACCTTGGCCTGACCGCCGATGTCCCAGGCGCCGCGCGGACCGAGGAAGAGGCAGACCTCGACGTCGTGGTCGGCGCCGAGGGTGAGCATCTCGTCGATCTCGCCGTCGGTCAGCATCATCACGCCGCTGCCCTGCGAGACCCGGTGCACGGTCACGCCGCGCGACGCCGCCTCGTCGAGCACGGTCCGCATCACCGCGGGTCCTTCGCAACTCGGAATCTCCACCTTGTACTGCGCTCCGTCGCCGAACCGCCGGGTGGAGGCGAAATCCGGCGCCGGGGTGGTCAGCCCCCGGTCGGTGAGCAGTGCGTGGGCTTCCCGCAGGTTCATCGTTCTCCCCAGCTCGTCAGCGACCCCGTCGCATCGGTCAAGTTCCGGGCCGTCCCGGTGATCTCCAGATCGAACCGCTCCGACGCCTCCGCCAGCAGGGCCGGCGTCACCATCAGTTCGTTCGGCGACAACGTGTCCCTGATCCGCGCCAGCCGCAGGTCGGACCAGTCCCGTCGCCCACTCATCGTCACCGCACCCAGTACTGCGGCCTCATCGTCCTCGAGCACCATCGGCAGCCGCGATCTCCGGGCTCCGCCGGCGCCGGACGTCAACGCGTTCACATAGCTCGTCCGCAGGTCGATCTGCTCCAGCAGGCGCGCCGGAATCACATCCGCCAGCCCGAGTCCGGACGCGTTCCCGTGCGACGCCTCCGACAACCGGTGCACACTCACCGCCGCGATCGACGGCGACTCGAACTCGGGGATCCCGTAGACCCAGCACCGCCCGAGCACGTTCGTGTCCATCCCCGTACCGGACTTGTCCTTACCCATCTCGTCGACGACGAGCACGTCCAGCGAGTCGAACGGCAACCGGGCCATCAAGCTTCCGGCCCGCTGCAGCAACGCGTTCTCGGCAGAGCCGGCGATGCCCTCGGCAACGACCAGCTCCACCGCGGCGGTCTTCTCGTGTGCGTTCTCGAGGATCGCCAGCCCGCCCAGGATCTTGCCGGTCGCAACCACCATCCGTGCCGCAGCCTCGATGGCTGACCCGAGCAACGGGATTCCACCCGCATGCAGCGCGGCCGCGCCATCGTGGTTGCCCAGCCCGATCGCCAGGATCTTCGCCAGCCCGCTCTCCACCGGGCCATGGAAGTCCGTGTGCGGCTTCACCCGATTGACCAGCAACACTCCGTCAGCCTTGGCCGCCAGCGCGTCGTGATGAACGGGTGTGCCGTCCGGCAAGGTGCCCAGGACAACGGTCTCCATGGTCGCCTCGATCGGACACCCGACGGACTCCGGGGTCACCCCGAGTCCGGCGAGCATCTCCCGCTGTCCTTCGGCGGTTGCTCCACCGTGCGAACCCATCGCCGGTACGACGAACGGCTCCGCGCCGACCGAGCGGAGCCAGTCGACGGCGGCGCGGACGACGATCACCAGGTCGTGGATCCCGCGGCTCCCGGCCGTCACCGCGATCCGCGCACCAGGAGCCACGGATCCCGCGAGTGGAGCCAGGGCGGCCTGCGCGGCGGCGTACGGGTCGGGCTCGGTCGGGACGTCGGACAGCAGGCGACGGATGGGCGTGACCTGCGGCAGCACCCCATCCGGCCGCAGCCCGCGGACCGCCTCGAACGGCCCCCACCCAGCGCCAGACCCGCCCACCCCGCGCCCACCAGCCGCAGCGCCGGACTCGCCGGCCCCGCGCCCACCAGCCGCAGCGCCCCGCAGCGCCAGACCCGCCCACCCCGCGCCCACCAGCCGCAGCGCCGGACTCGCCGGCCCCGCGCCCACCAGCCGCAGCGCCGGGCTCCGGCGACCCGCTGGTCATCAGTGACTCTGCCGGCCGACAGCCGACCCGGTGCGCCCGACCAGGAAGTCGAGGTCGCAGCCCTGGTTGGCCTGGGTGACGTGCTCGACGTAGAGCCGGGCCCAGCCGCGATCGGTCGGTGCCGTCGCGGGCTGCCAGTCCGCCCGGCGCTTCTCCAACTCCTCCTCGGACACGTCCAGATGCAGCGTCCGCGCGGGCACGTCGAGCTCGATCCAGTCACCGGTCCGCACCAGCCCCAGCGGACCACCGACCGCCGCTTCCGGGGCGACATGCAGCACCACGGTCCCGTACGCCGTACCGCTCATCCGCGCGTCCGAGATCCGCACCATGTCCTCGACACCCTGCTCGGCGAGCTTGCGCGGGATCGTCATGTTCCCGACCTCGGGCATACCCGGATAGCCGCGCGGACCGGCGTTCTGCAACACCAGCACGGTGTCCGCGTCGACGTCCAGATCCATGTCGTCGACGGCCTTGTCGTACTCCTCGATGCTGCTGAACACCAGCGCCTTGCCGCGATGCTGCAACAACCTCTCGGAGGCCGCCGACTGCTTGACCACGGCACCGTCCGGAGCCAGATTCCCCTTCAGTACGGCGGTTCCCGCGCCGCTGCCGAGCGGGTCGCCGACGGCGCGGATCACGTCGGTGTCGACGGTGCGCTCGGTGTTCGCGACGTTCTCGCCCATCGTCTTGCCGGTCACGGTGATCGCATCGGCCTTCAGCAGCGGCAGGATCTCGTGCAGCACGGCCGGCAGTCCGCCCGCGTAGTAGAAGTCCTCCATCAGGTACTTGCCGGACGGCTGCAGGTCGACCAGCCACGGGACGCCGCGGGCCCACTCGTCCATGTCGTCCAGCGTCAGGTCGACGCCGACCCGGCCCGCGATCGCGAGCAGGTGGATCACCGCGTTGGTGGAACCGCCGATCGCCGCGTTCGCCCGTACTGCGTTCGCGAACGCGTCCCGGGTGAGGATGTCGCTCGGCTTGAGGTCCTCCTCGACCATCTGCACGATCCGCTGGCCGGCCTGCTGCGCGATCGCGTAGCGGCGCGAGTCCACCGCGGGGATCGCGGCGGACCCGGTCAGTTGCAACCCGAGCGCCTCGGCCATGCAGGCCATCGTCGACGCCGTGCCCATGGTCATGCAGTGCCCGTTGCTGCGGGACATCCCGGACTCGGCGGCGGCGTAGTCCTCCTGCGTCATCCGCCCCGCGTTGACGTCCTGGGTGAACCGCCAGACCGCGGTACCGGAGCCGATGTCGCAGCCGCGGAACTTGCCGTTCAGCATCGGGCCGCCGGTCACCACCAGCGTCGGCAGGTCGACCGAGGCCGCGCCCATGATCGAGCCCGGCGTGGTCTTGTCACAACCGGTGAGCAGGATCGCGCCGTCGATCGGGTTGCCGCGCAGCGACTCCTCGACGTCCATGCTGAGCAGGTTGCGGAAGAGCATCGCGGTCGGCCGGAGCATCGTCTCGCCCAGCGACATCACCGGGAACTCCAGCGGGAAGCCACCCGCCTGCCAGACGCCGCGTTTGACCGACTCCGCCAGCCGGCGCAGGTGCGCGTTGCACGGCGTGAGCTCCGACCAGGTGTTGCAGATGCCGATCACCGGGCGGCCGTCGAACACCTCGTCCGAGAAGCCCTGCGCCCGCATCCAGGACCGGTGGATGAACCCGTTGCGGTCCTTCTCCCCGAACCAGTGGTCGAAACTGCGCCGCCCGATATGTCCCTCGGGCCGGCCCGGCTCCTCGCCGATCGGCCGGCCGGTCTTCTCCGGCGTCGGTTCGCCCGCCTGGTCGCGGGTCAGCTGTTCGGCCTCCGAGCCGATCGTCTGGTTCGGATCGTTGGTCGGGGGAAGGTCCGTCGAGGGCTGGTCGGTCATCGAGCCGGCAGCCCCCGCGGCGGAGCCGGTTGAGCCGGGAGCCGACTCGCCGGAGCCGGTTGAGCCGGCAGTCCCTGCGCCGGAGCCGGTTGAGCCGGGAGCCGACTCGCCGGAGGCGGCGGAACCGGGCGCCGAGGCGGCGGAACCAGGCTCCGATGCGGCGGACCCTGGGGCCAGGTCGTTGGGGTCGGCGACCGGGGGCAGGTCGGTGTCGTTGGGACCGTCGCTCATCGGGAGACCTCCGCGTTGGTGATGGATCCGTTCACCCGGCGGCTGATCCCGGCCGGATTCGCGTCCTGCAGTACTGCGGGGAGCACCGCGTCCGGCGTGTCCTGGTAGGCCACGGGCCGCTGGAAACGGCGGGCGGCGGTCACGCCGACGCTGGTGTGGATCGACCCGACCGTCGACGGGAACGGCCCGCCGTGGTGCTGGGCCCAGGACACGGCGACACCCGTCGGCCAGCCGTTCCACAGCACTCGCCCGGCCCGCTCCGTCAGCAGCGGCAGCAACTCCCGCGCCAACTCGGTGTCGCCGGCTTCAGCGTGCAGCGTCGCGGTCAGGTTGCCTTCGAACGCCTCGACCGCGGCCGTCAACTCCTCCGGTGACGAGTACTCGACCACGATCGAGACCGGCCCGAAGCACTCTTCGAGGATCTCGTCCCGCCGCTCCAGCAACTCGGCCACGGTCGTCTGCAGCAAGGTCGCGCCGCTCTCGCTGAGAACCCGCACACCGTCGATCTTGCGCAGCCGGTCGAGCCCGGAGGAGAACCCGGAGGCGATCCGCTCGTTCAGCATCGGAGCCGGGGCGATCCCGTCGACCGCCGCGACCAACTGGTCCTGCAGGCCGTGCCCGGCGGGCAGGAAGAGCAGGCCGGGCTTGGTGCAGAACTGCCCGACGCCCAGCGTGTACGACCCGACGTACCCGGTCGCGATGTCGCTGCCGCGGGCGTCGATCGCCGCCTGGGTGACGAACACCGGGTTGAGGCTGCCGAGCTCGCCGTAGAACGGGATCGGCTCGGGACGCGTCACGGCGATCTCGTGCAGCGCCTTGCCGGCCGGTACCGACCCGGTGAAGCCCGCAGCGGTGATCCGCGGGTCCTTCAGCGCGGTGACGCCGACGTCGTACCCCTGGATCAGGCCGAACGTCCCGTCCGGCGCACCAGCCTCGCGCAGTGCGTCGATCATCACCTCGGCCGTCTTCACGGACAGCTCGGGATGACCCGGGTGCGCCTTGACGATGACGGGACAACCGGCAGCCAACGCCGAGGCAGTGTCCCCGCCGCACACGCTGAACGCGAACGGGAAGTTGCTGGCGGCAAAGACCAGGACCGGGCCGAGCGGGACCAGGACGCGGCGCAGGTCCGGTCGCGGTACGGGCTTGGCGTCCGGGTCGGCGGTGTCGATGACGACCTCCAGCAGCGATCCCTCCGCCAGGACGTCGGCGAACATCCGGAGCTGGCCGCTGCTGCGGGCGACCTCGCCGCGCAGCCGGGCTTCCGGCAGGGACGACTCCCGCATCGCGATCGGCACCAGCTCGTCCGCGGTCTCGTCCAGCGCGTCGGCGACCGCCCGAATCCAGTCAGCCCGTACTGCGGGCGCCGACGCCGCCAGTGGCTTGGCGGCAGCCGCGGCGTCGCTCAGAGCCTGCTCGAGCTCGGCGGGGGTGGTGTCCGGAATCATCGGGTCTCCTCCAAGGTCTGTGCTGCCAGGTAGCCGAAGGGCTCCCGGCCGACGGCCACCGTATTCGTCAGCGTGCCGATCTCGCTGATCGAGATCTCCACCTCGTCGCCGCCCTGCAACGCGAAGTCCAACTCCGGGACGATGCCGGTCCCGGTCGCCAGGATCACGCCGTCGGGGAAGTCGTTCGGCGTGAAGAGCACGTCGATCAGGTCCTGCAGCTCGCGGACCAGTTGCTTGGTCGACGTCGTGCCGGTGAAGACGTCGGCGCCGTCGCGGCGGATCACCAGGTCGATGGTCAGGTTCTTCGGGTCCGCGACCTCCCAGGCGGGGCGGATCCCGGTCGCCAGCGCGCAGCCGCCGGCGAACACCTTCGCCTGCGGGATGTAGAGCGGGTTCTCGCCCTCGATCGAGCGGGAGCTGACGTCGTTGCAGATGGTGAAGCCGACGATCTCGCCGCGGCTGTTCGCCACGACGGCCAGTTCTGGCTCCGGTACGTCATGGCCCGAGTCGTGCCGGATGCCGATCTGCTCGCCGTCGGTGACGAGCCGCCAGGCCGGTGACTTCGGGAACAGCTCCGGCCGCGGCGCGGAGTACACGCGGTCGTAGACCGACTGCTCCGTGCTCTCCTCCATCCGGGCGCCGCGGGAGCGCTCGTAGGTGACGCCGGCGCACCAGACCTCGCCGAGGCCGTCGAGCGGCGGCAACAACGTCACGTCTGCGACCGGCACCCCGTCCCCGACCTTGCCGACCGCCGAACGGAGCTCCTCCGCGCTCAGGCGCAGGAGCTCGGCCACTGTGTCGGCTCCGGCAACCGGTGCCACCGTGTCACCGGTTCGGACGCCGGCTCGCGGCCGCTGCCCTGGGAGCTGGTACCGGACCAAGTGCATGAACTGTCCACCTTTCACATCGACGTACCGAGAAGACCACGGGTGATCTGGAACCCGACATTGCCGGAAGCAACCGCCTTCGGCACGTGCCGGCGACTGGCGACCTCGGCGACGATCTCCAGCCCTGCTCGGGCTTGTTCCTGGGCGTTGCCCGAAGCAACGGCGTCGAGATCGTCCCCGTACTTCGCCACCGTCTCCGGGTCGTTGCTGAATTCCACGACCGGGACGAACCGCTGCGCCGACAAGGTGCCACCGGCAACGTGCGCGAGCACCTGCTGTACTCCGCCCGCGCCGAAGCCGGTCGCGGTCTCCATCCAGTCGGTGCCGGGCATCCGCATCACGTGCCAGCCCTTCGCGGCGAACCGCTGACCGTGCGCGATCGTCGGACCCACCGCGGCGGGAGAGCCGAAGGCGGCGTACCGGAATCCCTCGTCGGACAGCAGAGCACCTCGCGAAGACAGGACGACCGAGCCGCCGGCGCCGACGATCTCGCGGCCGATCTGCGCCATCGCCTCCGCGGTCACGGGTGTCAGCGGGCCGCGGGCTTCGAGGGCGACGGTGAGGTCGCCGAGCGTGCCGGTCACTTCCTCGGGGGCCGGCAGGTTGAAGCTGCCGAACCAATCCCGCACGCGGCCGGTCACCGCCTCCAGCCCACCGTCCGCCTGGATACTCGCCCAGCCGAACCGGGATGGATCCGCGCCTGCTTCGACCAGCCGAGAGCGGAAGTAGTCGTTGTGCGTCTTCTCGCACCCGTGCTCGAGGAGGAGAGCCATCCGAGTGTTCGGATGCAGCAGATAGCCGAGCATCGTGCGCGCGAACGTCTCCTCCGAAGCGCCGCCGCTAGACCCGCACCCTTCGGTGTGCGGCAAGGCGACCATCCTCGTCACGGCATCACCGGCCCAGTGCTCGGCCTCCGCCTGAGCAGCAAGCCGAAGCGCGATCTGCCCAGAACACAAACTGGTAGGCAAGATGAGCCCGACCGCCTCCGGCACCCGGCGGCCATCGGCCGCCAGCAAGTCCACAGCAGTCGCCTGACGACGACCGCCTTCACCGCCCGCCGGCGATCGAGGCGGTGCCGATGCCGGCGAGCCGGCTGCGGCATCGGAGGCCGCTCCGGCACCGTCCACCTTTAGCGGTAGCGCTTCGAGCGGAGCATCTCGATCCTCGGTTGGCAGATCCTCTAGCTTTCTTGACGTGCGGCCGTCTGTGGTGATCGAAATGCCTTCGCGCGGCCCGCTCTGGCGCCAGTTGCGCCAGATCGACACCTGGCTGTGGCCGGCGCGTTCCCCCGCGCTCGGCTCGCCCGACGCCACCCGGACGGTGAGGTCGAGCGTCTCCCCCGTCAACTGGTCCATCGAAGTACCAGTGAGGTAGCGGCCGGCGTCTACGTCCATCTCGGCGTGCAGCAGTTCGTACCGCGTGGAAGTGGTCACGAACTTGATCGTCGGGACGAACGGGAAGTTCGTGATCGAGCCGTTCCCGGTGGTGAAGAAGATCAGGTTGCAGCCGCTCGCGACCTGGCCGGCGACCGACTCCAGGTCGTTGCCGGGACTGTCCATGAAGACGAAGCCGTGCCCAGGCATCCGTTCGGCGTAGTCGATCACGTGGTCCAGCCGGACGTCGCGATCCAGCTTGCGTGCCGCGCCGACCGACTTGAGCACGATGTTGTAGAGCCCGCGATACACGTTGCCGCCGGACGGGTTCCCCTCGGCGGTGTGCCCATGCCAACCGACGCGTTCCTTGAACGACTGCACGGTCTTCAGGAACCTCCGCGCGGTCGGCAGATCCCGCACGTTCTTCAGGACATACCCCTCGGCACCGATCAGTTCATCGGTCTCAGCCAGTACTGCGATGCCGCCGTGCCGGATCACCTCGCGCGCGACCGCTCCGGACAACGGGTTGGCACTCACCCCGGAGAACGCGTCCGAACCACCGCACTGCAGGCCGATCCACAGATCCGCGAGCGGCACCTCCTCGCGCTCCTGCGTCGCGACGACCGACAGCCACGGCTCGACGAGTTGCCCGGCCGCGGTGAGGTCCGCCTCGAATCCGCCCTGCCTGGTGAAGAACGCGTGCGGCACCTTGATCGACGGATACCCCTGCGCCGCCATGAAGTCCTGGATCGCCTGCCCGCTGACGAGTTCGCCGTCGGAGTCGACGATCAGCACCGCTCCCACGTTGGGGTTCAGCGCGAAGCCCGCAAGCGTCGCCAGCAAGACAGAGAGATTGTTGGGAGTGCCCTGCTCGCCGCCTTCGGTGTGCGCGACCGGTACGACGCCGTCGAACCCCTCGGCCCCGTCGAAACGACGCGCCAACTCCGTGACGAACCCGCTGCTGGTCGAGCTCGTCGCCATCAGTACGACGTGGTTGCGCGTCCCCGCCGGGCCTTGCTCACGCTTGTAGCCGAGGAACGTCCCGGGCTGCTCGACCGAAGTGACCTGCTTGCCGAAGTTCAGCGCGGACTCGTCCAGCTCGTACGGGTCGAGCGGCTCGTTGCGCGCACTCGGCTCCTGCGGGAGACCCTCGACCCCTCTGACGGAGACGGCGGCCAGGCTGGTCGGAGTACAGACGTAGTCGCCGACCTCAAGATCGCGGAGGGCGCGGGCGAACGGGGTGTTCCAGGAGAGCAGCGGGTCGCCGGTGGCGACCGGGCGGGCCACGAACCGGTGGCCTTCCAGCACGGTGTGCGGCAGCGTCACCGGCGTACCGGCGACGTCGATCCGGGTGCCGGCCTCGAGGCGACGCGAGGAGATGGCGACGTTGTCCCCGGGCTCGGGAAGTACACCGATCTCGTCGAACCTGAGCATCGTTTCTGCGCCTCCGGGTAGCTGGCGGGCCTCGAATCGTGCATGATGCATGATTACGGCCACCCTGCCGAACTCCGCGGGCTGGGTCAAGGCCACGACCAGTCCCTGGAGAATGAGCCTCGATGACTGAGACGGACGCGCCGCAGGATCGCCGCCTGCTCCGGCGCCAGATGCTCGCCGACGACGTGTACGAGGCGATCAAGACGATGCTGATGGACCACGTGATCCGCCCCGGCGCGCGCATCACGATCGACGGGCTGGCCCGCGAGTTCCAGGTGTCGTCCACCCCGGTCCGCGAGGCGCTGGCCCGGCTGGAGTCCGAGGGACTCGCCGACAAGGAGCCGCTGAAGGGCTACCGCGCGACGCCGCTGCTGACGCTCGAGGAGTTCGACGACCTGTACCGCTTCCGGCTGCTGCTGGAACCGTGGGCCGCCCGCCGCGCCGCCGAACTCATCGACGACACCGGCCGCGAACGCCTCCGCTCGGAGTTGG
Organism: Kribbella sancticallisti; assembly: GCF_039530625.1. Taxonomy (NCBI): domain Bacteria; kingdom Bacillati; phylum Actinomycetota; class Actinomycetes; order Propionibacteriales; family Kribbellaceae; genus Kribbella; species Kribbella sancticallisti. Next base: position 189,753 of record NZ_BAAAOS010000006.1, on the reverse strand, counting down.
CGACGGCCGTGGAGCCGACGTCGGTCGACTACGCCGGCTACAAGTCCCTCACGGCCCACGACAACCGGTTCCACTCGCTGGTCGCCAGCCTGTCCGGCAGCGAGCAGGTCCGCCTGGCCTTCCAGCGGACCCACTGCCACCTGCACATCTTCCGGCTCCACTACGAGCGCGACATCGGCCCCGAGGTCCTGGTCGAGCACCGCCAGATCGTCGAGGCCATCGCCTCCGGCGACCCCACCCGAGCCGAGGCCGCGATGACGCACCACGTCGACAACTCCATGTGCCAGCGGCTGCGCAAGATCTACGACACGCCCTAGGCGCGGAGTACTACCTACTCGGCGTGATCACCAGCGCGTCGCCGACCGGGCGTTCGCCGGTGGCGTCGGAGGGCGTGTTGAGGACCTGCCCGTTGGCGACCATCGTCGTGGAGCCGCCGCCGTCGAGGTTGATGGCCTCGCGGAGGCCGAAGGACTTGGCGACCGCGGCTGCTTCGGCGATACCCAGGCCGAGGCTGTTGACGTTCCGCCCGTCTGCCGTGATCAGCACCGTACGGCCCTGGCCGTCGACGCCGGCGATCGTGCGCGGGTTCCGCTTGTGGACCCAGCCGTAGTAGAAGCTCGGGTTTCCGGCGGGTGCCATGCCGTCGGCCTTCGGAGTGGCGTTGAGACGACCGTCCTCGACCAGGTTGGGCCCGCCGTTCACGATCGTCGTCCGCGGCGACAGGCGTACGTCGCGGCCGCGTTCGTCGGTGAGGGAGGCGCGGATCTCCAACCGCTTGCCGACCTTGGCTGCGGCCAGCAGCGGCGCGACCTGGGAGCCGATCGCCTGCACGGTGCGGCCGCCTTCGGGGATCGCGCCGCCTCGCGTGGTCGGGCGAATCGCGGTCACGATGCCACGACGGTCGACGATCACCTCGGCGCCGGGACCACTCGGGGTCAGCGCCGCGTACGCCGAGTCGAACGCGATCAACTCATCCGCGTCAGTACACGTCACGTCGTGCAAGGGTGCGGAGGTCGGCAGGTCGTCGGAGGTGCCGCCGCAGTTGCGGATCAGGCCGGGGACGCGGTTCAGGCCGTCCAGCGGAAGGGCCTGGCCGAGGCCGCGGATCTCGCCGCGCCAGCGGAAGCGTTCGACCGCGGTACCGCGGGCGTTGTCGGTGACCACCAGCGCGGGGCGTCCGGAGGTCGGCTCGCTGACCAGGCGGCCGTCGAAGACAGCGACACCGGCCGGGTCGCCGGGAGCGCCCGCCCTCGGGTCGAGCACGAAGAAGCCGGCGTTGACCGCCGCGGTCGCGCCGGTCAGGGCCGCGAGCGTGCTGGTCTTCTCCCGCTGCTCGAGATCCGGCCCGTACGTCGCGTCGAGGCCGCCGCGGAACTTCTTCGGGTCGATCGTCAGCACCTGGACCTGCCAGGGGCCGGTGGATCCGCTGACGTCGTCGGGCTCGCCGTCCCAGCCGGTGTAGATGCTGGAGCCGCCGACACCGGTGGCGATCACCTTCGTCCGGAGCGCGTCGGCTTCGGCCTTGGTGGCGAAGGAGCCGAGCCGGACCCGATACCCGAGGGAGTTCCCACCCGCGTCGGCGAGCTTCGGCGTCGGGACGTCTTCCACTCGCGGGTCGAGCCCGGCCGCTCGCAGCTTGGCGGCGGTGGCGTCGGCGGTCGGCTTGTCGGACAGTGCCGTCGCCGGGGCGTCGGGGTCGGGTGAGCTGGACGGGATGGCGACCTCGACAGTCCAGAACGACTGGGCGCCAGCCTGCCCACGCACGATCGTCGTGAGCGTCACCCCGGGCTGGAGCACCCGCGAATCGCGGGTCTCGGCGAGCCCGGCCGGCCCAAGCGGAAGCCGAGCCGCCTCGGGCGACGCGGCGGCCTGGGGTGAGGCGACGGCCTGGGGTGAGGCGACGGCCAAGCCGCCGGCGGTCAAAGACGCAGTGAGCAGGAGAGAGCCGGACAGCGCGGCACGGCGAATGGTCATACGTCGTTCCTACGGCCGGAAACCGTCATCCGCAAGCGGCTGGCGGCATCCGCCGGGTGAACTTTCGCGATCGCGCGTCGGGGAATGCGGCCGACCACCGGAACGTTCTGGACAACGTGAGGTCAGATGGACCTCGACGATGGAGTGTGATCGATGATGACCGGTCTTCGACGCGGAGCCAACGCCGTCAAGACCACCGCCCTGCTGGCCGTGCTGACCGCCCTGATCATCGTGGTCGGCGGTTACGTCGCCGGCCCGACGGGTGTGGTCGTAGCAGCGCTGCTTTCGCTTGGCCTGAACGCCTACCTGTACTTCAACTCCGACAAGCTCGCCCTGCGCTCGATGGCCGCTCGTCAGGTCAGCCCCCAAGAGGCGCCCGACCTGTACTCCGTGGTCGCCGAGCTCTCCCAGCGAGCCGGCCAGCCGATGCCGAGGATCTACGTGAGCCCGATCGCGCAGCCGAACGCCTTCGCGACCGGCCGGAACCCGGAGCACGCCGCGGTCGCGGTGACCGCGGGCATCTTGCAGATCCTGTCCCGCCGCGAGCTGCGCGCAGTACTGGGTCATGAGCTGGCCCACGTCTACAACCGCGACATCCTGACCTCGAGCATCGCCGCGGGCCTGGCCGGCATCGTGACGACGCTGGCGAACCTGGCGATCTTCCTGCCGTTCGCTTCGCGGGAGGACGATGACGCGCCCAACCCCCTGGTCACGCTGCTGACCGTCATGCTCGCGCCGCTCGCGGCCGGGCTGATCCAGCTGGCCGTCAGCCGTAGCCGCGAGTACCAGGCGGACTACGACGGTGCCGAGCTGTCCGGCGACCCGCTGGCCCTGGCGAGTGCCCTCGCCAAGATCAGCCGCGGTACTGAGGCCCTGCCGCTGCCGGCCGAGTCCAGCGTGGCGACTCAGAGCCACCTGATGATCGCGAACCCGCTGAGCGGCCGCGGCATCTCGGCGCTGTTCGCGACCCACCCTCCGATGGAGGAGCGCATCCGCCGGCTGAAGCAGCTGGCGCTCACCCCAGCGGCTGCCTGACCGAATGACAAAGGGCCCGGCGCCCCGCGATCTCGCGGGGTACCGGGCCCGAGTCGTGTTCAGGCGGGAGCGTCGCCGTGGTCCGGGATCTCCAGCTGGACGCCGCCCTGCAGGGCGGACTGGTGGGCGTAGATGCCGGGAAGCGTGTAGCGGGCCGAAACCCACGCGTTGATGGGCGGAAGGGTCTTGTCGGCGACCGCGCGGACGAAGTCGTCCGCGAGGAAGTGGTGAGACCCCTCGTGCCCGTTGTGCAGGCCGGCGAACTCCGCCGGCAGCCGATCGCGGTCGTGCACCGGCGAGAGCCCGGACCGGAACGCGTCCCGCAGCGCCGGGTCGACGTTCGCCAGGTCGTCGTCGTCCAGTGAGCTGCTCGGCTTCGTCTCCATCAGGTGGCTGACGTCCTCGACGCCTTCCTTGGTCTGCCACAGGGTGGTGGTGGCGAGTTGCTCGAAGCTGCCCTCGGTGCCGAAGACCCGCAGCCGCGACTCGCGCAGGTGCGACGGGTAGCCGACGCGGCGCATCTCGTTGGTCCGCATCACGCCGCCGTCGGCGAGCTTGAACAACGCGGTCGCGTTGCTGAAGTCGTTGCCGAACTGGCTGATCTCCTGGTCGAAGACGCCGTCGCCGCGGTCGTCCTTGACGCCGATGCAGGACACGTGGGTGGCGTGCTGCCCGGTCACGGACAGAACGTTGCCGACGGCATGCGTCGGGTAGAGCATGGGCGGGAAGGACGCGGTCTTCTTCCACTCCTCGCCGCCGCTGTACTGGTAGGCCGCGTAGAAGCCCAGGTCCATGTCGTGGACGTAGTCGCCCTCGGTGTAGAACACGCGTCCGAAGTCTCCGGCGGCGAGCTTTTGCCGGCAGTACACCGAGGACGGGTAGTAGAAGCTGGTCTCGCCCATCATGTAGGTCAGGCCGGTCTCCTTGACCAACTCGATGATGCGGGCGATCTGGTCCGCCTCGATCGCCATCGGCACGGTCGAGTAGACGTGCTTGCCGGCTTCGAGCGCCTGGATCGCCATCTCACCGTGCAGCCAGCGCTGGGTGAAGATCGCGACCGCGTCGACGTCGGAGGCGAGCATCTCCTCGAACGACTGGTAGGTGATCCTGACGCCCTGCTTCTCGGCCATCTCCGCGGCCCGCTCGGGCAGCACGTCGGTCAGCCGGACGTCCGAGACGTCAGGATGCGCGGACCACAACCGCAGGAACGAGGGGGCGAACTGGCCGGCTCCGACTACACCGATGCTGATGCTCATGAACCAAGGCAATCACACATTTCCGGAGCAAGTAAGAACAATTCCGCACATCAAGATGTGAGCCAGACCACCTGTACTCCGAATGCGTGGCTGAGGTCCGCTCTGAAGCCGAGGTGAGGGAAGGCGGCGGACTGAAGGCGGCTGGGCGAGTACGACGTGGCCGGGGCTGGGGATGCGAGCAAGCTCGCGCGGGCAGTACGGGCGGGCAGTACGGGCGGGCACTACGGGCGGGGCGCTCAGGGGTGGGTTGTGGGAAGGCGGTTGGGGTGGTCGGTGGTGATGCCGTCGACGCCGAGTTCGACGGCTGTGGCGAAGGTGATCGCGTCGGGGACGGGCCAGGCGGTGACGGCCAGGCCTTCGTGGTGGAGTTTGGAGACGGCGTCGGCGGTCAGGCCGGCGATGCCGCAGAGGGCGGTGCCTGCCTGAGCGGCTCGGGTCAGGGCCAGGACGTCGGCGACGTCAGGGGTGCGGCCGAAGATCAGGCCCGTTGAAGCGGACGGCATCGCCTGGCGGACGGCCAGCAGGATGTCGGCGTGCGACGACGTCACCAGGGTCCGGGCGGCTAACGCGGGGTCAGCTTGGAGAGATTCGACCAGAAGCGGAACGGCGCGCGCGGCCTTGACCTCGGCCTGGATTCGCACATCGACGGCCGCGACGGTCTCGGCCCAGGTCGGCACGACCTCGCCAGAGCCGGCGTCAAGAGACCGCAGCTCATCGAAGGTCAGGTCGGCGACGGCCCCCGATCCGTTGGTGGTCCGGTCCACGGTCTCGTCGTGCAGGACCACGAGCCGATCGTCCGCGGTCACCCGCAGATCCAGCTCGATCTCATCGCACCCGTCCTCGACCGCGCGACGGAACGAGCGCAACGTGTTCTCCGGTTCGTACCCGACGGCTCCCCGATGGCCGGTGATGATCACAGCACCTTCTCCTCGTACTGGCGGCGGACCTCGTCCCCGATCGCCTCGAGCCGGCGGGCGACCGAGCTGAACACCTTCTTCGGCGACGCGTTGTCGGCGTAGATCTGCTGCAGGCCGGTGTAGATCGCGACATTGGAGTTGCGGCCGTACAGCCTGATCGCGTCCTGCTGGCGCGCGTTCGCGAGTTGCGCGATCGCGACGCCGTAGTTCGGCTCGTCCGCGATCAGCTTCTTCAGCGCGGGATCCTCGCGCGCCTTCAGCACCACCGGCAGGTAGCCGGACTGCGTCGTCCACCAGGCCGAGTTCTGCGGCGTGGCCAGGAACTCCAGGAACTTGGCGGCCGCCTGCTTGCGCTCGACGGTCGCGTTGCGGAACATGCCGATCCCGCCACCACCGGTCGCGATCCCCGCCGCCACCTCCGACGGGATGAAGCCCGCTCCGACCCGGAACTTCGCCTTGCTCGTCACGCTCTTCAGTCCACCGGTCGAGTCCTGCACCATCGCCACCAGCCCGCCGGCGAAGTCCGTCGTCGGGCTGCTCGCCATGTAGCCGAACCCGTCGTCGTGGATCAGCTTGCGCTGCCACTCCCCCGCCGCGACCGCGCCGTCCTGGTCGATGGTGACGTCGAGCCCCTTGGAGTAGGCCCCGCCGAACTGCCAGACATTGCCCTGGAACTGCCAGTCCCCGTCCACCTTCGCGACCGCCAGGCTCCGCAGTGGCCGCCCACCGGTCTGGACCCGGGCAAGCTGCGGCCCCCATGACCGCAGCTCGCTCCAGGTCCGCGGCGCCCGATCCGGCAACCCGGCCTTGGCGAACAGGTCACGGTTGAAGTAGAGGATCGGAGTACTGCGCGCGAACGGCACGCACCAGCTCTGCCCCTTCACCACATACTCCCCGAACAGCTTCGGCTCGAAGACCGTCGGCCCGAACGAGTCGCCGAAGTACGGGTTCAACGGCTCCAGTGCGTCGTTCAGGTAGAACCGCTCCCAGGTGACGTCGGACAGTACGGCGATGTCCGGTGCCTGCTTGGCGATCAGCCCGGCCGCGACCTTCTGCGCGACGTCGTCGTAGCTGCCCTGGAACTGCACCTCGACGTACACGTCCTGCTGCGTCTTGTTGAACTTCTCGACCAGCTTGTCCAGGGCCTTGCCGTTGGTCCCGCCGTACGGCGACCAGAACACGACCCGGACCCGGTTCGCATACTCCTTCGGTACTGCGCCCGCCGGCTGCGCGTAGTCCGCGTCCACCGACCGGTAGCCGCACCCGGCCAGCGTCGACGCCGCGGCGAGTCCGAGAAACGAGCGACGCCTCATCCTTTCAACGCTCCTTGGGTAATACCGCCGACGATGTAGCGCTGGGCCACCAGGAAGATCAGCAACATCGGCGCGAGCACGAGCAGCGTGCCGGCCATGATCGTGCCCCAGTTGGCCAGGCCCTCCTCGTCCTTCAGGATCAGCAGCCCGACCGGCAGCGTGCGCATCTCGGCGGTGTTCGTGACGATCAGCGGCCAGACGAAGTTGTTCCACTCCTCCACCGCGGTGATCACGACGACGGTGATCAGCATCGGCCGCGACATCGGCAGCACCACCCGCCACAGCGTCCGCAGATGACCGGCGCCGTCGACCGCCGCCGCATCCGTCACCTCCGAAGGCAACGTCAGGAAGTGCTGCCGCATCAGGAAGGTCGCGAACGCCGACCCGATCCCCGGGATGATCAACCCCGCATAGGTGTTGATCCACCCGAGCGACGCCACCGTCAGGTAGTTCGGCAGCAAGGTCACGTGGCCCGGCACCATCATCGCGCCCAGGATCAGCAGGAACAGGATCTTCTTGAACGGGAACCGCAAGTACGCGAAGGCATAAGCGGTCAGTACCGCGTTCGCCACCTTCAGCACCGTCCCCACGATCGTGATGATGGTGGAGTTGAGGAAGAACCGGTCGAACGGCGCCGCCTTCCAGGCCAGCGAGAAGTTCTCCCAGGTCAGCTCGTGCGGCCACCACGCGGGCGGCCACTGGTAGATCTCGACCGGCTGCTTCAGCGCCGCGGTGACCAACCAGTACAGAGGTCCCAGGAAGATCGCCGCGACACCCAGCAGGGCGACGTACTGGAGTGGCCTCGAAGCCCTCATCGGTAGTGCACCCGCCTCTCCATCACCCGGGCCTGAACGGTCGTGACGATCAGCAGGATCACGAACATGATGATCGACAGGGTCGCCGCCCGGCCGGCGTTGAACGCCTGGAAGCCCTCGTTGTAGATCGACCAACTCAGCGTGGTGGTGGCATCACCAGGGCCGCCACCGGTCATCACCGCGATCACGTCGAACGCCTGGAAGGTGCCGATCACCGTGGTGATCAGCAGGAAGAACGTGATCGGCGCGAGCAGCGGCAGCTTGATCGCCCGGAACCTGGTCCAGGTGCTCGCGCCGTCGATCGCCGCCGCCTCGTCCAGGTCCTTCGGCAGCCCTTGCAGGCCGGCCAGGTAGATCAGCGCCGTGAAGCCGACGTTCTTCCACAGGTAGACGATGACGAGCCCGGGCAGCGCCCAGTCGGAGTTGTTCATCCAGTCCGGTGGTTCGGCGCCGAACGGTTCGATCAGGGCCCGCATCAACCCGTAGCCGGGGTCGAAGATGAACAGCCAGATCGTCGCGACCGCCGCGCCGGACAGGATGTGCGGCGCGAACGAGATCGTCCGGACCACACCCCGGCCCTTCAGCGGCAGATCGAAGAGAACGGCCAGCGCCAGACCGATCAGCAGACTGCCCGCGACGATCAGGCCGGTGAAGACGACGGTGATCCAGAGCGTCTTGTGGAAGGCCGGGTCGGTCAGCGTGCGGGCGTAGTTGCTCAGGCCGACGAAGGTGGGCCGGGCCGCGATCATGTTCCAGTCGGTCAGGCTGAGGAACGCGTTGTAGACGATCGGCCAGTACGCGAAGACGGCGATCACCAGCAGGTTCGGCGCCACCAGCAAGGCGAACAGCCCGTACTCGCGGCGCCGCCGGCTGCGTTTCTGGTTGCTAGCGGCAACTTGTTGCCGCTCGTCCGGATGGGTCCGGACCGGCAGGTCGAGGGCTGTCATCCGAGCCTCCTCGGGGTCAGCAGTTCGACGAGGGCGGCCGCCAGGTCCGGCGGAGCCGCCAGCACGCCGTGCGGCAGCGCAGTACCGGGTCCGGCGATCACGTGCGCCCCGGCCTCGCGGGCGATGAGAGCACCTGCGGAGATGTCCCACGGCTGGATCACGTGCTCGTAGTACGCGTCCGCAGTACCGTCGGCGACGGAGCAGAGGTCTAGCGCCGCCGACCCACCCCGCCGAATATCCCGTACTGCGGGCAGAACCCGGCTGAGGTGGTCCGCCTGCTCCGCACGGCGTTCGGGTAGATAGGAGAAGCCGGTGCTCACCAACGCGGCCGCTGGTTCGACCTCACGCAACGGACTGCCGAGCGGTACCCCGTCCCGCTGGGCACCCTCTCCGCGAGCAGCCGACCAGGTGATCCCGGTGCGCGGCTGGTGCACGGCGCCGGCGAGCGCGCCGCTTTCGTCCTCGACGGCGATGCTGACGCACCAGTCGAGGCGGCCGTAGAGGTAGTTCACCGTGCCGTCGAGCGGATCGATCACCCAGGTGAGCCCGGTGCTCGAAGGCTTCGCCGCACCTTCCTCGCCGAGCAGCCCATCGCCTGGCCGGGCGACGACGAGACCGTCCGTGATCAGCTTCTCGGACGCGCGGTCCGCGGCGCTGACCGGATCACTGGCTGAGCTCTTGGTCTCGACACCGGCCGAGTCGATCGATAGACCTGTCTGGCGGGAGAGCAGTTCCGCACCCGCGGACTTGGCCAGGCGCACGGCCAGGTCACGCAGCTCGACAGCGGACGGAGTGTTAAGCACGCCGTGAAATTATCACTGTTTTATGGTGACGTATAGGTAATCCCTGTGATTTTCTCAGTCGTCGTCATCGTCGCGCAGCCGGACGCCGGTGACCCCGTCCAAGTCGTCGAGGGCGATCACCAGATTCTGCAACGGCGCCCGGCCAGTGAAGCGCATCGAGGCGCGGACCTGTTGCCTGCCGCCCTCGCGATGGACGTCCGTGCCGAGCACCGAGGCCACGAATCCCATCGAGGTCGCCGTGGCCAGGATCTCCCGCAGGACGCCGGAGCCGTCGACGTACCGGACCGTGATGAGCTTGCGGCGGTCGGGCGAAGGCAGGAACTTCGTCAGCCGGGCCAGCGGGCCGACCGCGATCAGGTGCATCATCGTGGCGGCGACCGCGAGCACGGGCATGCCCGCACCACAGGCCATCCCGACCGCCGCCGTCATCCAGATCGTCGCCGCGGTGGTCAGCCCGCGGACCATGTCGCGGCGCATGAAGATCACCCCGGCACCGAGGAAGCCGACACCGGAGACGATCTGCGCCGCGATCCGGGACGGGTCCAGGTTCACATCGGTGCCGACCACGTTCGAGAAGCCGAAGGCGGAGACCAGGGTGAAGATCGCGGCGCCGGTGCCGACCAGGGTGTGGGTGCGCACCCCGGCGCTCTTCTGCCGCAACTGCCGCTCGACGCCGATGATCATCGACAGGACGAAGGCGATCAGCAACAGCAGCAGTTCGGTCCAGGTGCTGGACGAGGCCAGTCTCATCGATCCCTGGTTCTCACGAAACCAGGCCGATCGGATCGCGGCCGGCCAGGTACGCCGCGACCGCGTCGGCGGCGATCGAGCCGGCCCGGTGGGCGGTCTGCCTGGTCGCGCCGGCCAGGTGCGGCGTCATCACGACATTCGGTGCCGTCAGCAACCGAGAACCCGCGGGCAACGGCTCGACGGGGAACACGTCGAACGCCGCCGCGCCGAGTTGCCCCGACTCCAGCGCGTCCACGGTCGCGTCGTAGTCGAGCAGACCACCCCGCGCCGTGTTCACCAGTACTCCGCCGCGCGGCATCAGCGCGAGTTGGTCAGCGCCGATCATGCCGCGGGTCTGATCCGTCAGGCGGGCATGCAAGCTGACCACGTCGGAGCGCCGGAGCAGGTCATCCAGCGCGACCACCTCGGTCCCGTCCGGTGCTGACGCCGGGTCGATCGCCGGGTCGACCACCAGCACGTGAGCACCGAAGGCGAGCATCACCCGAGCGACGCGGCGGCCGATCGCGCCGTAGCCGACCAGCCCGACGGTGGCGCCGTCGAGTTCGGACCCGCAGTCGTCGTACGCGTAGAGGTCACTGCGCCACTCGCCCTGCTCCAGCGTCTTCTGCAGCCGGGGAAGGTTGCGCAGGGCACCCAACATCAGGGTGACGGCATGCTCGGCGGCGGCACCCGCGTTACGGCCGGGGGTCGAGGCGACGATCACCCCGCGCTTGGTTGCCGCAGGCACGTTGACGTTGACCGGGCCACCCCGGCAGCAGACCAGGAACCGCAGATCGGGCGCGGCTGCCAGCACCCGGTCCGTGAACGGGCCCATCTGGGTGATCGCGACCTCGACGCCGGGCAGTGCGGCGATCAACTGGTCCTCGGCATCGCTGGCCTCATCCACCTCCGCCACCCGCCCGTACGGCGTCAGCGGCCACGGCAGGGTGACCTCGCGGAAGTCGAAGTCGACGTCCGGCAGCAACGCGGTCAACGACTTGGCGAGCAGGTCGTTGCCGACGAAGTGGTCGCCGGCGAGCAGGGTGCGGACGGTTCTCATCGAGCTCCAGACGGTTCGGCAAGGAAGGCGGACGGCGCGGGATCGGACCAGCGCGGGCGGGCGGCTTCGATGCGGCGCAGGTAGTGGGCGTATCCCTCGTCGTAGAAGGCCGCGCGGGCCGGATCGGGATCGATCTGCCGGGTCTGCGCGATCCACTCGGCACCGGTGCCGAGTGGATCGGCGGCCAGCCGGGCGCCGATGACGGCACCCCGGGCCGCGACCTGGGAAGCCTCGGTGGTGTGCAGCGGACTGTTCAGGACGTCGGCGAGGATCTGCGTCCACTCGCGACTGTTGGCGCCACCGCCGCACACCGTGACCCGGCCGGTCCAGCCGGCGGCTTCCAGGCAGTGCCGAGCCGCAAAGGCGATTCCCTCGCAGGTCGCGCGGACCAGGTCGGCTTGGGTGGTCGAGAGCGAGATCCCGTCGATCGTGCCGCGCGCGCCGGTGTCGACGAACGGCGCCCGCTCTCCTGCCTCCGAGAGATACGGCAGCACGGTCACGCCGCTGGCACCCGTGGGGCTTTCGGCCAGGAGTGCAGGCAGATCGGCCGTTCCGACACCCAGCAAGGCGAGCACCCGATCGAGTGCGGCCGTGCCGACCATCGCGGGCATCGCCCGAAGCCAGACGCCGGGGGTCCACGTGCCGAGGAACAACCCGGCCGGCTCACCGTCCACCGGCAACTCTCGGGTGACCACCTGGCAGGCGAGCGTAGTACCGACTGTCAGGAGGGCGTCGCCGACTTCACTGACTCCGGCGCCCATCGCGGCGGCAGGCAAGTCGTAGGGACCTGCCGAGACGCGAGTGCCAAGTGCCAGGCCGAGGGACGAGTCCTGCAGTTCACCGGCCGGCGTGCCGACCGGAGCGAGCAGGTGCTGCCACTCGGATAATCCGCACGCGGCGAGCGCCTCGGCGTCGTACTCGTTCGTCCGGGGATCGAGGAAGGGCGCCGAGCCGTCCGACACATCCGTCGCCCGTACTCCGGTGAGCCGCTGCATCACCACGTCCTTGCAGTACGCCGCTGTCTCCGCGCGAGCCAGCACCTCCGGCTCCTCAGCCAGTACTGCGGCCAGCAGCGGGCCTGATGCCCCCGGGAACATCCGGTTGCCCGATCGCCGGAACACCTGCTCGGCCACTCCGTCAGCCGTCCAGCGCTCCAGAATCGCCCCACTCCGCGCATCCAGCCAGGAGATCGCCGGACGGACTGGGCGGCCCTCACCATCCACCAGCCAGAGCCCATCACCCTGTGCGGTGATCGCCAGCACACTGGGCCGATCACCGACCGATGAAGCCAGCTCAGCGACCACCTCGTTGACCGAGGCAACGATCTCGTCAGTGTCGTGCTCGAACCGGCCCACCCCCGGCCGGTCCAGCCGGGTCGGGCGAGAGGTCTCGGCCAGTTGCCGGCCGGCCTCGTCGAAGGCGACCGCCTTGGTGACCGTGGTGCCGACGTCCACACCGAAGTCCATCCGCGAAACTCCCCTCCTAGAGGTGCGCGACCTCCACGGTCGCTCCGTTGTCCCGCAAGGACCGGACCAGGTCGGCCGGGGTCCTCTCGTCCACCACGACCACGTCGAAGTCGGTCAGCGGCGCGAGCCGGTGCAGCGCGGTCCGCTGCAGCTTGCCGTGATCGACCAGCAGGACCTTGGTCCGCGCCGAGCGCAGCATGGCCTGCTTGACCAGCACGATCTCCTGCTCCTGGTGGAAGGCGTGCGTCGGGGAGACCGCGGAGACGCTGCAGAACAACAGGTCGGTGTGCAGCGCCTGGACCGCCTCCGCGCACGGCATCCCGCCGAACGAGTCGTGGGTCGGCGAGTAGATGCCGCCGAGTGCGAGCAGGGTGACGCCGCGCAGTTCGGTCAGCCGGCTGATGGCCGGCAGGAAGTTCGTCGCCACCGTCAGCGGCGTGATGTCCTCGAACAGTTCGACCAGGGCCAGCGCGCTGGTCGAGTCGTCCAGCATCACCGACATGCCGGGCTCGATCATCGCCCGCGCGTGCCGGGCCAGCGCGGCCTTCTCCGCTTGGGCGGTGTTCAGCCGGTAGGCGACGTTGCTCTCGAACACGCTGGTCGGCTGCGCGGTCACGCCGCCGCGGTACTTCCGGACGACGCCCTGGCGCTCCAGTTCATCCAGGTCGCGGTGCACCGTCATCACGCTGACCCCGAACGCCTCGACCAGGTCGTTGGCCGACACCGAGCCGTGCTCGACGACGTACGCCGCGATCTCGGCCTGCCGCCGGGCCGGCCGGCTCAGCTCGGCCGTGTCGGTGCTGTCAGAGTTCATGCCTGGGTCTCCATTCGCACTGCTGGGGTGTTGAACGCCTCGAGACCCACTGTGCCGTCCTCCCAGCGCAAGCGCACCAGCGCCGCGGGACCGAGGGCCGGTAGCAGTCTGCGGTACTCCTTCAGCTCCAGCCTCAGGACCCGGCACACCAGCAGGCGGATCAGCGTGTTGTGCGCCACCACGAGCACCTTCTGGCCTTGGTGTTCCCGGCCGATCTGGTGGAACGCCTCGTGCACCCGGTCGGCCGCCGCGGCCGGGTCCTCACCGTCAGGAAAGTGCCAGCCGACCGGATCCAGCTCGAACGCCTTCGAAACCGCCGGTGGCAGCTCGCTCAGCATCCGCCCCTCGGCCGAGCCGAAGTCCAGCTCGCGCAGGCGCTCGTCCAGCCTGGGCGTGAGGCCCAGCGCCTCGGCCGTCGGCTGCGCGGTCTGCCGCGCCCGGAGCATCGGCGAGGACCAGAGCGCGTCCGGTGCGAAGTCGGTCGCCCAGTCCTTGAGTTGCTGCGCCTGCTGCCGGCCGACCTCGTCGATCGGCAGATCCGTCGACCCCGTGTACCGATTGCCGTGGTGCCACTCGGTGCGCCCGTGCCTGGCGAGTACGACCGTCGTCCTCATCCGCGATACCCCCGTCGATCCAGCTCGGCCACGAATTCGCCGTACAGGGTGGCGAGGTTGTCCTGCGGTCGCGGGTCGATGACCCGGTCGATGCGGACCATCCGGGCCGCGGTGGCCGTCAGCGAAGTACCGGCCGACGCAGCGAGCACCGCCATCCCGTACCCCGGATCTGCCGATGCCGGCAGCTCAACCGGTACTCCGAGTACGTCGGCGCGCAACTGGTTCCAGTAGCCGCTACGTACTGCGCCACCCGTGAGCGAGACGGATCGGACCGGCTCGGCTCCGAGGCTCTCCAGATGCTCGAAGGCCAGCTTCTCGATGAACGCGACACCCTGCAGTACTGCGGAATAGGTGTGCAGGTCGTCCGGCAGGTCACCCAACTGGAACCGCTCGGCCTTCGGAGCGACGAAGGGGAACCGCTCGCCGGTGCCGGTGATCGGGTAGACGGCTGCGGCGATCGGGCCGAGCTCGCGAGCCGCCTGGTCGAGCGCGCCGAGGTCGGCACCGGGCAGCATCGCGGTGAGTGCTCCGGCGCCGGTGTTCGAAGCGCCGCCGGGGAGCCAGCCTCCGTCGGGGTGGCGGTGGCTGTAGACAGCGCCGGTCGGGTCGTCGAGCAGGTCCTTGCTCACGCCCTTGAGGACGAGAGTGGTGCCGAGCACCGAGTTCCAGGCGCCCGGGGCGAGGGCGCCGGCCGCGATCTGGGCGGCGCAGCCGTCGGTCATCCCACCGAAGACGGGAGTCCCGGCTGGGACCCCGGTGACCTGGGCTTTTGTCTCGGAGACCCGGCCGAGTTCGGTCCCGGGCAGCACGACCTCGGGGAGAATCTCGGGGCTGAGGCCGACGGTGTCGAAGGCGTCCAGCGGCCATTGGCCGGCGACCAGGTCATAGCCGGTCTTGAGAGCGTGGCTCGTGTCGGTGGCGACCGGTCGGCCGATCAGGTGGGCGGCGACGACGTCAGCGCTGTGCGCGATCCGGCGGCCCGACGGGGCCTGGTCGAGGAGCCAGAGAATCTTGGGGAGGGCCCAGGTCGGCTGCATGGAGGTCGCCCACCGCGTGGGATCGGCTGCCACGATTCGGTCGAGGTAGGCGCCGGCGCGGGCGTCGTCGTACATGAGGGCTGGGCCGGTGGGTGCGCCTGCCTGATCGGTGAGCAGGACGGTGCCGGAGGTGGAGCAGATCGCCAGCCCTTGGACGTCGGGGGTCGACACCTCGGCGAGGGTTGCGTCCACGGCCGCGAGCCAATCACCGGGATCCTGCTCGTGGCGGTCGCCGTCGCGGTGGCTGATGAGTGGGCGGGACGCGTGGGCCAGCACGGTGCCGGCGGCATCGACGAGAACGGACCGGACGCTCTGCGTTCCCAGGTCCACGCCGATCCAGGCTGGCTCCCCCACCGACCGCACTCTCCTCATCAGATCATGATGTTAGCTGCGTTGATAACATAACATCAGATCACGATAAGAAGCCGCGCCCGTCCGCTTCCGGACAGCACGACGGCCACGCAGCGAACTGCGTGGCCGGTCAGTGACGAAGGTCAGGAGTGCATCAGGAGGAGTGAACGATCGGCCGTCGCGAGTTCGACCCGGCCGGCGTCGACGGCACCGAAGGCACCGATCGGGCCGCTGGCCCGACGGCCGTGGCGGTTGAGCCAGAACCCCCAGCCGGCCGGGGCATCCGGCCACTCGGGGTCGGGTTCCCAGCCGAGCGGCGGCCGCCAGGTGGCGGTCGGCGGCTCAGGCCAACTGGGCGGTGGATTGAATCGATGCACGG
Organism: Kribbella sancticallisti; assembly: GCF_039530625.1. Lineage (NCBI taxonomy): Bacteria > Bacillati > Actinomycetota > Actinomycetes > Propionibacteriales > Kribbellaceae > Kribbella > Kribbella sancticallisti. Next base: position 174,243 of record NZ_BAAAOS010000006.1, on the reverse strand, counting down.
GCGGCCCTTCCGGATCCCCAGGATTCCGATGATCAGCAACTGTCTGACAGATCAACGACCGGCAAGCTCGAACGTCACGCCTAAATCTTGGTAAAGATTAGGGCCAGGAAGGCGTGCCTGGCTAGATCAGCGGGTAGTGACGATCACTGACTCTGCGTGATGTTGCCGTCGGCATCGAGGTCCTCGAGCCGGGCCTTGACCCGGTGGTGGGTGGTCAGCGAGTCGGCCAGCACGTAGCCGAGATCGCGGTAGGCCTCGAAGTCCCACTCGTTGTAGAACTGGTCGCCGGTGGAGCGGCGCGGGAAGTCGGCGTGCGAGGCCGCGTACTGCTCCAGGTCCCAGCCCAGCCGGCCGGCCATGACGGCCTTGAGGAAGAAGATCTCCGTCCGGTACGGCTTGTCCTCGCCGTCCTTCACCGGATGGGTGGCGATGCCGTAGGCCCAGGCGCGATCGGCCCGGTCCTTGCCGCCGCGGATCATCGGCGCGGGGTCCAGGTCGATCCGGATCCCGTGGTCCATCCGGGCGGTGGCGATCGCCTCGCCGAGCGCGTTGAACCGGTCCTCGGGGTCGTTGGACGCGTCGATCACGATCACCTGGGCCGGTTCCCGGCGCAGCGCCTCGACCAGGCCGAGGTTGTCGTAGTGGCCGCCGTCGGTGACGTAGATGCGCCGGTCGTACATGGACGGGCTGCCGATCGCCTCGCGGAGCAGCCGGTACGGGCCGGGCTTGTCGATCACGCTGCCGACGTACCGGCGGACTTTGGCGGCGATGCCGTGGACCTCGGGGAAGGCCGGTTCGGCGCGGTTGTTCCAGTACGGGTTCGGGAGCCAGACGCCGAGGCGCGCGTTGAGCAGGGCGAGCAGCAGGCGGACCGGGCGGGTGCGACTGTTCACCCGGCCCGTCAGCGGGCTGACCGCGGCACCGCTGATCGCCATCGCGGCCGGCACGGTCACCTCACGCTTGAGGACGTCCGCCTCGCGCTCGTAGTCGGCCGTCTCGCGCCGTCCGCCGGCGGGGAGCGAGCGGTCGCCGACGATGCCGATCCGGCCGGCGTCGAAGATGAACGGCACGCAGTCGCGCTCACTGGGGACGAAGTCCGGATCGGCGACGTTCGCGACGCCCGCGATCACCAACTGCGGGCCGCCGTCGGTGGGCCTGGCCCACTCGGAGTAGCGCAGCCGGAGGCTGTAGTCGAGGCTGACCGCGGCGCCGTTGTCCTTGCGGGTGACGAGGAACGCGCGGGACAACCGCTCGCGGTAGAAGGAGTGCAGCGAGGTCCGGTTCGCGTCGGTGAGCATCTTGATCGCGATCACGACGACCGCCAGCACCACCGCCACCGACCAGTCCTCCTGGTACGACCGGTCGATCGCGTAGCCGCCGGTCCAGCGGAGCAGCACGATGATCGCGGCGACGACGATGATCGCGCTGCCGACCCAGGGCGCGAGCTTCGTCCGCGCGAACGCCACCAGCCGGGCCCGCAACCCGGTCGCCTCCTTGCTCTCCACCGCGAGACCGCTCCAGACCGTCTTGCCGAGGCCGATCAGGACGACGACCAACGCGCCGAACGACGCGACACCCTGCTTGGTCGGGTCGACCAGCGCCAGCAGAGCCGACGGCAGACTCGGCTGATCCGGATCGGCGCCGGGGAGTTGGCCCAGCAGATAAAGGCCTCCCGGTACGCCGAGCAGCAGCACCGCGACCGGCGTGCCGTAGAGCAAGGTGACTCCGCTGACCGTGGTCAGCGCGCGGCGGACCGGGTCAGGCATCCGGGCCCAGCGATCCCACACCTTCTCCACCACGAACATCGTCGCGCTGACGGCGATCAGGAAGACCGACAGCGCGAGGTACCACCAGGAGCCGTTCGGCCGCCAGTCGACCTGGATCTCGGCGAACCCCTGCACGATCACCTTCTGGTCGGCGAGGAACCAGCCGAGCACCCAGGCGATCGCGCGCAGCACGATGCCGATCAGGAGCAGGTTCACCACCAGGCCGAAGAGCACCGACAGGGCCGCGCGGAACATCGCTCGCCCACCCTGCAGGAGATAGCGGGTCTGCCTGCGCAGCCGGGACAACTCGGGCGAGCCGGGCGAGAACGGGTCGGCGCAGGTGCGTCGCAGTACGTGGAAGGGGGCGGCCATGTAGCCGCCGCCGCTGACGCCGATGACAGTGGAGGCCTTGTCGTAGAAGCCCCGCTCACTCAGGAGTTGCAGCGCACCGAGGCAGAAGGACGCGGAGCGGATGCCGCCGCCCGAGCAGCAGATCACCAACCGGCCGGCGTCGGGACCTTGGTCCTGGACTCGCTTGAACGTCACCTCGGGGGTGGGCTGATTGCCGAACAGCTTTCGCTGGCCGTAGCGGCTGGTCGCGAACAGGCAGACCGCGAGGATCAGCACACCGGCCGCCCAGACACCGCGCATCACCCAGGTGAACCAGCCGGTCGACATCCCCGGGCAGACACCCGAGACCGCACCGAACGCGTCCCACAACCGGAGGTCCTCGATGATGTCCAGGACGGCCGCCAGGCAGACGAGCCACGAGCCGAGCGCCGCGATCCCTTGCCAGCCAGGGCGTTTCAGGAACCGGACGTACTTGTACGCGCGATACGCCGCGTACACGTAGGCGCAGATGAAGAGGCCGTCGACCAGCAGCGACAACCGGCCCGGGATCGAGCAGGCGAAGACCGAGTCCGCGTTGTCCCGGACCGCGTCGACCATCGGCTGCTGCACGACGAACAGCACGATCGCCAGCGACAGGGTGCGGGTGAACGTCCGCCGGCGGCCGATCTCCTCGATCGTCGCGTCCCCCGTGGTCCCTTCCGATTCCCCGAGCATCGCCCCATGATGGCGTGAAGCGGTGCTTTCTGCCAGTGGCGCGTCACTATCGGTGACCCCCTTGACATCGGCTCCGCGCGGGCGGACCTTGAACTATCCGATCGGGATCGTGGGGGGACCATGGAGACTGATCCGGACGCCGCTTGGCGTCCTACATGTACGCCGCGCAGCGTCGTGGCGGGGGAATTCCGGCAGCTGAACAGCCCCGGACTGATGCTGGTCAGACTGGACCTGACGGGCATCGCCGGTGAGCCCGGACGCCTTCGTGAGTTGGTGGTCGCGGTGCAACTGCTGCGCCGGGCGAGACTGCTGGTGGACTACGAACTCGACCTGTTCGGCGGCTCGCCGCGGTTCGCGACGATCCGGGAGAACCTGGCCGTACTGCGGGCGATCGTGGCCGACGGCACCACGGCCGCGACGTTCACCATCAGACCGACCGACGGGCAGTGCTCGCCCTGGGTGGACGAGTACCGCGAACGGCTGAAGGCGTCGATCGGGCCTTGGCTGACCAGGCTGTCGGACGAACTGGCCGACGACTGGGCCGAGGTGGTGATGGGTGAGCGGCAGATCTACGGCCCGAGTGGGGTGGCGGCGCATCGGATCGCGTTGCAGCGCTTGACGCTGCGGAGCAACACCGAGTTGCTGAACCTGGTCGCGGACAGTGCCCGGGAGTTCGAGCTGACCGGTGACACCCGGTTGCTCGACGACGAGTTCGTGCGACCGCGGATTACCTTGCTGACCGAGTCGATGCTTGCCTTGCGCAACAGATTCCTGACGGCCAGAGCGGCTGCCCAGGCCTCTGCTGCCGCTCCGGCCTCTGCTCAGGCAGCGAAGAATGTCGTGCCGCTGAGGCGGGTCGGGTAGTCGCCGGCGGCCAGGGCCTGGTCGAGCGCGGCCAGTTGGGTGCACGCGGCGGCGAGCGCTTCGGACTGCGTGCGGCAGCCGTCGACGTACCAGTAGGGGTCGTCGGGCTGGCGGTCGTCGGCGTCGTCGATGTCGGCGTACCAGCAGTCCACGCCCTGGCAGCAGTAGTGCACCACCCGAACCTTGAGCTTCATGCCGGGTACGACGTCCCTCGTCCGGCCGCCGGTTCCCGGCCGCGGGAAAGGAACCTTTCGATCCTGGTGTGATCTGTTTACGAGCCGTGTTGCAACGTTGTACAACGAGTCATGAGGTTCTTCCGCCCCACCCTCGTGCTGGCCGCCCTGTGCGCCCTGCTTGCCCCGCCCGCCCAGGCCGCCGTGCCTGCCGACCGGGAGAATGGGGTGATGGCGAACAGCTTCCGGAACCCTGTGAACGGTGGCGCCGACCCCTCCCTGTTCTTCCACAACGGCCGGTACCACGTGGCCACCACGACCGGCGACCACATCGGCATCTGGTCCTCGCCGAGTCTAGCCACGCTGCTGGTCGCCCCGGAGAAGGTGGTCTGGCGCGACAACGACCCGAGCCGCAACACCCAGATGTGGGCTCCGGCGTTCCGCCACGTCGGCAGCCGCTGGTACATCTACTACACCGCCTCGGACGGGGTGGACGCGAACCACCGGATGTACGTGCTGGAGTCCGCCGGCGACGACCCGCTCGGGCCGTACAGCTTCAAGGCGAAGATCGCGGACTTCGGCGAGTACGCGATCGACGGCGAACCGATCACCCACAACGGCCGGCAGTACTTCGTCTGGACCGGTCCCGGCCGCGGGCAGGGTGGTCCCGCGCAGTTGTACATCGTGCGGATGAGCAATCCGTGGACGGCGACGGGTGGCCGGGTCGCGATCCCCGCCAGCGGGGGGTGCAGCGAAGTACGGGAAGGGCCGACGCCGTTGTATCGCAACGGGCGGACGTTCCTCACCTACTCGACCTGCGACACGGGCAAGCCGGACTACCAACTGTGGATGAAGAGCATCGCCAACGGCGCGGACCCGATGGTGGCGTCCAACTGGGTGCAGCATCCCGGCCCGATCTTCTCCCGCAACGACGCGACCGGCGTCTGGGGACCCGGGCACCACTCGTTCTTCCAGTCGCCGGACGGGACCGAGGACTGGATCGCGTACCACGGGAAGAACACCAGCACCTACACGTACGCCTTCCGGACCGCGCGCGTGCAGAAGATCGGCTGGAACGCGGACGGCACCCCCAACCTCGGCAGACCGCTGGCCGCCGGCGCCACCCAGACCCTGCCCTCGGGCGATTCCGGCGCGGCCACGTCGGTGATCAACGACACCGACCTCGCCCAGATCCAGTACGCCGGCAACTGGCTGTCCGGGTCAGGCTGCGGCAACCAATGCTTCTGGGGCAACGATCACTGGAGCGGCGAGACGAACGCCTCCGCCACCATCCGTTTCACCGGCAGCAAGGTCGCCCTGCTCAGCGTCGCCGACCGAGGCAACGGCATCGCCGCAATCTCCATCGACGGCGGCCCCGAGCAACGCGTCGACTACTACAGTTCCATCCGGGTGGGCGAACAACTCATGTACATCAGCCCCACCCTCGCCCCAGGCCCTCACACCTTGAAGGTCCGCGTGACCGGAGACAGGAACCCCGCCTCCACCAGCGCGGTCATCAGCCTCGACCGCATCGAGGTGTACTAGCCGCGCGCGAGCCACTCCGGGGCGAGGAGGGACCAGACCTCGGAGCTGTGGCGGGTGCCTTGGTGGAGGTAGTCCTCGCGGAGGACGCCGTCCAACCGCATGCCCAGGCGCCGGGCTACGTTGCTGCTGGCGGTGTTGTCGGGGCGGGTGATCCACTCGACGCGGTGGATGCCGCGGGTGCGGACGACCCAGTCGATGAGGTGTTCGGCGGCCTTGGTGATGAGGCCGCGGCCCTGGCCGGCCGGTTCCAGCCAGCAGCCGATCTCGCATTTGCCGGCCGCGGCGTCGAAGGCGACGAACATGGTGCCGCCGACGAGGGTGCCGTCCAGCCAGATGCCGTACAGGCGGCCTGCGTCGCGGGCGGCCAGGTCGGCGTACCGCTGCAGGGTGGCGCGGGCCGACTCAAGGTCCGTACTCCGGCTGGCCCACGGCACCCAGGGGTCCACGTTTTCGCGGGCCCGGTCGATGTGAGCGAGAAACTCTTCGGCCTGCCACGGCTCCAGGGAGCGCAGCTCGGCACCTTCATTTAGCGCGATGGCGAACACGTTCGGCACTGTAGCCGCGGATCGGGGCGGCATCCACCGAATTAGCCGGCCCACCTCGGGGTCCAATTGTCGTCGGCGGGCCGGTGAGTGCCGAGGTGGTCGCGGAGCTTGGCAAGCCCCGGATGCGGGTTGTCACGAAGCCAGACCAGCGAGTGTGGATAGACCGGGGTCGGGTCGCGCAGGGCGATCCGCCGGAGGTCGCAGTCGACCGGCCAGACGAGTGGGGTGTGCTCGCCGACGAAGGTCGCCAGGAACGGGTTCTCCGCGACCGCGTCGAGGAGCGGCTCGATGCCGAAGTCGGGCCCGGTCGTCTCGATGGTGAGCCCGAACGCGGCGGCCAACTCCTCGTAGTACGCGGCCCACTCGGTGCCGGCGGCGTTGCCGGGCATCCAGATCCGGTGGCCGGCGAGTTGGTCCGGCCTGACCGCGCGTTCCGCGGCGAGGGGATGGTCCGGGCTGGTGACGATGTGCAGGGGCTCGTCGAAGACCCGGACCATGGCGAGATCATCGAGACGCGTCGGCGGGGCGACCGCGCGGAAGGATGCGTCGAGCGTGCCTGACCGCAGGGCTGCGATCGCTGTCGCCCTGTCGAAGAGGGTTACCACGTCGAGGCCGACCTCGGGATGGGCGCTGTGGAAGTCGCGCAGCAGTTTGGCCGGAGCGAGCCGTCGACCGATCACGTCGACCCGCAGCGGGCGGCCGCCTCGCCGTACCGATGCGGCTGCGCGTTCTGCTGCTTGCAGGAGGGCCTGGGCGTGGGGCAGGAAGGCCTGACCGTCGATGGTCAGCTGGGCGCCGCGCGCGGTACGGGTGAAGAGCCGGACCCCGAGGTCCTTCTCCAGCGCGGCGATGCGTTTGAAGACGGCCTGCTGGGTGATCGACAGGTCGGCGGCCGCTTCCTGGAACTGCCCGGCGTCCGCGGCGGCGACGAAGGTGCGGACGGCTTCGAGATCCACATCGATGGACCTTAGACCAACAACGTCGCGTTGTGGCTCGCCGGTCGTGCGGTTGTTTGATCGCCCGAAGCCCGCGTTGCTTGGATCGTCGGCATGATGGCAAGACGGTCGCTCGGGCGGCAGTTCGGATGGCTCTGGGCGGCGTACGGAGCGAGCACTTTCGGCACCTGGCTCGCGTTCGACGCGTTCACGCTGGTCGCGATCCTGGTGCTGCACGCCGGTACTACGCAGGTGTCAGTGCTCGCCGCGGCCGGGCTCGCGGTGGGAGCGGCGGTCGCGGTACCGCTCGGGCCGTGGGTGGACTTCCGGCGCAAGCGGCCGGTGATGGTGGCGATGGACCTGATCCGGTTCGCGGCGCTGATGAGCATCCCGGCGGCGTACGCGCTCGGCCGGCTCAGCTTCATCCAACTGCTGGTGGTCTCGGTGCTGGTGGCGGCGGCGGACATCACCTTCAGGGCGGCGAGCGGCGCCTGCTTGAAGGAGTTGGTCCGGCCGGAGGACCTGCTGATCGCGAACGGTCGATTCGAGTCGACCACCTGGACCGCGACCATGCTCGGGCCGCCCATCGGTGGGGTCGCGATCGGGTTGTTCGGCCCAGTGACGACGATCGTGGCGAACGCGGTCAGCTATCTGCTCTCGGCACTGGGGGTCCGCGCGATCGGCGGCGACGAGCCGAAGCCGTCGCGGATCGGTGTACCGCGGCTCCGGGCGGGCGATCTGCTCGACGGTTGGCGATCGATCCTGGCCCACCCGGGCCTGCGGGCGCTGTTCCTGAACACGATGCTGGTGAACGGCCTGATCATGGCGACGGCGCCGCTGCTCGCGGTACTGATGCTCAGTGAGCTCGGGTTCGCGCCCTGGCAGTACGGTCTCGCGTTCGCCGCGCCGTGCGTCGGTGGGCTGATCGGCTCACGGCTGGCCCGGAGATTCGTCGAGCGCTTCGGTCAGCACCAGGTGATGCTCGTCGCGGGTGCGCTGCGGGCGTGCTGGTTGCTCGGGTTGGCCTTCGTCGGCCCCGGCACCGGCGGTCTGCTGCTGGTGATCCTGGTCGAGCTCGGGCTGATCGCCTGCATGGGGGTGTTCAATCCCGTGTTCGCGACCTACCGCCTCGAGCAGACGGCGACGGATCGGGTCGCGCGGGTGCTGTCGGCGTGGTCGGTCAGCAGCAACGCCACGATCGCCGCGCTGACCGCGCTCTGGGGTGTGCTGGCAGGCCTCACCAGCCCCCGTACCGCGATCGCGATCGCGGGCGTCCTCATCCTGGCGACACCACTGCTTCTCCCACGCCGACAGTCCACGCCACTACTGGTAGATCTCTAGCTCCACGATCCGCGAGTACGTCAGTCCCTCATTGCTGGCAAGAGCCAGAATCCGTACCGCGGTCGCCGTCACCGGGGTGAAGGTGGAACTCGTCAGGCCGGCCTTGTTGTCCCGGACCTGCGCGACTGGTTGCCAGCTGCCGTTGACCTGGGCAAGCACATCCCAGTCCTTCAAGCCGTAGCCGGCGGCCGGGTACTGCTTCGAGTTGAGCGTGTAGAGGTCGACCCGGCTGACGGCCTGCGGTTGGTCGAAGGTGACCTGGACCCAGTCGGGGAAGTTGCCGCGGGTGGCGTCGTTCCAGCCGGTGCCCTTGGCCCAGTGCTCGGAGTCGCGATCGCCATCGACGGCGCCGCACACAGGGTAGACGGGAAGATGCTCGCTGGACGCGGTCACCGGGACGTAGCGGGCCAGGTTGCCGGTGGTGTCGACAGGTGCTTCGCCGACTTCCACCGGCAAGGTCAGCTCCTGGTCGCCGGCCTTGACCGAGATCGAGTACGTGCCGGGTGCGGTCCCGCGAGGCGCGTTGACGTCGATCCGCACCTTGAGGGTGTAGCCCGGCGGCAAGTAGCTCGACACCAGCTTGCGCGACAGGGTGAGAGGCGCGTCCGCCTCGAGGAACGCATCGGCGTACACGGCGTTCTTGCCGGTGTTGCCGAAGCGGAGCTCGAAGCCTTGTTTAGCACAGGGAACCGGTGTCACGGCGACCTGAGCGACATCGGCTCCCAGCGTCAGGCCGCGGTGCACCGAACGGTCCGCGGCCGCGGGGCCGGTGATGCCTGCGGCAACGATCCCGGCCAGTACCGCGCCGACCAGGACGAGTGGGCGCCAGCCATGGATTCTCATCGCACCTCCAAGCCGGGGTTGCCGGCTTCCACCACGAACGAACGGACGGTCGAGATCGGGGCACCCGGCTTGTCGATGTACGGGACCACCTTGCAGTCGACTTGGAGTTGTTGCTCGTCGAAGCGGAGTACGGAGTAGCCGCGCCGTTCGTCGACGAACTTCAGGTGCGGGTTGCCGTCGAGGAACTTCTGGCCGTTGGCCGACACCGGTACTCCGTTGCCGCCGCTGCTGAATGAGGTCGGCACCAGTTCCACGCCGTAGGTCTGGGAGGCGGGATCGGCGAAGTCGCGCTTCATGTCCATCGCATAGCCCGCGTGCACGTCGCCGGTCAGGACCACCGGGTTGCGGTGGCGGTTCAGGGCGAGCCCGTCGAGCACGGTCTTCTGCTCCGCGCCGTACCCGTCCCAGGCATCCATGTTGTAGAGGTTCGACGCAGTGGGGTCGAGGTCCATCCGGCTCATGATCACCTGGTTGGCCAGGATGTTCCAGGTGGTGTGGGACTGGTTCAGGCCGTTCAGGAACCACTGGGTCTGCTGCCGCCCGGCCAGTACCCGGCCCGGGTCTCGTCGAGCCTCCGAGTCGACCTTCCAGCCGTCGCCGGCGGCCTGGTCCGACCTGTACTGCCTGGTGTCGAGCACGCTCAGCTCGGCCAGCCGCCCGAAGGTGAATCGCCTGTAGAGCAAGTAGTTCGGGCCCTGTGGAGCGGGACCACGTAGTGGCAGGTGCTCCCAGTAGGCGCGGTACGCGTTGGCCCGGCGTACGAGGAAGTCTTCTACCGGGGCGTTGCTCTTGGAGATCGTCCCGGCGTAGTTGTCCTGTACTTCGTGGTCGTCCCAAGTGGTGATCCAGGGTGCGTTCTGATGGGCGGCCTGGAGGTCGGGGTCGGACTTGTAGAGCGCGTACTGCAGTCGGTATCGGTCCAGGGTGTCCGCCTCGGTACGGAACTGGCTCGGGACCGGGTCAGCCACGTTGCGCAGACCACCGGCCGCAGAGATGCCGTACTCGTAGATGTAGTCGCCGAGGAACACCACCGCGTCCACGTCCTCGGAAGCGAGGTGCCGCTGTGCTGTGTAGTACCCGTCGGGCCAGGACTGGCAGGAGCTCACGCCTAGGGTCAGGAGACCACCTTGCTGGCCGGGAGCGGGCGCAGTACGGGTTCGGCCGGTGGGGCTGAGGTAGCCGTCGACGCGGAAGCGGTACCAGTAGTGCCGGCCGGGCTGCAGGTCGCGTACGTCGACGTGCACGCTGTGGGCGAACTCCGGACGGGCGGTGGCTCGCCCGGATCGGACTACCCGGCGGAAGTGCTCGTCGGTCGCTACCTGCCAGTCGACGCCCACCTCCTTGTACGGCGCACCGCCGAGTGGCTCGTACGGCTTCGGCGCCAACCGGGTCCAGATGACGACCGCATCCGGCAGTGGATCGCCAGAGGCGACTCCGAGGGTGAAGGGGTTGGCGGTGAGTCCACCGGACCCACCACTGCCGAGCGCGGTGCCCGGCAGGTTCGTCCCGAACGCCACCGCGGTGGCGGCGCCGGTGAGAGTGAGGAATCGGCGTCGGGCCAACCTCACCGCTGGTCTGAGATCTTCTGTCACGTGATCAGGGCTCCTTTGGGCTGGTACCTCACGCGGACCGGCCCGAACAGGCCGGACGTCCGCTGTCCCCCGAAGACGAAATGGGTGGGGCTGACCGCGTCCAGGTAGGGCGCGACCGTGCCGAACACCTCGATGTCGAGCGTGTGCTCACCCGGCGGGAGGTCGGTGAGCTCGAAGACGTAGGGCGAGCAGAACCGGACTCCTGCGCTCTGACCGTCGACCAGGACTTCCGCGGTGCCGCGGACTCGGCTGAGGTCGAGTTGGATGCTGCCGCCGGTGGTGGTGAGCTGGCGCCGGTAGCGGACACCGCCGCTGTACTCCGCCAGGCCGTGGTCTTCCCAGTTGCCCAGGGCGATCCGGCCGGGTCCGACGATCGCCCGGATCGGTCCGGTCAGAGCTGCGCCGGCTTCGAAGCCTGGCTCGGTGAGGAGCGTCAGCAGGCCTATGCGCCCGCCCTTTGGGACCTCCGCCACGAGATGCCCAGTCCCGGCGGCGATCTCGGTCTCGTCCACCGTGACGACCGCGTGACCCACCAGCTCGAACTCCAGCCGGATGGTGCCTGGCGGCAGTTCGAACCGCAGATACTCGACTCGCTGCGGCTCTACCCGAGGCACAGCGAAGGTAATCGGCTCGACGACCTCCGTGCTCGTACCGTCAAGCCAGGCAGCCTGCGGCAACGGATGTGGTCGTCTGTGCAGGTAGAGGTCCGCAAGTGCGCGGTGACGTTGGCGCCTCCGAACTATCTTCGCCTGTACTCCATTGACCTCGGCGTGCCAGTGGTGGTCGGAGAGGACCAGGCCGTCGACCATGATCGGCGACGGCTGTGTCACCTCGATCGACACCACGTTCTCGCCGGGTCGGAGAGCCGCAGCCACGTCGTACCGGCGTACGCGTGGGGTGGGTCGCTCGTAGGGCAGGAAGCCGCCCTGGCGGCCTACCTCGACGTCGTTGATGAAGAGCTTGGCTGAGCCGCTTGCGGTCAGCGTTAGCTCGGTAGTGCCCGCTGAGACCGCGGAGGTCGAGTAGCGGATCGCAGTACCGGCCGCGGGTGGCTCGGCCAGGGCTATCCACTCGGGACGCCAGTACGCCGCGAGGTCTCGGACGAATGCGAGGTTGGCGCGCAGTGGGGTTTCCACCTCGGGCGTCAGGCGCAGCTCGATCGTGTGCCGCCCGGCGGAGAGACGGGCGGGCGAAGTACCGAACTGGCCGCCCGCATCGTCGACGGGTACTGCGATGCCGTCGAGCAGAAGCTCCTTGGCTGCGGGTGCTCCGACGACGATCGTGGTGTCGAGTGGTTCATCCAGGCCGAAGGCAGCCCGGAACGAGACAGTCTCCCCGGCTCCCACGACGCCGAAGTCGAGAAACTCCTCCGGCACGTGTCCCTTCGGCCCGAGCGCGTCCTTGTGGATCTTGTCCTTGAAGATTCCGAGCCGCTCGGAGTACTCGATTGGCGATCCATCGATCACCCCATGCGGCCCGAAGGTGGCATGCGCGGGTCGCCACTCACTCTCACCCTCGACCCGATGCTGCAGAGCCCACCGCTCCACCACAACTTCCTCAGGATTCCCGCCAGGCCAGGCGAAGTCGCCCCACGTGTTGTCCAGCGTCGGCAGGAGCGTTGCCTCCCAGTCGCCGGTCAGCTGTTCCTCCACCTCCGCGGTGGGCGCTTCCACTCGGGGCTCCTCGCCTTCGGCGAACACCACCAGCGCGGCCGGTCCTTGGTCGAACGGGACGGTGACCTCGGTGACATCTCCGATCAGCTGGTAGGAAAGGGGCTTCGGGTCAGCACCGAACGGCGAGCAAAGGATCGGCACTCCCGTTGCATCGCGAACTCGCAGAGTCGTCTCGCGCAGATAGCGATCGGGGTCGAAGGAATAGCCGACGGTCGCCCAGTCATGACTGATCCCCCGCTCGACCGTGCGACCATCGCCGACTCGGGTCGCACTCCACTCGGTCGCCGTGACGAAGACAACGAGCGATCCATCCACCTCCCGAACCAACGTCGGTACGTCGGCCTCCACCCGCCGCGGCAACCGCGCCAGCGCCTCCGGCACCTCCGCGGCCGTCGCCACCAACTGCGCCTCACCCCGAGCGAACCGCTCCCGCAGCAACGCGACCGCCTTGTCCCCACCAGCCACCCCGCGAGCCGGCAGCGCCCCGACCGCGACCAGCACACCCCCAGCACCGGCGAACTCATCCAGCCGCTCGGCGACCGGCCCTTCCAAAACAGTTGCCGCAGGCAACACGACCGCCGCGTACTGCTCATCCGAGATGAAGAGCTTCGCCGACTCGATCTCAGCAGCCGCAACCGAGTCGTCATCGATGACATCGGCATCGATCCGAGCCCGATCCAGCACCCCCAGCACCGGCGCGAACCACGTCGCATCACCCACGAGCTCCCGATAAACCCCCTGAGCCCGTACTGCGTCCGCCCCCGGCCCGTCCATGGTCAAGTCGGCCTGTGCGGTGGCATTGGGAAACAACACGGCGACCTCGCAAACATGCCGCCCCATCGACAGCGCGGCGCACAACCTCGCGACCGCATCGGCGAAGTGCTTGTGGTGGCGCCAGTACGGCTGCCGCCAGTCTGTCGACGGCGGCGCCCACTCCCACCAGCCCGCCCGGGTCGTGTAGTAGACCGCATGCGGGTTGTAGAGCGTGGCACCAGTCCGCAGCCACGGCAGCAACCAGTCGAACGTCTCCTCCAGCGTTCCACCCCAGCCAGTGGAGTGGAACGCCTCGATCCAGGTCCGCGGCCGGTCGTAGAGATGCGCGAGCGACGAGTGGATCCGGGCGTCGCCGTGGTGGTCGGAGCCAGGCGCACTGAACCAGCGATGCGTCCGCGCGTAGTCGGCGTACAGCTGCACGCCCTCGACAGGTAGACCGGCGCGCGCCGGGTCCTGCTGGTCGCATCCGACCAGGAGTCCATACCGCTCGTGCCACTCGTGCAGCGGCTTGAAGAACGCCTCCTCGGCCAGCGAAGCGCGCAACGCGTGGTAGTCACGCCGTACCCGGTCCGCGTCCGGCAGAGGCGAGCCCCACAAGGCAGCAAGCCGGTCACGGAGGTCATAGCCATATCTGCTGAGGAACTCCTCCGCGAAGGTCGCCGACCAGGTCGGCATCGACGGAAGCTCGTCTTGGAACGAGCCCACGACAACCTTGCCGAGGCGAGGACCCAGGCGTCGGGCGAACTCTCCGTGCACCTGGTCCAGCAGCGCAGTACAGGCTTCGCGGCCGAGGTAGTCGAAGCCGTGGTCCGTCTCGTAGAACAACGACAGCCGCGACTCCACTGCAGCTTCTACTGGCTCCCCTGGAGTGACAGACCGGCTAGGGCTGCCGTCCAACGACTCCAAGACGGCAGCGACGGGACGACCACCCGCAGGGCACTGCACAACCAGCTGCCCTGTACCGAGCGTGGTAGCCCGCTGCAGCCGGCGCCCGGCGTACGACGGCTGCCGGGCGACCAAGCGAGCCTGGAGATCCGCGCCGGAGAAGCCGAGCTGGTCGTAGAACCACAAGGAGACGCCCAGTTCCTCCGCATCCGCACAGACGCCCAGGAAGATCTCCCACCACGCCTCGGACAGGAACGGCGGATCGTCGGCGTCGCAGCCGTGGTCAGACCCGGCAGGCGCCAGATTGAGCACGACCAGCTGGTAAACGCCTCCTTCGACGAAGCGCTCGAGCTGCCAGCGCAGCCGGGCCGGGTCGAGCGGTTCCCCGCTCCACCACCAGATCGGCACCGGCGAGAAGGATCTGGGCGGGTCGGCCAGGACAGCCGCCAGACGGTCGGGCAATGGCATCGGGTCAACCCTTCAGTCCGCTGGCGAAACCGCGGATGACGTAGCGCTGGAGGACCAGGAACACGAGCAGGATGGGCAGCGCCGCGAGCACCAGACCGGCGGCGACCAGGCCGTAGTCCGACGTGTACTCGTTGACGAAGGCGAACACCCGGACCGGAACCGTCTCCCGGCCCGAGCCGCCCAGATAGAGCAGTGGGGTGAAGAAGTCGTTCCAGATGTGGACGGCGTTCAGGATCAGCACCGTGCCGGTGATCGGGCGCAGCAGCGGGAAGATCACGTGCACGAACGCCTGCAGGTGCGAGGCGCCGTCGATCAGCGCCGCGTTGGTGTAGTCGGCCGGCAGCGACCGGATGAATCCCGTGTAGAGGAACACCGTGAACGGCAGCTGGATCCCGGTGTAGAAGAGGATCATGCCCTGGTACGTGCCGAGCAGGCCGAGGTCGTTGACCAGTTGGTAGAGCGGGATCATGCCGAGCTGGAACGGCAGGATGATGCCGACCAGGAACAGGATGTAGAGGCCGTAGCTGAGCCGCCCGGCCTGCCTGGCCAGGAAGTACGCCGCGAGCGAGCCGAGCACGATCAGCACGATCACGCTCGAGACGGTGATCAGGGTGCTGTTGAGCAGGGCGGACCCGAGCGAGGCGGACTGCCACGCGGTACCGAAGCTGTCCACCGACGGCGGGTCCGGCGGTGAGAGCGGGGCGTTCGCGATCTGGCTGGGATCCTTGAAGGCCAACGTCACCAGGGCGTAGACCGGGAACAGGAAGGCGACCGCGGCGGCCACCATGACGAGCTCGAGGACGAGGGTGCGGGGGCGATAGCGGGTCTTCATGCGGCCGTCTCCCGGGAGCGCAGATAGGCGATCTGGACGAACGAGACGGCGGCGACGAAGATCGCCAGTACCAGCGCGACGGCGGTGCTGTAGCCGAACTTCCCGAACACGAACGCCTGCTTGTAGAGCACGGTCGACAACGTGTCGGTCGCGTAGCCCGGACCGCCGTTCGTCATCGCGATGATCTGGGTGAACAGCGTCAGGCCGCCGACGGTCGACAGCATCACGTTGATCGTCACGGCCGGCGCCAGCAGCGGCCAGGTGATGTGCCGGAACCTGGCGACGGTGCCGGCACCGTCGACCATCGCCGACTCGTGCAGTTCCTGGGGCACGCCTTCGAGACCGGCCAGGAAGATCACCATCGAGTAGCCGG
The DNA here is from genome assembly GCF_039530625.1 of Kribbella sancticallisti. NCBI lineage: Bacteria > Bacillati > Actinomycetota > Actinomycetes > Propionibacteriales > Kribbellaceae > Kribbella > Kribbella sancticallisti. The sequence continues at coordinate 158,569 of NZ_BAAAOS010000006.1, read as the reverse complement.
CGCACTGCCAGATCACCGTGAAGGCGACCGACCAGATCGCCAGCGACGGGTTTCCGAGCCAGTCCTGCCGCAGGGCGCCGAGCCCGATCGCGTTCAGCGCGGCGTTCAGGCCCGCGTCCGGCGCCGGGTTGTAGACGTACTTCCAGAGGAACGACACCATCACCGGGCTGACCACGACCGGCGCGAAGAAGATCACCCGGAGCACCATCCGGCTCTTGATCGTGGTGTGCACGCCGAGCGCGAGCAGCAGGCCGATGCCGTTCTGCACGACCACGATCGCGATGGTCAGCAGCAGGGTGTTACGAAGCGCCCCGAGCGCCTGGTCGTCGTGCACCAACTGCTTGAAGTTCTCCAGCCCCACAAAGGACCGCTGCTCACCGACCCCCGACCAGTCAGTGAAGGCCGACCCCGCGCCGATGATGCTCGGATAGAGCATCACCAGCGCATAAACGACCAACGCAGGCGCCGCAAACAACCAGGGCGGCGCGACGCCACCTCTGCTCCTTCGCTTCCGTACGGCGTTTGGTCGTACGGACTCAGGTGCTGGAGCAAGAACTGTCGTCATCGAACTGCCTCCCTTCGCAAAACCGTGGACTGTCGGTCGCGACTGATTGAGTAGGCGGCATGTCCCGGTTCCGGATGTACCCGAGTCATCCGCAGCGATCTGCGTTGCTGGAGCAGTGCGGGCATGCCCGGTCCGTGTGGAACCTGGCCGTTGAACAGTGGTCGATGTGGACCCGCGACAAGACAGCGACGCCTGGATACGTCGAACAAGCGAAGCAGTTGACCGAAGCGCGAGCCGCGTTCGATTGGTTGCGAGCGGGGTCGCAGACCGTGCAACAGCAAGCGCTGCGAGATTTCGACCAGGCTGTGAGGAATTTCTACGCCGGTACCCACCGGCGGCCGAGGTGGCGTAAGGCCGGACTGCACGAGGGGTTCCGCATCGTCGGCCCCCAGGCATCCCGGATCGTGAAGCTGAGCCGGAAGTGGGCCGCGGTCAACGTGCCGAAGGTCGGCTGGGTACGGTTCCGGCTGTCCCGTGCCATTCCCGCCGCGAAGTCGTACCGGGTGACCTTCGACCGGGCAGGTCGCTGGCACCTCGCGTTCGCCGTCATCCCGTCGCCGATCCCCGCACCGGGCACGGGCGAGGTCGTCGGTGTAGATCGTGGCGTCACCGTCTCGGCCGCCCTGTCCACCGGCGAACTCCTGACCTGCCCCGGGCTGTCGGCGACCGAACAAGCACGGCTCAAACACCTGCAACGTCGTCTGTCCCGCTGCCGCCGCGGCTCCACCCGGCGTCAGCGGGTGAAAGCAGCGATCGCCACGCTGTCTGCCCGAGCGGTCGATCGCCGCAAGGACTGGGTGGAAAAGACCAGCACCGATCTCGCACGACGATTCGACGTCATCCGGGTGGAAGACCTGCGCATCGCCTCGATGACCAGACGACCCAAACCCAAACCCGACCCCGAACAACCAGGCACCTACCTGCCGAACCGTCGCCGCGCCAAGGCAGGTCTGAACCGGGGCATCCTCGCCAACGGCTGGGGACTGCTCGTCCAGCGTCTGGAGCACAAGGCAGCGGGCCGGGTCGAGAAAGTGAACCCTGCGTACACGTCGCAAACCTGCAGCGTCTGCGGGCACCGCGCACCGGACAACCGCGAGAGCCAAGCGGTGTTCCGGTGCACAGCCTGCGGCCATCAGGCCAACGCCGACGTGAACGCGGCAGCCAACATCGCGGCCGGACGGGCCGTCAGCGCACGCCGAGAGACGCCGGCACGGGTCTCGCCGAAGCGTGAACCTCAACTCGCTACCTCCACGTAGTAGTTGGAATCCCCGCCATTCACGGGCGGGGAGGACGTCAAGCGCTCTTCCGGTAGGCCGCGTCCATCTTTTTCAGTGCGCCGTCGACGGTTGTCTTGCCGCCCAGGAGTTCCTGGACTACTGCGAAGTGGGTCGGCTGTACTTCGGCGTTCGGCCAGCGCTGGTCCATGAACGGGACCGCCTTGTCGCCCGACAGGTAGGGCAGGAAGGGCTTCAGGACCGGGTCCACCTTCGGCTCGCCCTCGGAGTACAGGGGAACGCAGGCGACGGCCTCGGCCCAGGCGTTGACCATCTCGGGCTGCCCGCAGAAATCGAGGAACTTCTTGGCCTCGTCGGCCTTCTTGCCCTTCGCGCTGACGCCCAGGCCGACCACGATGCCGCCGGGGATCCAGTTGTCGGCCGGGTTGTCCGTCGCCGGCAGCGGGAACATGCCGAGGTCGTCCGGCGAGGGCGCCGCGGCCCGGTAGGCCTGGAGCACCGCGGAGACCTGGACGGCCATCGCGGCCTTGCCGGTGCCGACCATCGAGGTGGCCTGCTCGTACGTCGTACCGTTCGGGTTGTCGTTGAAGAAGCCGCGCTTCTGCAGTTCCAGGTACTTGTTCATCGCGTCGGCCCAGCCGGACCCGGCGAAGCTCGCGGAGCCGGCCGCCATCTTGTCGTCGAAGTCCGGCTGCTTGGAGTAGACCGTGCCCGGGACCAGGGCGTAGTTGATCAACTGGGTCACCCACGGCGTCTGGGCGCCCAGAGCGAACGGCACGATGCCCTTCTTCTTGAGGGTTTCGCAGACGGTCAGAAGCTCGCTCCAGGTGGTCGGCACCTCCACGCCGGCCTTCTCGAACGCTTTCTTGTTGTAGATCGCGCCGAGCACGCTGGTGCCCGGCGAGAAGATGTACGTCTTGCCGTCGTGTTGGTAGGCGCCCTTGAAGCCGGTGGGGATCTTCTGGGTCCAGGCCTGGTCGCTCAGGTCGGCGAGCAGGTTCGCCTTGCTGAGCTGGGCCATCGACATGGCGCTGCCGTTGCCCGGGTAGACCGCGTGCAGGTCCGGCGCGTTGCCCGCCGCGAGCTGGGCCCGCAGTGAGGTCTGCAGCTGGTCCGCCGGCGAGAAGGACAGGTTGAAGTCGAAGGAGCCGTTCTGCTTCTTGTACTCGTCGAGGGCCTTGCGCAGCCCGGCCTCCTGGCTGCCCGCGCCGATGACCTTCAGGCCGCCCCCGCCACCGGCACCGCCGCCGGACGAGGTGCCGCCGCAACTCGCCAGGGTTCCGGCGGCCATCGCGCCGCCCATCAACTGCAGGAGCCGGCGCCGGCTGACCGGCGTACGGATGATCTCGGGTGCCACGGTTCCTCCTGAGCTCGGGGCGCCGATGCGGCCCCGGAAATATCACCGCTGGATGTGAACAGAACGTGAAGGAGTGTTATATTCCTCACCTCGGGCACGCTACGAAGTGCCGAGTTGGCATGTCAAGAGTTCGGGGCACACCTTTTGAAAGGATTCAGTAGGCCACCGCCGGGGACGGCCTGAGAAGATGGCCGCGTGCCTGAGACCACCCGTGCCCTGTTGACCGCGCAGGCCGCCGCCTGGCAGCGGATCCTGGACCACCCGTTCGTCTCCCGGACCTCCGCCGGTTCGTTGCCAAAGGCCACTTTCGACCGGTGGATCGCCGAGGACTACTTCTTCGTGCTCTCGTTCCGTGACTACCTCGACGCACTCGCCGCGGCGGCCCCGGACGACGAGGCCCGGAAGGTGCTGGCCGGCGGATCGGCCGCGCTGGTGCCGGAGCTCGCCCTGTTCGAGCAGGCAGCCGCGGACCGTGGCATCGACCTCGAAGTGGAGCCCTCGCTGCTGAACCTGGGCTACTCCTCGTACCTGCTCGCCTCGGTCCAGGAAGGCTGGCCGGTCGGAATCACCGTGCTCTACGCGGTAGAGAAGGCGTACTACGACGCCTGGGCGTCTGTGCGCGACACGACCAGCCCCGATACGCAGTACGCCGGATTCATCGCGAACTGGTCGTCGCCGGAGTTCGCCGCGTACGTCGAACAACTCGGCGCCCTGGTGGACCGGGAAGCGCTGACCCCCGAGATGACCCGCGCCTTCGATCGGGTGGTCCGCTTCGAGCTCGCGTTCTGGGACCTGGTGCACGGGTGAAGACACCGGTCCTGGTCTGTGGTGTCGTCTTCCTCGGGCTGGTCGGCGGAGCAGCCGGCTACGAGGCGGGCGTCCTCACCCAGCCGTCCATCACCTCCCCGCTGGGGACGGCCGTGCCGCTCGCGGCCGCGACTCCATCGGTGTCACCGCACCGCAAGACCCCCGAGCCGTACCCGCTGCCTGCCTTCACCACCGCCGGACTCCGGTTCCACGACGTCGACTTCACCGTGCAGGGGACGACCGGCGGACAGACCAGGCTGTCGGTCCGGGCACCCCGCGGCTGGCAACTGGTCAGAGCGACCGAACGCCCGGAGGAGGTCAAGTTCCTCGATCCGCTGCGGGAACGCGGCATCCGGGTGGAATCGGGCTTCCCGCCCGCCCTGACCACGACGGAAGCGCGGCTCAAACTCGTCCGTGAACTGCAGGAGAGCCAGCCGTACGAAAACAATCTGCACATCAGCTCCCAGGGCGAGGACGTGGTGATCGGCGAGGACGGCGAGCCCCGGACCGTCTCGACGCTGATCTACACCTACATCCCGACCAAGACCCTGCGCTACGTGATCGTGCGCTGGGTCGCCACCGGGCCGGACCAGCGGGCGACGGTGGAAATGAGCATCACCGGTCTCCCCCAGGACGCCAAGGGACTGGCCGCGGTGGTCGCCGAGGCCAGCAGGACGGTCGAGCTCAGGAACTGACGGCTCGGCCGCTGAATCGCACCGACAGGGCTCGAACATTTCAGCGGCTTACGGTGTCCAACGACGTGTCGGAACGGACCGGGAGGAGGGGTGGTCGTGGCCGGACGGAGGGACGGGCGCGCCCTGCTCGGTTCGGGCTTGCTCGCGGTCACCCTGCTGGGGGGAGCAGGGGGCTACGGGGCGGGCCTGTTGACGACCACAGGCACCGCCACGGCGCAGGGCCAGGCAGGGCCACTCGCGGCCGTCAGCCCGCAGCCGTCCACGCCGACGGCATCGCCGACGCCGACGGTGATACCCAAGAAGATCGTGCCCGACAACTCCCCGGCGCTGCAGGCAGACGACCTGTACTACAAGACGCGGTCCTTCACGGCGACCAGCGTGGTGCGTTCGAGCGTCAGCGTGCGGGTGCCCGGGAACTGGACCCTCACCCAGCCGGACCCGCCGACGCTCGGGCGCTTTACCGACCCGACCTCCAAGCGCTGGATCCGGATCGAGGCCGGCTTCACCATCCGCCGCCCACCCGCGGAGTCGATGGCGGCCAGGGTGAAGGACCTGGGCAGCGTGCCCAAGAACCAGCAGGTGACGATCCTGTCCAGCGAGATCGACCCGAAGACGCAGAACGCGACGCTGGTCTACACCTACGTCCCGGAGCAGACCGTTCGCCATGTGATCGTGCGCTGGGTCGCGAACGAGGACGGCCTGTGCCACTTCGAGATGGCCACCACCGGACTCCCGCAGGACAAGAGCGCGCTGCTCGCGGTACTGGATCGCGCCACCGACTCGTCAACCCGCTCCGACAGCCCGCTCTAGGAAATTCGCCCGCCCCTCTCGCAACCTTTCCCGACGCCGTCTCTTCAGGCGACCGCGACCAGCACCGCGGCGGCACTGGCCAAGCAGAAGAGCCTGCGCGGGGCGGCGGGGCTGAAGGTGCCGGTCAGCGGGGCCAGATGATCCGGAAGATGACCGAGCGGAGCCGGTAGAACCGGCGGCGGCCGGACTGGATGAGGGCAGGCGACGGCCGCAGCCGTTCGACGACGATCATCACGGGGATTCCTTCACCTGTACTGGACCGAGTCGGCCACTTCCACTGCCTTCGCCTGGTCGGCGGCAGGCACCTTGACCTGCAGGAACAACGAGTCGCCAGTCCCCGTGTCGACTACTCGCTGCAGCAGCGTACTGCCATTCACGCAACCGAAGGAAAATTGGTCTAGCACAGTTTGGCTGCCGTTCTGTGTCGGCTTCATAACTTCGGTGCGCTCGCAGTCGTACTGCTTCGGGTCCGGGAACATCTTCGCCGGGTCACCGGGGCGCGGCATCAGCCCGACGAACACCCCCGACGACGTACCTTCCGGGGCGAGCCAGGTCTCGTCACTGCTGACCCGCAACGCGGGGCGGTCGTCCGGGCTACCCGGCGGACGCCAGTCGGACTGCGCGATCGCCCCCGCCCACTCTCGCGGCATCCGCACGGAGAAGCCGCCTTCGCTGACGTCCACCGCCTGCTTGGGCAACAGATACCGCTGCGCTCCGAACCCCGCCCCTCCACCCACCGCCAGGGCAAGCACCGCTGCCACAACCCACCGCCCACGCCGCCGCTTTCTCTTCACGGCAACCACCTCAGGCGCAGCAGCAACAGGTGTTGATGCGCCTTTTGTGGTTGCGGCGGGGGCAGGCGGATCGACCGTTTCCGACTCGTCCTTCGTGGCGGGTTCGGTGGGCTCCGGGGTTTTGACGATGGTGGGGGCGTTGGACTCGCTGAGGGCGGTCTTCTCGCCATCCTCTGACTCAGGCTTCGCGAGCAGCGGGAGCGGAGTACCGGCTGTCGCTGCCGGCGGCAGGAAGCTGTGGGTGGTTTCGTCGAGCGCCCCGACCAACTCGCGGGTGAACGACTCGACGTCCGGCCAGCGCTTCAGGCGGTCGGGGTCGAGGGCGCGGACGATCGCGGCGTCCACCTTGTCGGGGATGTCGAAGCCGAGGGAACTCGGGGGCGGCGGGGCCTTCACGCGGCCGGCGGCGCCCAGGCCGTCCACCTGGTGCGGGGAGCGGCCGGTCAGGGCCGCGTAGGCGACCGCGCCCAGCGAGTACTGGTCGGCGCGCTGGTCGAGCCGCTCGCCCAACGCCTGCTCGGGCGCCACGTACGACGGAGTACCGCCGGGCATGGTGATTCGCGACACCTCGTCGAGGGACTTGCCCAGGCCCAGGTCCGAGAGGACCGCCCGCTCCCCCTCGTCCGTACTACGGAACAGAACGTTCGCGGGTTTCACGTCACGGTGCAGCAGACCACGCCGGTGCAGCGCCTGGAGACCCCGTCCGACCTGGACGATCACCCCGACCGCCGGTTCCAGCAGCAGCGGCTTCTGCTTCAGCCGGTCGGCGAGCGTGCCGCGATCGGCGTACGTGAGCACCAGGAACGGCCGCCCGTCCTCCAACTCCCCCACGTCGTGCACCTGGACGACGTGCTCGGACTCGACCCGGCGCAGGAACCGGCCCTCCTCGAGGAACCGGCGGCGGACCGAGTCGTCGTGCGCCCAGTTGTCGGCCAGCACCTTGACGGCGACCTCGGCGTCGAGTTGCTCGTCGTGCGCGAGCCAAACCGTTGCGAAACCGCCAGAACCCAGGCGACGGCGCACGACGTACCGGCCTAGTCTGGTTGGGACCCCCATACAAGGCATTATGGATCACTCGGAGTTCCACGCCCCGGGGGACCGATGACAACGAAGGCGCAGATGAGCGAAAGCAGCAGTCCGACCGACGACCTCGCCGTCCTGGCCGAGCGCGCCGCCGGTGGTGACAAGAACGCGATGGACGACCTGCTCCGGCTGGTCTATCCCCGCGTCCTGCGGATCTGCCGCAGCGTGCTGCCGTACTCCGCGGACGCCGAGGACGCGGCCCAGGAGGCCCTCCTCAACGTCGCCACCAAGATCCACACGTACTCCGGCCGCAGCAGCTTCTCCACCTGGGTCCACTCGGTCGCGGCGAACTCGGCCCGTTCGACGTACCGCAAGCTCAAGCGCACCGCCCAGGCGGCGCACAACCCCGAGCAGATGGACCGCCCGGACCCCCGCACCACCAGCGTCATCGCAGGCACCCGGCTGGATCTCCTGGAGGCCCTGGAGACGCTCGAGCGCGACCGCCCGCAGATGGTCACCCCGCTGGTACTGCGCGACGTCTACGGCCTGTCCTACGAGGAGATCGCCGCCGAGGTGGGCGCCCCGCTCGGCACGATCAAGTCCCGCATCCACGACGCCCGCGAGGTCGTCCGCCCCCTCCTCCGCCCGAAGGACTGACCAGGTCGTCGCGCAGAGCGGCGATGGAGCCCTATCCGGCGACGCTCGGCGAGGCAGCCGGTTCGGTGGCCGCCGCGGTCGTGTGAAGGGTGGGGCTCCCTCCGGTCGCGTTCGTGCCTCGTACCTGCGGCAGGGGGCTCCCGCAACGGGGTTCTGTGTGCTCAGATGGGCTCATGAAAAAGCTCATCAACGACCCTGCCGATGTTGTGAGTGAAGCGCTGCGGGGGATGGAGGCGGCGCATCCGGACCACCTGCGGGTGGATCACGAGAACCGGATCGTCTACCGCAAGGACGCACCCAAGGCCGGGAAGGTCGGGCTGATCTCCGGCGGCGGTTCCAGGCACGAGCCGATGCACGGCGGGTTCGTCGGGCTCGGGATGCTCGACGCCGCCTGCGCGGGTGAGGTGTTCACCTCGCCGGTGCCGGACCAGATGATGGCCGCGACCAAGGCTGTCGACGCCGGCGCCGGAGTGCTGCACATCGTGAAGAACTACACCGGCGACGTGATGAACTTCGAGATGGCCGCCGAACTGGCCGCCGCCGACGCCGGTACCGAAGTACTGTCCGTGGTCACCGACGACGACGTGGCCGTCCAGGACAGCCTCTACACCGCCGGTCGCCGGGGTGTCGGGGTGACAGTGCTGCTGGAGAAGATCGTCGGTGCCGCCGCGGAGGAGGGCCGTCCGCTGCAGGAGGTGGCCGATCTCGCCAAGCGGGTGAACGACAACGGCCGCAGCATGGGGATGGCGCTCACGTCCTGCACCGTTCCGGCCGCGGGCAAGCCGACGTTCGAGCTGGCCGAGAACGAGATGGAGGTCGGGATCGGCATCCACGGCGAGCCCGGCCGGCAGCGGTTGCCGCTGGCGCCGGCCAAGGACGTCGCCGCGCTGCTCGTCGACCCGGTGCTCGGGGACCTGCCCTACCAGCAGGGCGACTCGGTGATCGCGTTCGTGAACGGGATGGGCGGGACGCCGCTGATCGAGCTGTACGTGATGTACAACGAGGTCCGGCAGTTGCTGGACCGGGCCGGGATCACGGTCGCGCGATCGCTGGTCGGCAACTACATCACCTCGCTGGAGATGGCCGGCTGCTCGGTCACGCTCCTGAAGGTGGACGACGAACTGGTACGGCTCTGGGACGCACCGGTGAACACCCCCGGCCTACGCTGGGGCGCGTGAGCATGGGAGATGAGACGGCCAAGTTCGCGAACTGGCTGCGGGATTCCGCGAGCACGCTGCACGACAACGCGGCGTACCTGACCGAGCTCGACTCGGCGATCGGCGACGCCGACCACGGCAGCAACATGGACCGTGGCTTCGCCGCGGTCGTCGCGGTCCTGGACGAGACCTCGTTCGAGAGCGTCGACGAGTTGCTGAAGAAGGCCGGGATGACGCTGGTCAGCAAGGTCGGCGGCGCGAGCGGCCCGCTGTACGGCACGTTCTTCCTGCGCTTCGGGACCGCGCTGGCCGGGGCGGAGATCACGCCCGCGTCGGTCGGTGAGGGGTTGAAGGCAGGCGTCGGAGGCATCCTCGCCCGCGGCAAGGCCGAACTCGGCGACAAGACCATGTACGACGCCTGGGCGCCCGCGCTCGACGCGTACGACGACGCGGTGGCGGGTGGAGCCGACCTCGCCGGCGCCCTCGCGGCAGCGGCGGAAGCGGCCGCGAAGGGCCGGGACGCCACGACTCCGCTGGTGGCACGCAAGGGCCGGGCCAGCTACCTCGGCGAACGCAGCGCCGGCCACCAGGACCCAGGCGCGACCAGCACCACCCTGCTGCTGGAATCCGCCGCTCGCACGCTGGCATGACCCGTTGATCGGGATCGTGGTGGTGTCGCACAGCCGGGCACTGGCTGATGCGGCGGTCGGGTTGGCGTCGGAGATGGTCGCCGAGGGCGATCGTCCGGTGATCGCGGTGGCCGCGGGGCTGGACGAGAGCACCTTCGGCACCGACGCCGCGGCGGTCGCGGAGGCGATCGGCGCCGCCGACAGCCCGGACGGCGTACTCGTGCTGCTCGACCTCGGAAGTGCGGTGCTGAGCGCCGAGATGGCGCTGGAGTTCGTCGACCCGGAGCTCGCTGAACGGGTGAAGCTGTCGAGCGCGCCGCTGGTCGAAGGGTTGGTCGCGGCCGTGGTCACTGCCTCGACGGGCGCGTCTCTGGACGCCGTACTGGCTGAGGCCGGGCGTGGTCTGGCCGGTAAGCAGGAGCATCTGGGCGGCGACGTCGCCGAGGATTCGCCGGTGGCCGCCGGTGACACCTTCCTAGAAGTTGCTGTCGGCAACGAGCATGGCTTGCACGCGCGGCCGGCGGCGAAGCTGGTGGCGCTGGTCCACGGGTTCGACGCCGCGGTCACGCTGACCAATCTGAACACCGGGCGTGGGCCGGTGGAAGCGGGCAGCCTGAGCATGGTCGCGACGCTCAACGCCCAGCAAGGTCATCGACTCAAGGTCGGCGCCAGTGGTCCACAGGCCGCCGAAGCGCTGGAGGCAGTGCGCCAGCTCGCCGCTCGGGACTTCGACGATCAGCCTGCTGCTCCTGTTGCTGCTGTGGCTGGGAAGAGTGGGTCGGGGCTCGATGTAGCTGTGGGGCCGGCGGCGGTGCTGGATGCCGAGGTGGAGCTGAGCGGGTATCAGGCCGGTGATGTCGACGCCGAGCGCGCCAGAGCGAAAGCTGCGCGACAGGCGGCGGAGGAGCAGTTGGTTCGGTTGCGGGATCGGGCGGTGGTGGAGGTCGGACCGGCTGAGGGCGCGATCTTCGACGCGCAGATCGCGCTGCTCGATGACGCTGTCCAGCTCGACGCGGTGTTCCAGGCGATCCGGAAGGGCGACAGCGCACCGGCAGCCTGGCAGCGGGCGCTGGGTGCCCTCGCAGCGGCGTTCGAGGCGCTGGATGATCCGTATCAGCGGGAGCGGGCGCAGGATGTGCGGAGCGTGCGAGACCGCGTTCTGCGGGCGTTGATCGGCGCCGAGGAGACTGTGGAGCCGGCTGCGGGTGCCGTGCTGGTCGTGCCCGAGTTGGATGCGGCGACGGCCGCGGGGCTGGATGCCGGGCGGATCGCGGGCGTCGCAGTACGGGCGGCTGGTACGACGGGGCACGGGGTGATCGTGGCGCGGTCGCGCGGGATTCCGTTGATCACCGGGATCGGTGACGTGACCGTGCCGGACGGGGTGCTCGTTGGTTTCGACGCCCGCGCCGGGTCGTTCGTCGTCGATCCACCGGACGGCGGCCAATCCCTCCGTACTGCGGCGCGCGATCGTGCGGCCGAGCGGGAAACGGCGTTGGCCGAGGCGGATCGTCCGGCGGTGACGGTGGACGGGCAGACCGTCGCCGTGTTCGCGAACGTCGGGTCGGTCCAGGACGCGGTGGACGCGCGCGGAGCGGACGGATCCGGCTTGGTCCGGACCGAGGTGCTCTTCGGGGACCGGCGGCAGGCGCCGAGTGTCGAGGAGCAGGTCGAGGTCTTCCGGGCGGTCGCGGCAGCGTTCGGCGGGAAGCCGATCACGATCCGGACCTGGGACATCGGCGGCGACAAGCCGCTCCCCTTCCTGCCGCAGGACGCGGAGGCCAATCCGTTCCTGGGTGAGCGTGGGATCAGGGTGTTCCGGCGGCGGCCCGAGCCGCTGCGGGATCAGCTGCGGGCGATCTGCCAGGTGGCGGCGGAGACGCCGGTGCAGGTGATGTTCCCGATGGTCACGACGGCCGAGGAGGTCGCCTGGGCGCTGGAGGAACTGGGGAAGGTCGGCACGTCGTCCTGGGGCGTCAAGGTCGGCATCATGATCGAGGTCCCCGCGGCCGCGTTGCGGATCTCATCCCTTGCCGACGGGCTGGATTTCGTCAGCATCGGGACGAACGACCTCACGCAGTACACGACTGCTGCCGATCGCGGGAACAGCGCCGTGGCCGGGCTGGCCGACGGCTTGGATCCGGCCGTGTTGCAGCTGATCGACCGGGTGGTCCGAGGCGTGCCCGACGGCGTCGAGGTCGCCGTCTGCGGCGACCTGGCCAGCGACCCGGACGCCGCGGTGCTACTCGCCGGCCTCGGCATCCACGAGTTGAGCGCCGTTGGCCCACAAGTCCCGCTGATCAAGGCACGACTGCGGCGCGCTGATCTCTCAGTGGCAAGCGTGAAGGCAGCGGAGGCGCTCAAGCAGCGGAGCGCCTCCGAGGTACGCAAGCTGGCTCACGAGCTGTAGTAGCGGAGCTCTACGAGGTTGTAGCCGCTGGTGCGGGTGGGCTTGGCGGGGAGGGTGTAAGACCCGCCAGGCTCCAGGTAGGTGACGGTGGGGGTGGAGCGGTCCAGGTCGACCACCAGAGCGGGGTAAGCGCCGGTGCGCCAGGTGTAGGACTCGCCGGCGTCGGGGGTCACGTGCTGGACGCGTACGTCGGGCTCGTCGACCACTGTCTTCACCGGGATCTCGCCGGGGCCGTCGAAGGCGCTCTCGGGCTGGACGTCGTCGGCGACCGTGTAAGGCTCACCTGACGCCTCCTCGCCGAGGTCCAGCAGCTCGATCAAGCGGTTCTGGTACTGCGCATCGCCGTCGTTCGTGAGCATGTGAACCGGCGACACCGGTCGATAGACCGAGCCCCCGACCGTCTCGCTGAGCTGCCGCGCAGGACTCCCGTCGAGCCAATCCATGTGGCACGGAGACGTGGCCAAGCAGAGCACGACGTACGGGTTGTGGTGCAGGTGCCAGCCCTGCGCCTCGCCTGGTTCGAGGGCGACCTCCCAGACGCGGACCCGGGAGTTTTTCAGCAGCACCCGGGTGCCAATCTCGCCGAGGACGACGTCGGTGCCGTCGGGGGCCTGGACGGTGGTGCCTGCGGTCATGCTGATCTCCGATCACCAGATGCTCGGTGCCAGGCTATTTCAGCCGCGCGGCGCGTACATGATCAGGCCCACGCCGACCAGGCAGACCGCCGCCCCGGCCAGGTCCCAGCGGTCCGGCCGGAACCCGTCAGCGACGACTCCCCAGGCGAGCGAGCCCGCCACGAAGACCCCGCCGTACGCCGCCAGGATGCGGCCGAAGTTCGGGTCCGGCTGGAGCGTGGCGACGAAGCCGTAGGCGCCCAGGGCAAGGATCCCGCCCAGCACCCAGAGCACCCCGCGCTGCTCGCGAACCCCCTGCCACACCAGCCAGGCGCCACCGATCTCAGCGAGCGCGGCGACCCCGAACAACCCGATCGAACGCAGTACGGTCATGCACCGCAGGCTAGGTGGTCAGCCCCGGCGCCACGCAAACCTCCGCCAGAGCCGACCGGGCCGCCGCGCGTCGGCTTAGCACTTCGTACTCACGCTCGTCGGACACGTATCCCCCAAGGATCCGCCCTCGCCGCTCCGCCCCCAGAAGCGGCCTAGTCCACTCTTGCAGGCGAGGAGGTCATCGAACTGTGTCGCCGCTGCGATCCGGAGCGGTCCGGTCGCGGGGTGAAATGGAGAGCCGGGGTGCCGGACATGTGAGGGGTATGACGCAGATATCGACGAGGGCCCAACCCGGGCCGGTGAGCGAGGCGGATGTGCCAGAGCCTGCTGACCGGCAGCAGAGGTTCGAGGAGTTCTTCGCGGCGAACCGGGAGGCGGTGCTCGGGTATCTCGTCCGGCGGACCGCGAACCGGCACGACGCGGCCGACCTGCTCGCCGACACGTTCCTGGTCGCCTGGCGCCGGCTCGAGGACGTGCCGCCGGGCGACCAGACCAGACCCTGGCTGTACGGCGTCGCCCGCCGGGTGCTGGCCAACCATCACCGCGGCGAGGGCCGTCGGCACGCCCTGGCCGACCGGCTCCGGCAGGAGCTCACCGAGCTCGACGAGGCGGCTGGTTCGCCGGCGGAAAACTCCCCCGCAGCCATCGCGTTCCGGGCACTGCCGGAGCAGGACCGAGAGCTCCTGTCCCTGGTGGCGTGGGAGGAACTCGACACCGCCCAGATCGCGATCACGCTCGGCATCTCGCGCAACGCGGTACGGATCAGGTTGCACCGGGCCCGGAAGCGGTTCGCCAAGTTGCTGACCGCTCCGCTGGACAACCGCTCCCTGGTCACCCTGAGAACTGTTCACCCTGAAGGAAGGGCCTCCCATGAAGACGCATGACCTCGAGGCGGTCACCCGCGGCCTGAACCCGGCTCCCACCACCGAGATCACCGACGCGGCCTGGACCCAACTGTCCGACGGCATCACTGCCGCCGGCGCCGAGGACCAGCAGGTCGTCAGCATCGAGACCCGCCGGCGACCGGCACGCCCCCGCGTCCTCCTGGTAGCCGCCGCCGGCCTGCTGATCGCCGGCGTGATCGCCGGGACCGTGATCACCCGGCCCGGGCAGGACCTTCCGCAGGCGTTGTCCGTCACGGACCAGGGTGACTGGCTGACGGTTCGCGTGGTCGACCCGGACGCCGACCCGAAGGCGTACAACGAGCAGTTCAAGAAGCTGGGCCTGAACATCAAGGTCAAGATGGTGCCGGTCTCCCCGTCAGGCGTCCGCAGCTACGCGACCTTCCTGTCCTACGAGGGCAGCGACGACGCGAAGCTGGGGCTGCTCGAACCGGGCGAGAACTGCCCGCCGACCCTGACCGCGAACGACCCGGCCTGTCAGTACGGCGTCGAGGTGGGCAAGTCGTTCAAGGGCAGAGCCGAGATCGAGTTCGGCCGGCCCGCCAGGTCCGGCGAGCTGTACCGGCATTCGCCGGGCGAGGCGAACGCGCCCGGGGAGGAACTGGCGGGCGTGAAGTATCGCAACCTGCGGGTCTCCGACGTCCAGAAGATCCTCGCGTCGCGCGGGATGACGGTCGCGACGTATCTCAACTCGACGACCGAGAAGGTGAACGGCGTCACCACGGCGATGGAGGTCGACCCGGCCCCGGGCGACTGGTACGTGCACTCGGTCCAGCCGCACTCCCCCGGAGTGGTCATCCCCTGGATCGGTCCCGCACCGGAGAAGTAGGCGCTACGACGAACTCCCGCTGGACCTCAGGTCCGGCGGGAGTCGCGTGCTCCGGAGCTCAGGACTGGCGGGAGCGGCGGGTCGGGGCGGAGGCCCAGCGATACGCGGCGCCGACCCAGACCAGTGCCGGGATAGCGAAGATGGCGGCGGCCACCTCACGGCCGAAGACCAGGAACACCAAGCCGGTCAGGAAGAACGGCAACGCCATCCAGACCGCGCCGACGAAGGCAGCCCAGCGCCAGCGGCCCTGCTTGCGAGGCGGCGGGGTGTAGAGGGCCGGCTGCGGAAGCCCTGCGAAGGCCGGCTGCAGGTCTGCGTGGGTGACGGCCTCGTTGACGATGTCGACCCGGCGGTGCAGCTCCAGTTCGTCGAGCCGCCCGATCGCGAACTGCTCGGAGAGTTCGTCGATGCTGACCAGGCGTTCCTCGTCGGTCAACCGGACCGGCATCATCCGGCGCCGCGCGGCAGCCACCCGGGCCTCCTGGCTCGCAGCCGCGGCCAGCCCGGCCAGGTTCGCCAGATCGGCCTTCGGCCGGGCTCTGTTCCGATCGGTCATCGCCAACACCCCACTCCCTTCTAGCGAGTGTGCCAGCCGCTTGGGCGACACCCAACCGATCAGGAGCCCCTGAAGCTGACAGGCAGCCAGGTCAGGGCAGGAGCAGGCGATCGCGGAGGCGGTCCAACTGATCGAAGGTGAGGCCGCTGGATGTCAGATAGCCCGCGACATCGGTGGAGCCCAGGAACGCGACCATCGCGAGGCACGCGTCCGCACAGTGCAGGTCGAGCTCGGCCGAACTGAGTGGTCGCTCCCCGGACTCGGGTGTCGCCTCGTAGTACGCGTTCATCGTCCGGAGGGCGAGCTCGTAGTCGTCCAGGATGTCCGCGACCGGCGTACCGACCAGCGACAGCAGCATCGCGATGATCATCCCGGTCCGGTCCCGGCCTGCCTTGCAGTGCACGAGTACGCCGCCCTCCGGCGCATCCGCGATCCGGGCGAACACCGAGGTGATCAGACCGGGCCAGCGCCGCAGCGCCTCCCCGTAGTACGCGGGGGTGTCGAGCCGCTCACCCCACACCGCCATGAACCCGTCGTCCTGCTGATCCTCGACGGGATGGTGGTGCACGATGTCGAGCACCCGTACCTCGAGCCGCTCGTAGTCGTTGCGCAGATCGATGATCGTGCCGATCCCGGCGTCGGCCAGCTGCTGCCAGCCGGCCTCGCTCAGCCCGTCCGGCCGCGCCGACCGGAAGATCCGGCCCGGCTGGATCGTTCCCGACCCAGCCGGCAGCCCACCGAGGTCCCGCGCGTTCGCCGCGCCGTCCCACTCCAGTTCGCGGCTCATCCCCGCGAGGTCAGCCGAGCGCGTTCGGGAGCGTGGCAGTCCATGTGCTGCGGAGCTCGGACAGCGGGATCTCGAACTGGTCCTGTACGTCGAGAGCCTCGCCGGTGACCACGCCGATCTTGGTGTGCGGGAAGCGGCGCGCGGTGCACATGTCGGTGAACCGGACCTCCTCGGTCCGCGGTACGGCGACCACCGCGCGGCCGGCCGACTCGGCGAACAGGAACAGGAACGGGTCGAGACCGTCCGGCGCCCACACCCGGGCGCCCGTGCCGCCGCGCAGCGCGGACTCGACCAGGACCTGGGCGACACCGCCGTCGCTGACGTCGTGCGCGGCGTCGATCAGCCCGTCGCGGGACGCGTTGATCAGGATGTCCGCGAGCTGCGCCTCGGCGGCGAGGTCCACCGCCGGCGGGCGTCCGCCGAGGTGGCCGTGGATGACGTGCGCCCACTCCGAACCCGACAGCTCCTCCTCGGTCTCACCGAGCAGGTAGAGCTGGTGGCCCTCCATCTCGGCGGTGAAACCGATCGGGGTCCGCCGGGTCACGTCGTCGATCACGCCCAGTACGCCGACCACCGGCGTCGGCAGGATCGGGGTCTCGCCGGTCTGGTTGTAGAACGACACGTTGCCGCCGGTGACCGGGATGCCCAGCTCGATGCAGCCGTCGACCAGGCCGCGGATGGCCTCGGAGAACTGCCACATCACGCCCGGGTCCTCCGGCGAGCCGAAGTTCAGGCAGTCCGTCACCGCGGCCGGGCGGGCCCCGGTGGTGGCGACGTTGCGGTAGGACTCGGCCAGCGCCAGCTTGGCACCGGTGTACGGGTCGAGCTTGGCGAAGCGGCCGTTGCAGTCGGTGGAGACCGCGACGCCGAGACCGCTCGTCTCGTCGACCCGGATCATCCCGCTGTCCTCGGGCTGGGCGAGCACGGAGTTGCCGAGCACGTACCGGTCGTACTGGTCCGTCACCCAGGACTTGTCGCACAGGTTCGGCGACGCGATCAGCTTCAGCAGCGTGTCCCGCAGCCCGTCACCAGTGGTTGCCCGAGGCAACTTCTCGGCGCCGTCGGCCTGCAGCGCGTCCTGCCAGGACGGCCGCGCGTACGGACGCTCGTAGACCGGGCCCTCGTGCGCGACGGTCCGCGGCGGTACGTCGACCACCCGCTCGCCGTGCCAGTCGATCTGCAGCCGGCCGGTGTCGGTGACCTCGCCGATCACGTCGGCCTGGACGTCCCACTTCTCGCAGATCTTCAGGAACCGCTCGACGTTGGCCGGCGTGACGACCGCCATCATCCGCTCCTGCGACTCGCTCATCAGAATCTCTTCCGGAGCGAGCGACGCGTCCCGCAGCGGCACCTTGTCGAGCGAGACGAACATGCCGCCGTCACCCGCGCTGGCGAGCTCGGAGGTCGCGCAGGACAGCCCGGCGCCGCCGAGGTCCTGGATGCCCTCGACGATCCGGGCGGCGAACAGTTCGAGCGTGCACTCGATCAGCAGCTTCTCCATGAAGGGGTCGCCGACCTGGACCGCGGGGCGCTTGGTCGGGCCGCCTTCGGCGAAGGTCTCGCTGGCGAGCACGGAGACGCCGCCGATCCCGTCGCCACCGGTCTTGGCGCCGTACAGGATGATCTGGTTGCCGATGCCGGTGGCGTTGGCCAGGTGCAGGTCCTCGTGCCGCATCACGCCGACGCAGAGCGCGTTGACCAGCGGGTTGCCCAGGTACGTCGAGTCGAAGACGACCTCACCGCCGATGTTCGGCAGGCCCAGGCTGTTGCCGTAGCCGCCGACGCCGGACACGATCCCCGGCAGGACGCGCTTGGTGTCCGGGGCGTCCAGCGGGCCGAATCGCAGCGGGTCCATCACCGCGACCGGGCGGGCCCCCATCGCCAGGATGTCGCGGACGATGCCGCCGACCCCGGTCGCGGCACCCTGGTAGGGCTCCACGTACGACGGGTGGTTGTGCGACTCGACCTTGAAGGTGACGGCGTAGCCCTCACCGATGTCGATCACGCCGGCGTTCTCGCCGATGCCGGCCAGCATCTTCCCGGCCGGGGTCTCCTGCGGGATGTCGCCGAACTTCTTCAGGTGCACCTTGGACGACTTGTACGAGCAGTGCTCGCTCCACATCACCGAGTACATCGCCAGCTCGCAGCTGGTCGGCCGCCGGTCCAGGATGTCGCGGATCCGCTGGTACTCGTCCGGCTTGAGCCCGAGCTCCGCCCACGGCTGCTCGACGTCCGGCGTACTGGTCGCGTTGCTGACGGTGTCGGATCTTGGGTCGGTCGACACTTTATTTCTCCTGGACTAGTGGTGCAGTGGGGTGGGACTCGGAGGAAACGGTAGCGGGCTGGTGATCGGCCAGCAGATGGGCCACCAGCAGCGGGAGGGCTAAACCGGTCATGATCGCGGGCAGTGCGACTCCGGCGTCGTTGAGCAACATGCCGACCAGCCCACAGGTCGACAGGGCAAGCAGTGTCGGCCGGACCATTTCACGGCCGTAGTAGAACCGGCGGTAGCTCTCGAACGGCACCTTGTCGGGCCAGACGGTCGCGAACATCGCCAGCAGGACCCCGGCGAGCATGAACCAGCCCGCCGGTGTCTGGAAGAAGCCCAGCGACATCTCCAGCTTGCGGATCAGTACGTCGTTCACGTCGCCGTCCAGCAGCCGGGCCACAAAGGTGCCGAAGTGGCTGCGCTGGTCCTCGGGTCGCAGGAAGTCCAAGAAGGCGACAGCGGACACCGCCAGCACTCCCGCGAGGCCGATGCCGACCAGAGCCTTGAACGTGATGCCACCACGCCAGGTGAGCCAGGCCATCAGCAGTACTGCGGGGGTCAGCGCGATGATGCCGCCGAAGTCGGTCCCCCAGCCCGGCTTGCCGTCCACGATGATCGCCAGCCCACCGATAGTCAGTACTGCGAGCGCAGCCTTCACCCGGCTCTGGTCGAGCAGCTTCTGCGCGACCCAGCCGGCCGTGACCAGCGCCGCGACCGCCAGGGTGGCGAAGGTGGAGTTGCCGAAGCCGTAGAACCGTCCGCCGATCACCGGCCCGTCCGCGAACATGCTGCCGAACTGCAGCGGCGTCCCCAGCACTCCGTCGACCAGCAGGATCACGTACGCCGCCAGCAGGATCCCCAGGCCGGCGTACTGCTTCAGGAGGGCCCGGGACACTGCTGCGAAGGCGGCGCTGATCGCGAGCACCACGAAGTACAGGGAGAGTCCGGGCGACGGCCAGCGCCACCAGACCGTCGCAGTGGACAGGAAGACCGCGATGAAGAACCCACCCTGGGTCAGCATCGTGAACTCACTCGTACTGCGGGCTCGGCGGCCGCGGGTGACCAGGAACCAGCCGAGCGCGATCAGTTGCGCGGCGAGAAGCGTCATCGCCACGGCGATCAGCATCGGGCGCGGGTGCTCGAACCGCTCGTTGGTGTCGAGGCGGTCCTCGATCACCGCGGTCGCATCGGTGTGGTGGTCGCCGGTGAAGTGGATCTCGTTGCCGTCGAGCGGCCCGGGCTCCTCCGCGCCGGCCGGGTCGATCGGCTTGGCGGCGCCTCGCAGTACCGTCGCGGTGACGTCGGTGAGCTGGATCAGCCCCGGCCCGCGGGTCGAGTCGCTGGTCAGCCAGCGGGGTACATCGTCGGGCGGGAGTTGCATCGCGACGAGGGGTTCCTGGTGCGCGTTCGCGGTCTCCTCGCTGATGCCGACCAGCAGCACCCAGGAGTCGTCCGCGGCGTCTTTGGCTTGCGTGACCAACTCGGCGACGCGGCGGCGGGCCTCTTCGCGGCCTTCGCGCAGCGGCATCGGGCCGGCGTCGATGATCGCGTCGCCGCAGTCCGTGCTGCCCAGCTTGGCCACGTCGAGCTCGGGCTGCCAGTCGCTGACCGAGCCGTTCGCTTTGGCGACCGCAATGGCGGCCCC
Organism: Kribbella sancticallisti; assembly: GCF_039530625.1. Classification (NCBI taxonomy): domain Bacteria; kingdom Bacillati; phylum Actinomycetota; class Actinomycetes; order Propionibacteriales; family Kribbellaceae; genus Kribbella; species Kribbella sancticallisti. Next base: position 138,438 of record NZ_BAAAOS010000006.1, on the reverse strand, counting down.
CGGTCCAAACCCGCAAACCCGGTTCCGGCTCTCCCCGAGCCTTCCGAGGGGTGCGCCGGTGTGGTGCTCGGCCTGACGGTCGACATACGTCTGCCAGCCCTGCACCTTGCCGTCGACTACTCCTGGCAGCGCACCGCACTCCTGGTCCGGCACACTCCCCCAGGCCCGGGTGCCGGCGCTGATGGTCAACCACCCGTCCACCGGACAGGTATGCGGCCCCGCGGTTTTCACCGTGATCGACCCGACATGCGACTCGTTCACAAACGCCGTCAACTCCGGCGAAGCCTTCACATCACTCCACCGCAGCCCCGGCACCCCCACCACTACCACCTTCGCGAACAACCCCTGCCCACCCTGCGGCAGTCCGGCAGCCGCGGCGGCGAGCGATCGAGCAGCGCCGGCGGAAGCCGAGCCCGGGACGGCGACAGCGGAAGCCGAGCCCGGGGCGGCGACCTGCCCCGCCCACACCTGCGAGCTTGCTCGCGTGCTCAGCCCCAGCGGAGCAGCAGACTGGTCAACTGCCTGTGCCGGCGCGACGTTCGCAGTACCGGCGGCGGCTGCGAACACTCCGGCGAGGAACAGGGTGCGGACAAGGGTCCGCCGCACCCCACGAGGCTTCATCAGGAGGCGACGACGGCCTTCAGCACCGAGGTGAAGAAGCCGAGGCCGTCCGTGCTCGGCCCGGTGAGGGTCTCGACGCAGTGCTCCGGGTGCGGCATCAGGCCGACCACGTTGCCCCGCTCGTTGCTGATCCCGGCGATGCCGCGGTACGACCCGTTCGGGTTCTCGTCCAGGTAGCGCGCGACCACCAGACCCTCACCCTCGAGCCGGTCCAGCGTCGCCTCGTCGGCGACGAAGGAACCGTCCTGGTTCTTCAGCACGATGGTGATCTCGTGGTTCGCGTCGTAGTCGCTGGTCCAGGCGGTGCGGTTGTTCTCGATCCGCAGCGGCTGGTCCTTGCAGATGAACTTGCGGTGGTGGTTCTTGATCAACGCGCCCGGCAGCAGGTGCGACTCACACAGCACCTGGAAGCCGTTGCAGATCCCGAGCACCGGCAGCCCCTCGCCGGCCTTCTTGATGATGGTCCCCATCACCGGCGCGAACCGGGAGATCGCCCCGGCGCGCAGGTAGTCGCCGTACGAGAAGCCGCCCGGCAGCACCACCGCGTCCACGCCGTGCAGGTCCGCGTCGCCGTGCCAGAGCGGGACCGCCTCGGCGCCCGCGACGGCGGCGGCCCGGCGGGCGTCGACGTCGTCCAGCGAGCCCGGGAAGGTGACGACCCCGATCTTCACTGGTCGCCCTCGACGTGCAGGGTGTAGTCCTCGATCACCGGGTTGGCCAGCAGCGTGTCCGCCGCCTTGCGGATCTCGGCGACCTTCTCCTCGGTCGCCTCACCGTCCAGGGTGATCTCGAAGCGCTTGCCCTGACGCACATCGGCCACGCCGTCGAAGCCGAGCCGGCCGAACGCGCCGTGCACCGCCTTGCCCTGCGGGTCGAGGATCTCGGGCTTGAGCATGACGTCGACGACAACGCGAGCCACTGAAACTCCTGGTTCGGACCGGGGATGACGCCTGAATCCTACCGACTCGGCCGTACTGCTCCCGCATCGGCCGCTTTGTCAAGGGTGCGGGAGGCCCGGACGGGGTGGTCCCGGGTTTCTCCCCGGGGTAGGCCTGGGGTACCTGATCCGGCAGCGGCCGGGCCGTAGCCTCGGGACCATGTGGTTGTGGCAGTTGGCGCTGGCGGTGGGCTTCGGGATCGGGTCCGCCGTCATCCCGGTGATGAACGCGGAGGCGTACGTCCTCGGCGTGGGCGTCTCCGGAGCGCTCGATCCCGTCGTCGCCGCGGTCGGCGTCTCGGTCGGCCAGACCGTCGGCAAGGTGGCGATGTTCCTGGCGGTCCGCTACCGCCCCGGGTACGCGGCGAAGAAGGGCAAGGAGCCCAAACCGGTCGATCTGGACACCCGCCGCGGCCGGTTCATCCAGTGGAATCGCGACGTCAGCAAGCGCCTGCTCGACGCCCTGAGCGACCGGCGCTGGGGCATCCCGGTCACCCTGCTGAGCTCGTCGGTCGGCATCCCACCCCTGTACGGCGTCGCGCTGATCGCGGGCGCGAGCCGGATGGGCGTGGTGACGTTCAGCCTGTCCGTACTGGCCGGGCGGCTGGCGCGCTTCGTCACCCTGGCCCTCGGTGTCGGCCTGTTCTAGCCGGTGAACTTCTCGCCGGTCAGTTGTTCGTAGGCGCTGATGTACGCCGATCGGGTGCGCTCGATCACCTCGTCGGACAGCCGCGGCGGGGCCTCGCCGGACTTGCGGTCCCAGCCGGACTCGAACTGGAGCCAGTCGCGGACGATCTGCTTGTCGTACGACGGCTGCTGCCGGCCCGGGGACCACTGGTCGGCCGGCCAGAACCGGCTGGAGTCCGGGGTGAGCACCTCGTCGGCGAGCACGATCGTGCCGTCCTGACGGGCGCCGAACTCGAACTTGGTGTCGGCCAGGATGATGCCGTGCTGCTCGGCCGTGGCGTGGGCGCCGGAGTAGATGTCGAGGGTGAGCCTGCGCAGCGCGTCGGCGGTCTCGGCGCCGACGGTGGCGACCACCGCGGCGTACGAGACGTTCTCGTCGTGCTCGCCGAGGTCGGCCTTGGTCGCCGGGGTGAAGATCGGCTCGTCCAGCCGGGAGCCCTCGACCAGCCCGGACCGCAGCGGGATGCCGCAGACCTCGCCGGTGGCGTTGTAGTCGAGCAGCCCGGAGCCGCTCAGGTAGCCGCGGGCCACGCACTCGACCGGGAACATCTCCAGCCGCTCGCAGACCACCGCCCGTCCGGCGACCTCGGCCGGTACGTCGGTCGACAGGATGTGGTTCGGCACGTCCAACTGCTCGAACCACCACAGGCTCATCGCGGTCAGCACCTTGCCCTTGTCCGGGATCGGCGTGTCCAGGATCCAGTCGAAGGCGCTCATCCGGTCGCTCGCGACCATCAGCAGATCGCCCGACTCCAACTCGTACAGATCCCGGACCTTGCCGGAGTGGAGGTGCTTCGCGCCCGGGATCTCAACTGCCTGCGGAGGGGTGATCACATCCGCGATTGTTCCACCCGGCGCCTTCTCGCCGACAACCCGGCCGACAACCTGCCCGCCAGCCCGGCCGCTGTGCCACCGAGGCCCAGCAACCCGTCCCGCAGTACGCAGAGCATGCGGTTGTCGACCTGGCCGAGCCGGCCGATCGCCCGGGACCGCTTGACCAGCTTGGCCGTCACCGGCCTCCGCTCGGCGTCGTACGCCGCCAACGCCGTCGCCAGATCCTCAGTTGCGCGCAGGTGCCGAGCAAGGGCGCCGGCGTCCTCGATGGCGGAACAGGCGCCACGGCCGAGGTTCGGCGTCATGGCGTGCGCGGCGTCACCCAGCAGGACAACGCGACCACTGACGAACGGGACCAGCGGCAGCGGCAGGTCGTAGATGTCGTTCCGCAGCACGTACTCCGGCGGCGTCCCGGCGAGCAGGGCCGGGATCGGGTCGTGCCAGTCGCCGAAGCGCCGAGCGACCTCACCTGCGTCAGACGCCAAGCCTGCTTCACGATTCGCCGTGGCATACCAGTAGTACCGCCCGTCGATCAGCTTCGCGAACCCGAACCGTTGCCCCCGGCCCCACGTCTCCCCGCCCCCGTCGCTGAGGTCGACGTCGGCGATCCCCCGGTACGCCGTATAGCCCGAGTACCGCGGTCCCGGGTGCGACGGATGCAACGCCCGCCGTACGACGCTGCGAAGGCCGTCGGCCGCCACCACCAGCTCGGCCCGGAGCGACTCGTCACCAGCGGTCACAGTGACTCCGGCCGCGTCCTGGGATATCCCGGTCACGGTGATCCCCGTGCGGACGGTGACTCCCGGCCCGAACCGGTCGGTGATCAGCTCGTGCAACTGCGCCCGGTGGATCATCACCGGGATCTCGACCCCGAGCGCGGCCGCCTCGACCACCCAGCGGCCGTCGGGCCTGCGCATCCCGGCCATTCCCGCCGGAACGGCCGCCTTCTCCACGCCCTCGATCCCCAACTCCTCCAGCACCGCGACCGATGACGGCCAGACCGAGATTCCCGCTCCCACCTCGCCCAGCTCGGCCGCCCGCTCGAGCACTGTGACCTGCCAGCCGCACCCCTCCAGCGCGACGGCCGCCGCCACCCCACCGATCCCCGCTCCCACCACGATCGCTGTCCTCATGACTCGGACTCTACATCTGTAGAGTCGGGAACGGTAGAGTGTGCCCGGTGACGAAAAAGGTGCCGCTCGGCGAGGACCGCCGGGCAGCCATCGCCGATGCCGCCATCCATCTCGTGGCCACCCGCGGACTCCGCGGCCTGACCCACCGGGCCGTCGACACGGAGGCCGGCCTGCCACCGGGCTCCACGTCGTACTACTTGCGCACGCGCGCCGCCCTCCTCACCGCCTGCGTCAACCGGATGCTCGACCGCGACCTCACCGCCGGTACTGCGCCGCCCGCGGTGAACCCGGACCTGGCGGAACTGCTGGTCGGGATGATCTTGAACCTGGTGCGGGAACGCCCGGACGACCTGATCGCGCGGTACGAGCTGTCTCTCGAGGCCAGCCGGCAACCCGAACTCCGGGACGCGATCATCCAGGGCGGCAGGCGGCTCCGGGAGCGCCTCGCCGAACTGCTGGCCGCGTTGGGGATTCCGGACGCAGAGGTGGTGGCCTGGCCGGTCGCGGCGATGATGGACGGTTTGCTGTACGACCGGGTTGCCGGGGCCGGCTCCACCTTGTCGCCGGAGGCTTACGAGCACGCGGTACGCAGTACTTTGTCGGCTTTGCTGGCCGGGTTGCGACATGCTTAGCGCTGCGCAGTGATCGCCCGGGCACTTAGAGTTGGATCTTCGTAAACGCCGCCTGGGGGGCCGTTCGTGGTCGAGTCAGCTGCACAGCGCTACGCCCGGATCAGTACCGCGGAACGTCCGGCCGACACCAGGGTCATGATGCGGCGAGCGATCGTCCTGGGCGCGAGCATGGCCGGTCTGATGGCGGCTCGGGTGCTCAGCGATCACGCCGATGAAGTGCTGGTGATCGAGCGGGACGACTCCGCGGACTCCGCACTGCCGCGTCCCGGCGTACCGCAGGGCACCCAGGTTCATGCCTTGCTGCCCGCCGGTCAGGCCCAGCTGGACCGATGGTTTCCAGGTTTCACCGCTGAAGTGGTCGCCGCGGGCGCGGTGGATCCGCCGCCGACCGGGGTGCAGACCTTCGTGAACGGCATCCGGCGTCCGGCCTCGCCGCGGGAGACGCTCGGCCAGGCGTTGGTGAGCACCCGGCCGTTCCTGGAGTCGCAGGTCCGCCGGCGGACGCTGGAGATCGGCAACATCAAGCTCGTCCACGGACGTGCCGACGGCCTCGACTTCACCGGCGACCGGGTCACCGCTGTCCGCTACCACCCAACCGGCGAAGACGGGATCGTGACCGAGGTCGCCGATCTAGTGGTGGACGCGACCGGGCGGTCGAGCCGGCTCAGTGACTGGCTGGGCGCGGCCGGGTGGCCGCGGCCGGCGCTGACGCGGATGCCGATCAAGCTGAACTACGCGACCGCACTGTTCAAGCGGGATCCGGCGGTCTGCGACGTCTGGGTCTCGGTCGCCCAGACCCAGCCCAGCAGCGGGCAGACCGCGCGGATGGGCGGCGTCCTGGCCGTCGAGGACGACCGCTGGCTGGTCCTGGTCGCGGGGTACGCCGACGACCGCCCGAGCCGCGACGTCGAGGAGTTCCGCACCCGCTGCCGGGAGGACTTCCCGCCCGCCTTCGGTCAGATCGCCGATCGCGGCGAACTGGTCGGCGAGGTGATCACCTACCACCAGGCCGACAGCAGACGCCGCGACTACGACCGGCTGGAGCGATTCCCGGCGGGCCTGATCGTCGCCGGTGACGCCGTGGCCTCCTTCAACCCGATCTACGGCCAGGGCATGACGTCGGCGACCCTGCATGCCTCCTGCCTCTCGGCGTATCTGCGCTCCGGCCCGTCCCTCGACGAACCGGCCCGCGAGTACTTCGAACAGGTCCGCGTGGTCGTCGACGCCGCCTGGCAGGTCTCCACCTTCGCCGACCTCGAACTCCCCCACGTCAACGGGCCGTTCCCGCGGGGCTACCGCCTGGTGAAGTGGTTCTCCGACCTGATCTTCCAGGCCGCGGCGCACGACAACCGCCTCAACGACCAGTTCAACCGCGTCACCACCATGCTCGACCACCCGACCGCACTGGCTCGCCCGCTCACCCTCCTCCGCGCCCTTCGCCGGACCTACCTGCCTGTCGGCTGAGGCCTACAGGCGGTTGGTGAGGGTGATGAAGGTGAAGTAGCCGACGCCGATGACCGTGCCGACGTGACCGAGCAGGGACAGGCCGGCCCCCGAACCCCACGCGTCCGTGGCCTTGTCCTTGGCGTGCTTGCTGGCGCTGGGCAACCAACGGGCCAGGATCAGCAGGCCGACGATTGCCAGCAGCCACCACCCGGCGAGGGCCGGGAACGCTATCTCCCGGCGGGCGGTGACGAGGGCAACGATCCAGACGAGCAGAGTGAGCACGCCGACCGTGGTGTGAATCCGCACCAGGATCGAGGAGAAGCTCGCGACGCCACTCGACCGGGGCGTGCCGCTCGCGCTGTCGCCGCCGAGCCGGACGCGCGTCAGCAACACCACTACTGCGCCCAGGGCGGTCAGGAACCAGGTGATGTTCGACCATTCCACGTCCCGATCCTTACCCCGTCAGTAACTAAAACGAACGCATGAAGCGTGTCGCCCGGTGGGTGACACGCTTCCTGCGCTGCAAGTGACCGTGCCTGTCAGTTGGTGCCGCCGGTCAAACGGTCGTTCGTCAGGTCGTCTTGGTCTGTCTCGGAGCGCTGGGAACAGTCCCCGAATCCTGGGTCCCGTGGTGAGGTCGTAGATGGTGGTGCTGCCAACGGTCCGGGCCTGGAAGTTCTCCGCGACCCAGGTGCTGATCTCGCTCGAGGTGCCGCCACGTCCGCCGCCGAAGCCGCCTCTGCCGCTTCCGATGAAGTAGTGCACCTTGCCCTTCGCAACGAGCTCCTGGAACTCCGCCAACGTCGGCGCCGCGTCGGTTCCGTTGAAGCCGCCGATCGCCATCACCGGTACCTCGGCCGCGATCTGAATCGGCGCCGCCCCGTTGGCCGTCACCGCCGCAGCGGCCCAGGTGTAGCCCTTCGCGCCCTGCCGAAGCAGCGTGACCAGCTCACTCGAAACTCCACTGATCCCACCTCCACCAAGGAATCCACCCGCACCGCCCTGCGCGGCGCCGGCGCCCGGCGCGCCCTGGGCTGTTCCCCGCGGCGCTGTTCCTTGCGGCGGCGGTCCCATCCGGCCACCGCCACCCGGACCACCGCCACCCATCCGGCCGCCGCTCGCACTGGCAGGCCCGGCCGATGGAAGCGCTCCGGCATGCGCGGTACTGATCGTCTCCAGCGAGTACGCCGCCGGCCCGGCCAAAGCCGTCAACGCCAGCAAGGTCGCGGCGAACAACCCCGTACGGCGTACCGCAGTACGGTGCGACTTCAGCTCCGGCAGGATCATCACCAGACCAGCCGCCGCGACCCCCGCGATCAGGATCACCCAACGCAACCACGGCTGCCAGGTGGCGTTCGCCTGCAGCAAGGAGAAGCTCCAACCGGCCGTCAGCAAGGCGCCTCCGGCAAGTGTTGCGCGCGGCAACCACTCGGCCCGTCGCCGCCAGAGCACCATCGCCGCTGCCCCGATCAGAGCACCCACCGCAGGAGCCAAGGCGACCATGTAGTAGCTGTGGATGATCCCCCGCATGTAGCTGAAGACGAGCCCGGTGGCGACCAACCAGCCACCCCACAGGATCGCGAACGCCCGCGTTTTGTCGGTCCGGCCGGCCTTGCCGGCAGCAACCACCAGCACCACGGTCGCCAACAGCGCGGCAGGAAGCAACCATGCGATCTGACTCGCGAACTCGCCACCGAACAAGCGCTGCAGTCCAGTAGCGCCACCCCAACCGGGATTGCCCGTGCCACCACCGACAGAGCCGGTCTCGTTGCCGTTCAACCGCCCAAGTCCGTTGTAGCCGAGCGTCAACTCGATGATGCTGTTGGTCGACGACCCGCCGATGTACGGCCGGGCCGAGGCCGGCATCAGCTCGACGATCGCGATCCACCAGCCGGCACCCACGATCAACGCGCCCAGCGCGACCAGGCTGTGCAGCAGCCGCTGGCCCAATGCAGGTTTGCCGGCGATCAGGTAGGCGAGCCCGAAGGCCGGCAGCACCAGGAACGCCTGCAGCATCTTGGTGAGGAACCCGAAGCCGACCAGCACGCCCGCGAGGGCCATCCACCGCCAGGCGTACTTCTCCGAGTCGATCGCCCGCGTGACCGCCCAGGCACCCGCCACCAGCAGCAGAATCAGCAGCGCGTCCGGGTTGTTGAACCGGAACATCAGCACCGCGACCGGCGTCAACGCGAGGATCGTGCCCGCCAGCAACGCGGCGTTGGCCGAGAACCACCGCCGCACCGACACGTACACGAACCCGACGCTGGCAACCCCCATCAGCGCCTGCGGAACGAGCATGCTCCAGACGCCGAACCCGAAGATCCGCCCGGACAACCCCATCACCCACAACGAGGCCGGGGTCTTGTCCACGGTGATGAAGTTCGACGAGTCGAACGCCCCGAAGAACCACGCCTTCCAACTGGTGGAGCCGGCTTGCACGGCGGCCGCGTAGTACTCGTTGGCGTAGCCGTTCTTGGACAGCCCCCACAGGTAGGCGATCGCGGTGAGCACCAGCAGCCCGCCGTACAGGATCTTGTCCCAGCCGATCGAGGACGCCGTGGTGAGCGCGCGCGATCTCGCCTGGCCAGGCTCGGCGCGCGGTGGCGCCGTGGTGGTCGGTTCGGTGATCGTGGTCATCAGTTGCTCCGGGTGGTGTCGAGGACGGCCGGGGGTTCGAAGGTGGGAAGGGTGGGCGCCTCGTCGTCGAAGACCCAGGTCTGGAACAGGCTGAAGCGGACCACCGTGGCGGCCAGGTTCGCGACCGTCAGCACGGCGACCTCCAGACTCTTCGCCGGTACTGCGACCGCCGCGTGCAGCAACCACAGCGAGGAGGCGGTCAGGCTCCAGCCGATCGCGAAGGTGACCAGGCCGCGCAGTTGGTGCCGGCCGCGGTTCGCCACGCCCCGGACCCCGAAGGTGACCCGGCGATTGAGCGCGGTGTTGCCGACGGCGGTGATCAGCAGGGCCAGCAGATTCGCGACTTGGGCGGGCATCGCGTGCCGTAGTACGAGGTAGAGCAGGGCGTACGCGATCGTGCTCAGTACGCCGACCGCGGCGAAGCGCAGTACGCGGGCGGCCAGGGCGGTCTTGGGATCGGCGATCGCGGGACGGCCGAAGACTTGCCGGACCGGTTCGAGCGGGACGCGCCCGCGGCCGAGATCCTTGCTCAGCCTGGCGATTCCGCGCAGATCCTCGACCACGGTCCTGGCGATCGCCACCCGCGAGTCCAGGTCGTCCACCCAGTCCACCGGTACTTCGTGGATCCGCAGCCCGGCGCGCTCGGCCAGCACCAGCAGTTCTGTGTCGAAGAACCAACTGGTGTCCTGCACGAGCGGCAGCAGTTCGGCGGCCACGTCCCGGTGGATCGCCTTGAAACCGCACTGGGCGTCGGAGAACCGCGTCCCCAAGGTTGCCCGCAGCAACAGGTTGTAGCCGCGCGAGATCGCCTCCCGCTTGGGCCGCCGGACCACTCGGGAACCCCGCGCGAGCCGGGAGCCGATGGCGACGTCGCTGTGGCCGGCCAGCAACGGCGCCACCAGCGGGAGCAAGGCGTTCAGATTCGTCGACAGGTCGACGTCCATGTAGGCCAGGACGTCCGCGTCACTGCGGGACCAGACCTGCTTCAGCGCCCGGCCGCGGCCCGGCTGCTCGATCCGGACCACCCGGACCCCGGGCAGCTCGGTCGCCAGCAGGCAGCCGATCTCCCAGGTGGCATCCGTACTGCCGTTGTCGGCGATGCAGACCTCGGCCGGGAACGGGAACGCGGTGTCCAGGAACTCCCGCAACCGCCGGATGTTCGGACCGAGGTCGTACTCCTCATTGCGAACGGGTACGACGATCTCGACCCGAGGGTGACCTGAAATCTGCATGTCACCGATGCTGTCCGGTGAACCTGAGTCACTCCCTGCCCGCGGCTGGGAGTTTCCTGGGAGTCAGCCCTTCGCGGTACGGCGAAGCCAGAGCAGGCCGAGCACCGGCAGCACGAGCGGGACGAACCCGTAGCCCTGGCCGAAGTGGGACCAGACCGTCGCGTCCGGGAAGTCCTCGGGCACGGCATAGCTGAAGGCACCGATCGTGATCACGCCGACCAGCTCGACCAGGATCGCCACTGTCGCCACCCGGCGGGACAGCACCGTGGCCTTGGCGAGCGCGAAGGTGGCCGCGCAGTAGATGATCGCGGCAACGGCTGACAACACGTAGGCGACCGGAGCCACCGAGAACTGCGTAGCGATCTGTACTGCGGCCCGCGCGGTCGCCGCCAGCGCGAAGACTCCGTACACCAAGATCAGGATGCGGCCCGGCCCATGCCTGGTCGCCGACGGGTCCGCCACTTCAGACGGTCCAGATCTCGTACATCCGCAGTTCCAGCACCGGGATCACCAGGCAGGCGACGGCCAACGCCCCGGCGCCCCAGCGGCTGCTCTCCGCCAAGGCCCACAGGGCACCCACCGGCAGTACGAGCAGGGCGCCGATCAGGTAGCCGATGAAGAACGGGCCCGACACGTCCCGGTCCGTCCCCGTCAGCTGGATGATGCCCACCACCAACTGTGCGAGCAGGGCGACCTCGACGACGCCGAGCAGACCGAGCAGCGGCCAGTTGATCCTGCGGTCGAGAGCGGCCAGCACCACGGCGAAGATCATCGCGGCCAGCGACAGAGCGACCAGGACCCAGGTGAGCGGTTCGTACACGGACTAGAGGATGTCACCCGGGGTGTAGGCGGCGGCCTCGGGGTAGCGCTTGGCGAGTTCGTCGATCCGGTCGACGACGGCGTTGACCTGGGCGACGGCCGAGCCGGTGAAGGACAGCGGCTCGCCGACGATGCCGACGATCTGGTCCTCGGTCAGGCCGAGCCGGCCGTCCTCGCCGAGCCGGCGGAACAGGTCGTTCTCCGAGGTGCCCTTGCGCAGGTCCAGCGCCATCGCGACGGCGTGCTCCTTGATCACCTCGTGCGCGGTCTCCCGGCCGACCCCGTTCTTCACCGCGGCCATCAGCACCTTGGTGGTGGTCAGGAACGGCAGGTAGCGCTCCAGTTCACGCGCCACCACGGCCGGGTACACCCCGAACTCGTCCAGCACGGTCAGGAACGTCTCGAACAACCCGTCCAGCGCGAAGAACGCGTCCGGCAGCGCGACCCGCCGTACGACCGAACAGAAGACGTCGCCCTCGTTCCACTGGTTGCCGGCCAGCTCGCCGGCCATCGAGGCGTAGCCGCGCAGGATCACGGCCAGCCCGTTCACCCGCTCGCAGGACCGGGTGTTCATCTTGTGCGGCATCGCGGACGAGCCGACCTGGCCGTCCTTGAAGCCCTCGGTGACCAGTTCGTGCCCGGCCATCAACCGGATCGTGGTCGCCAGGCTCGACGGCCCGGCCGCCAACTGCACGAGCGCGGAGACCACGTCGTAGTCCAGCGAGCGCGGATACACCTGGCCGACGCTGGTCAGCGTCCGGCGGAACCCGAGGTGCTGGGCGACCTCCGACTCCAGCCCGGCGAGCAGCTTCTCGTTGCCGCCGAACAGGTCGAGCATGTCCTGCGACGTACCGACCGGGCCCTTGATACCGCGCAGCGGATACCGCTCGATCAGGTCCTCGAGCCGGGCGATCGCCACCAGCAGTTCGTCCGCGGCCGAGGCGAACCGCTTGCCCAGCGTCGTCGCCTGGGCCGCCACGTTGTGCGACCGGCCGGTCAGCACCAGCGCGGCGTGCTCCGCCGCCTTCTGGCCGAGCTGTACGGCGGTCGCCACCGCCCGGTCCCGCGCCAGCTCCAGGCTCGCCCGGATCTGCAACTGCTCGACGTTCTCGGTCAGGTCGCGGCTCGTCATCCCCTTGTGCACGTGCTCGTGCCCCGCCAGCGCGTTGAACTCCTCGATCCGCGCCTTCACATCGTGCCGGGTGACCCGCTCCCGGGCCGCGATCGACTCCAGGTCGACCTGGCCCAGCACCCGCCGGTAGTCCTCGATCACCCCGTCCGGGACGTCGACCCCGAATTCCTTCTGCGCCCCCAGCACCGCCAGCCACAGCTGCCGCTCGAGCACGATCTTGTACTCCGGCGACCACAGCTGCGCCATCGACAAGCTCGCGTAACGCGCGACGAGAACGTTCGGGATCAGGGGCTTGCTAGGAGTCGGCACGTACCCCATTGTCTCCCAGACCACCCAGTACTCCCATTCGGCCGTCTCAGCGAGAGACGGTCAGGGACGCACAGGTGTTGCCGCTGCACAGCTGGTAAGTCCCGGCAGTCGCGATGGCTGGGACGACCAACTGGTGAGGCCCGACCCCGGTGATCTTCGGCTGGGCCAGGTTGAGGCGCTCGACATCAACCGCCTTGAACCACGTCGGCTTGGCTACCGGGCTCCCGACGCCGAGGTAGTACAGGATTTGCCCGGCGCGACTGAGAGTGAAGTAGCCGCTGCGCAGATCGCCCGTCGGCAGCGTGAGCTCGATCAACTGCCCCGGCTCGGCCACCGCGGGGACGACTGCCATCACGAACGGCGTCGGGGTCGCCGGTACCGCGCCGCCGTGGTCGTCCTCCCCGACGAGCAGCCGAGACGCCGCCAGGAGGACCAGCACCACACAGCCCAGCACCGCCCAGTACGTCGCCCAGCCGCCGCGCCTCGCCGCGGCCCGCGTGAGGATCTCCGGGAAAGCGGGCTGCCCCACCTCGGTGTTGGATGTCATCGCCACAGCCATCGGCAGCCGGCATCCCGGTCATCGGCGGATTCGTCGGCTCCCGGTCGGTCGGGCGGTACTTCCCCCTGCGTCGACTCTTCCGCCACCACCATTTCTTCGCTCCCCCAGGTCGTCGGCATACCTGGTACACACTCCGAGCCCACCAAAAGGTTGCAACACCGACGAAACTAATTCTCGGCCTCTGCCACCGAAAACGACAGTCCCCCGGCGAGACTGCTCGCCGGGGGACCGAAAACCGTGGAGGTCAGAGCTCGCCGCGGGCGGCCTTCAGGGCGATGTCGGTGCGGTGCTGAGAGCCCTTGATCCGGATCTGGCCGACACCGGCGTACGCCCGCCGGCGGGCCTCGTCGAGGTCCGCGCCGGTGGCGGCGACCGCCAGGACCCGGCCCCCGGCGGTGACCACCTCGCCGTTCTCGAGCGCGGTACCGGCGTGGAAGACGCGGACACCGTCGGCCTCAGCCTGGTCGATGCCGCTGATCGTGTCGCCGCTGCGGGGCTTGGCCGGGTACTTCTTGGCCGCCACAACCACCGCCACGGACGCACCGGACTTCCAGCTCAGCGCCTGGGCGTCCTCTAGCTTGCCGGTGGCCGCGGCGTACAGGAGGCCGCCGAGCGGAGTCTTCAGCAGCGGCAGCAGGGCCTGGGTCTCGGGGTCGCCGAAGCGGCAGTTGAACTCGATCACCCGGACGCCGCGCGACGTCAGCGCCAGGCCGGCGTAGAGCAGGCCGCTGAACGGCGTACCGCGGCGGCGCATCTCGTCGACGGTCGGCTGGAGCACCTTCTCGGTGATCTCCTCGACCAGCTTTTCCGGTGCCCAGGGCAACGGTGTGTAGGCGCCCATGCCGCCGGTGTTCGGGCCTTCGTCGTTGTCGCCGAGCCGCTTGAAGTCCTGCGCGGGCTGCATCGGCAGCACGGTGACGCCGTCGGTGATCGCGAACAGCGACACCTCCGGGCCGTCCAGGAACTCCTCGATCAGCACCTGGTCGCACCCGGCCGCGTGCTCGAGCGCCTCAGCGCGGTCGGAGGTGACGACGACACCCTTGCCCGCGGCGAGTGCGTCGTCCTTCACCACGTACGGCGGCCCGAAGGCGTCGATCGCCTCGGCGGCCTGCTCCGGCGTCGTACAGACGTAGGCGCGGCCGGTCGGCACACTCGCCGCCGCCATCACGTCCTTGGCGAAGGCCTTCGACCCCTCGATCTGAGCCGCCTCCTTGGACGGCCCGAACACCGCGATCCCGGCCTCGCGCAGCGGATCGGCCAGCCCGGCCACCAGCGGCGCCTCGGGCCCGACGACAGCCAGATCGGCCCCGACCTCCCGAGCGAGCGCGACGACCGCATCGTGGTCCGCCATGTCCACCGGCCGGCAGACGATCGTCTGCCCGTCGTACGACGGCCGCAACGCGTCGATCCCCGGATTCCCCGGCGCCGCCACCACCTGCTCGACCTCAGGATCCCGGCTCAACGCCCAGACCAGTGCATGCTCACGACCGCCAGAGCCGATAACTAGAACCTTCACGGGCCACGAGCCTAGGGCATCGCCCTCGGTGCACTTACGCGTGTGCTGAATTTGCGCGGCCCTGGGCGGTGTAAGACTGCGCCTGACTGGAGGTATTCGATCGGCTGTGGTATCGACCGCTCCCAGTGCCGCGACGCGGGTCGGGGTGTACCCAGCCGCGCATGGGTAATAGTGAGGTGACTGTCGAGGTACGCTCACCTATCCGCGCCATCCACAGATGCCGCGGTATCAGCCGCCAGTTCCACAGCGGCTGGTTCGCGCAGGCGCAGGATTGCCCGGCGAATCTGGGCAGCCACCACTCGCGGCGTCAGAGGTCCGGTGTCGATCCGGAGGCTTCGGTAGCCGGACCGGTCGAGGTGGTCGCGGGTTTCCTCGTAGAAGCGCGCCTCTGCCGCGCTGCTGTCGGCTTGGCGCTGCAGCCGGTTGTGAGGCCCCTTGGTAGTCAGCCTGGCGGTGATGACGGCGGGGTCGGCAGTGAGAATCACCGCCAGGTGCGGGCGGTCCGCCAGAGCGTTGAGGTTCCACAGGAACTCCAGCTCGAGCCCGTCTAAGCGCTGCATCACCAGTGCGGATGGGACGTACCGGTCGCACAGGACGAGGTGGCCGGCCGCGAGGAGCGGTCGGATCTCGGTCTGCAGGTGGTGGTACCGGTCGGCGGCATACAGACAGGCCAACGCCGGACCGGTGACGGTGTCGGTGAGGTCGTAGGCGAGCTTCCCGATTGGTCCACGGGATGGCTCGACGGTGGTCTGAATCGTAACCCTGTCAGCCTTCAGGAGCTGGGCGAGGTGGGTGATGGTCGTGGTTTTGCCCACGCCGGACGGGCCGTCGATGGTGACGAAGAGTCCGGCGCAGGTCTCAGAAGAGGGTCGCAGCCGGGTCATCGGCAGAGCTACCCGTTGAGGCCTTACCGGCCATGGTGTCCAGCAGATCCGTCAGCGTCAGCGGGTCACCATCGACCGGTGACGCCAGATGGGCGACCAGCCGCGCGCAGACGATCGCGTCGTACGTCGCCCGGTGCGGGGCCAGGCCGCTCGGCAGGCCGTCGGCCAGCCCGAACGCGTCGACCAGGGCGCCGAGCTTGTAGGAGTCACGCCCGGGCAGCAGACGTCGAGCCAGCTTCAGGGTGTCGAGCACCTGCGGCGGCTGGTAGCCGGGCAGCTCGCGACCGACCACGCCGAGGTCGACGCCTGCGTTGTGGGCGACGAACACCATCCCGTTCAGCGCGGTGTGCAGTTCGCCGGCGATCTCCGCCGTCGTGGGAGCACCGGCGACCTCGTCGTCGGAGATCCGGTGGAACCGGCGCGCCATCGGCGTGATCGGCCGCGGAGGACGTACCAGCCAGCTCTTCGGCGTGCCGATCGTGCCGTTCTCGATGGGCACGATCGCGATCTCCACCAGATCGGGCGGCTGCTGGCCGTTGCCTTCGACGTCGACCACGGCGTAGTCGAACGCGGTCCACGGGGTCCGTGGCTCAGCCATTGGTCGTCGCCTCCCATCCGATGTCCGCGCGGCCGTGCCGATGGACGTGGTGCGGGTGCCCGGCGTCGTGAACCTGGAACGCGAACGCGTGCTGCAGAAAGTACCGGGGCTGCTCCGACGGTAGCCCCTCGACCTGCACCGCGCGGCCGTCGACGCCGAGCACCTTCAAGTGTGCCGCCTCGGGCAGTACTGCGGCGGCATCCTGGAACGCGCGCGTCGTCGGTACCTGGTGCGCGTCCGCGCACAGCTTCAGCTGAGCCATCGGGCAGATGTCGCATAGTTCGCGGATCCCGTAGTGCCCGTTGTAGTCCGGCAGACCGTGGACGTACGACACCGCGCAGGACGTTTTGCGGAACAGCGGTGCCGCGCCGGCAGCCCGGGCAGCGAAGGCGTCGACGACGCGGCTGTCGAGGGACTCGGGCACGATCTTTCGGCGCGCAGTGCCCGCGTACGGCTCGGGGATCCCGTTGGCCCTGTAGTAGTCGGCAATCTGGTCGCGGTAGAACAGCCCGGTGAACACCGTGGCGTCCGCGGCCGCGGACAACTCGACCGCGCGGTCCAGGTGCTCGTCGGTGTCGTTCAGGCCCGGCACCAGCGGCCGCCAGTACAACACCGTCCGGTAGCGGCGCGGCTCAGCCGCGGAACCGTACGCCGTCGCTCGGCGTAGCGACGCGGCCGCGACCGAGCCCGGATACGGCTCGACACGGCGGTCCTCGATACCGGAGTAGGTGAACAGCAGCGTCACCTTGAGGTTCTGCAGTGCGTTGAGTCGAGCGCAGTCGGCGCCACGCACGACGGCGCGAGTGATCACCAGCACGTGGTTGGTCAGGCCGCGGCTGTCGAGGTCCTCGAGTACGGCGAACAGGTGGTCCTTCACGCCCGCCAGGAAGGGATCGGTGGACCGGTTGAAGATCTGCACCGGAGTCGTGTGCGGCTTGAAGTAGCGGTGGCCAACCAACTGCTCGACCGCTTCGGCGTCCGTCATCAGGGCCGCCGGGGTGTCGGCGTCCCACAATCCGTAAGTGTGGCGGATGCAGTAGGCGCAGCCTAGCGGGCAGCCCTGCACGTAGTTCAGCGAGAGGCCGGACTTGCGGTACTCGACGACCTCGCGGGCGCGGTCGGGGAGAGCTGCGATGCTCAATGTGGGCAAGAGGGGAACGAAGGTGGCATCCATTGGGTTGCTCTCCAGACAGCGGTTCGACGGATTGGAACGGTGAGCGGACGCAGATGCAGGGATCAATGCGCCCGCTCACCGGGAACGGGGGCGGAGTCCTCGGCCCGGGGGCCTGCGAACAGGCCGAGGCCTCCGGTCAATGGGGGCAAGGCCGTGGCCGAGCGTGAGCGGTTGAGGAGTCTTGCCGGCGGCTGAACGGGATGAAGAAGTCCCGGTCGGGCCCCACCCCCAGCTCAAGGCGAGCGCATAAGCAGCACCGTGGCAGCGGTCGTGCGCTCGATCTCGTCCATCTTCGACGGAGCACCGAGCGGCTGGACGTGCGCGCGGCTCTTCGCTCACCGCTCCTCGTCCATCCAGCGACGGAACCGATTGTTGAGCCGCTGAAACCATGCCGCGGCCCGGCACCTGATCGCGACGGTCAGCCGTGAGAGTCGACGCACCGCCAATCACGACCGATCACCGATGCCGCATCGGTCGGCGTGAGCGGTTCATTCGTCACGCGCAGCCCGGAGAAGCGTCGCGACATCGCGGCCTCGTACCGGGCGGCCAGGGCAGGCTCGGCGCGGTAGTCGGCGATCGCGGTGTCGCCGAACCACACTCGGACCCGGCGGTATCTGGTCTCCAACTGCTCCTGGCCGTTCACCGGTCCTGCACCTCGGTGGCCGCGAGATAACCGATCAACAAAATCGCGACGGCATACATGGCGGCCATCCAGTCGTTCATCGTGGTCATCTCCCCCTACGGGTGGTGGTCTGCCGAGGCCGGGAGATAGGCCCGACCTCGGCGGTCGCGGCGCCGTCCTGTAGCCGCTCAATCACCATCCACGTAACCGGGCAGTGTGTGGGCGAATATTCAACATCGGGATACGGCACAGCCGAAGTCGTTGCTGAGTACAACAAAACGCGCCCCAACCCTGGAGAGTTGAGGCGCGTCGGTTGATCGGCTTAGCGGAGGTTCTTGACCATCGAGTCGAAGACCGGCGCGTCGGGGAACGGCTGGATCCGGCCTACTTGCTGATAACCCCACTTTTCGTACGCGCGCCGCGCCGGGGTGTTGTCCGGCTTCACCAGCAGGGTCACGCGCTGCTCGGTGCGATCAGCCAGGAGGGTGTCGTGCATCGCCTCGGCGAGACCACAGCGGCGCCACTGCTCGCGGACGAGCATGTCGATGATCGCAACGGTCCGACCCTCTTGCTCGTTGGCGACGTCATCGGGGAGTGGGTCGACCGCGCCGGCCCACCAGCCAGTGTTCGCAGCGAGCTGGTGGCCGTAGACACATCCGGCCGGGGATCCCTCGCTGTCAGCGACAACCAGGCGGAAGCCGGGGGCCTTCAGCCGGCGTGGCCACGCGCCCCTCATCCGGCCGAGCTCAAGCTGGCCCTTGTTGTGTGGCGGGGGGAAGAACACGTCGACGTACAGCTCACTGACGACGTCGAGCTGGTCGGCCGCCTCGGCTGGGCCGAAGACACTGAGCTGGATGTCGTTGAGGTTACTCATGCGGCTGGCACCAATCGCTCCACTGTCGAGGCTAGCTGGATGGCTGGGAGGTAGGTCTGCCGGGCCAGCACCGTTGCGGTCTTGCGGACCTCGGTTGCGATCCGGCGCGATCCGGCGATCGCGCCAGAGCCGAGGACGTACTTGGTGACGCTGATCGACTCGTCGAGTTTGCCGGTGCAGGCAAGGACGTTGCCTAGGTAAGCGGAGTAGATCGTGTGGTTGCGTAGCCCGGTTTCGGGGCTGCTAGCAAGGACAGCTTCTCGTGCCGCGCGTTCTGCGGCGCGGGCGTTCTTAGCTGCCCGTGCGCAGTGCATCTCGTGGACTGCGAGGTCGCCTTGTCCCCAAAACGACAGCCAGGCGGGCGCGTCGCCTGCACTGTCGCGGTCGAGCCACTGCCGAGCTCTGGCAAGACACCGGGCGGATTCGGCGGTGTCTCCGATGCCTGCATGCCCGATCGCTTCGCGGGCGGTGAGGAGTGAGAGGAGCTTCGGGTGTGCGTCTGGGCCAGAGGCTTTCCGGGCGGCTCGGGCCAAGCCGATCGCTTCCTGACCTCGGCCTGCTTCGCGGGCGGGGACGGCCATGGCTGCAAGCGCCATGACGCGGGCCTGATCGGCGCCTTCGCCGAGGTCGGCAAGGTGGCTGGCTTCGAGCCACCAGCGGCGGGCGCTTTCGCGGCGGCTGGAGTCGAAGGCTTGCCAGCCGGCCCGGACGGCGGCGACGGCGGTCACTTCCCGCAGTCTGCAGCCGGTGGCGAATCCGTAGGAGGCGCTGCCTACTGCGTCTTGGAGGTGGTTTGCGATGCCGGCGGTGAGTTGGTAGACCGTCCCGCCACCCTGTTGGTCTTCGAGGTTCTGCAGGCGATGCAGCGCTGCCCAACACTCTTCGATGTCAGCTGATCCGATTCGACCGGCCCAGGCCGGATCGGTCACTACCGCGGGAAGCATGGCTGCAGACGCGGCGGCGGCGATGTTCTTCAACAGGTCTCGGCGACGCATGTCCTCACTGTATGCCGGGTCTTGTGCAGGCGGATCGGCCCGCAGAATCCCCAGGGCTGCACAGATCGCGGTCAGCAACGTGGGATCGTTGCGCTTCCCGCACTCCACGCGGGAGATGGAAGCCTGGGCCGAGTTGGCGAGCCTGGCGACGTCGGCCTGATCGAGCTGCACGGCTTCGCGGACCACTCGGACGATCCGTCCGAGATCGCCGCTGATCAGTGCGGCCTGGCCAGCTGGGGTATTGAGCGCTTGAATTCCGGGCGTCGCTGCGGATCCGCGGATGTCCCCGAATTCTGGGCGCGGTGGACTGTCCCACGTCGGTATCACCAACCGTGAGCCGTTCACTGTCATCTCCCGTTCGTCGTGCGACGTCGACGGCAGAGCCGGGAACAGAGGCAGGGACCCCCGCAAAACCGATGAGGCGACACTGCACCGGGTGTGCCGGACAGGGATAGGCCTGCAAGCGGCCAGCTTGCGGACATCTTGACCATTGCAGTGGACATCTGTGGGCCCGGTCCGGCGGAAGCTCCAAGTCGTCGGTCCGAGTCCCGGCCGGCCAACTACGCTGAAGGAACAACACCTGCTCAAGAGAGGAGGCGCCGACGTGAACCAGGCGGAACCTCGCACACTGCTTGCACGGCTGATCAAAGACCGAAATCAGTCGACCAGCGATGCGGTGAAAGAATTCGCGGCGCACGCCGGGGATCTGGATGCACACGCCACCTTGTCAACTCGGCACTTACGGCGGTTGATGGCAGGCGAGCAGAACTCAGCGCACCCGGCCACCCGCCGCGTCGCTGAGGCCGTCTGGGGACACCCCTTCGCTGAACTTGTTGGACCACCGTCGGCATCGTCGACGGTCGCACCGGTAGCGACCGCAATGGCGCGGTCTCTACACGCCAATCCGCCCGTGGGGGGCGCGGCTGTGTCAGCTGGTGAAGCTGACCAACCGTTGTCGTTGAACGAGGAGCTCTTGATGGCTGCCGAGGACTCCGCGCGGTTCGTCCGCCGCGCCGGCGCAGTCTTGACCAGCGAGGTGCTGGAACAGCTGGAAGCTGACGTGGTCAACCTGGCTGAGCAGTACCTGCGTCGCCCGCCCTACGCGATGTTCAAGCCCCTAAGTGCGCTACGCGCCGAAATGTTCGAGATGCTCGAAGGCCATCCACGGCCCGAGCACGCCAAGGAGCTCTACAGGGTCGCCGGCCTGGTCAGCTCTCTCCTTGCTCACTTGAGCAGTGACCTCGGGCAGCCCTACGGCGTCGACACCCACACCCGCGCTGCGTGGCTGTGCGCAGACCTATCCGGAGACAATCATCAGCGCGCCTACATCCGCTGGGTCCAGTCCCAGGTCGCCTATTGGCAGCACGACTACACAAGATCGGCCGACCTCGCCCGGCACGGCCAGCAGTTCGCCCAGGTCGGCGAGAGCATGCTGCGGCTGGCCAGTCAGGAGGCGCGCGCCCTGGCCGCGCTCGGAGACGAACACGAAACCACTCGGGTCCTGCAGAGGGCTGGGTCCTCAATCGAGGCCACCCTCGACCAGCAGCCTGCACCTGGCGTGTTCTACTTCCCAGCAGGCAAGGCCGCCTACTACGCAGCCGAGGCCCACATAGCGCTCGGGGGAACCGCTCATCTCCACCAAGCTGTCGCTGATGCCGAGCGTTCCCTCGCCTTGTTCGCCGCAGGACATGGCCGGTCACCGGAACTCGTCGCGGCAGCACAACTCGATCTCGTCACCGCGCACTTCGGCCTGGACGACCTCGACGCTGGCGCGGAGCACCTCGCCCCAGTCCTGCAGTTGCCTGTCGAGAGCCGAACCATGCCGGTGATCGAGCGGACCTTGAAAATCGCGGCCAGCCTGACAAACGACCGGTACGCCGACTCTGCGGCCGCTGGGGACCTACGCGACCAACTGGATCAGTTCTGCAGCTACTCGGCCGGCGGGGGAGCGCCTCAGCTTCCCGCCTGATAGAAACATCGGATGAAGTTCCAGGTAGCAGTGTGCGGTCCTCGCGACTGCACGGAGGCCAACCGCCAAGCCGCCCGCCGGATCGGTGAACTTCTCGCCGAGGCCGGCGCGACTGTGCTGTGTGGCGGTGGCTCCGGAGTGATGGCCGCCGTGGCAGCCGGTGCACGTAGCCGCGATGGACTCGTTGTCGGGATCCGGCCGAACAATTCGCGCGAAGGTTCGTCCCCAGATCTGTCAGTCACGATCGTCACCAACCTTGGCGAAGCCCGCAACGCCGTGATCGTCTGGTCAGCGGATGCGGTGATCGTCGTCGGTGGGTCGTGGGGCACTCTCAGCGAACTTGCCCTCGCCAAGCGCCGAGGCGACGTACCGGTTATCTCTCTCGACGGGTGGCAACTGCTCGATGCTTCTAGCCGGCCCGTTCCCGGCATCGAGATCGCAGCATCGGCCGAGGACGCAGTACGGCAGGCCCTCGCCACGCAGCTACCGCCACCAACCGACGGATAGCAACTCGCTGACCGACGACAGAAAGGCAAGAGTCGTGACTGACGAGACCACTGACCGAGACGCATCTGGAGTCGTCGCCTTCGGCAACGAACTGGGTGTCCTCAAGGGACTCCGCCAGACCGGTTGGTGGCAGGCCGGCGCCGGCGATCCGGAGTCCATGGCAGAGCACAGCCGCCGAGTGGCCCAGCTCGCAGCTCTGATCGCCGTTGAAGAGGGTGGTGACCCTGCGCGTGCTTTGCGCAGTTGCGGCACCATAAGCCCGCCTAATCACCGTCCCCTGGTCGCGCGCAGGCGACGGAACATCTCATCGATCTCGACAGACAGCTCGTCGCTAGGGGTCAGGATGCGTACGGCGTCTTCGTACAGCGGCCACAGCTCCTGAACTGCCTGCTCAGGATCGCCGGCGCTGACGCGAAGGCGCGCAAGATCCAACCGAAGCGACAGGTAGTCACGACCATAGGCATCGATGCGGTGTTGCGCCCGGACGATCGATTCGAGTTCTGGAATCGCGGCATCGAGTTCCCCCAGCGCGACGCGGCACGCGACTGCCTGGCGGCGGTAATCCAGACTCTCCTCCGTGTCGTTACCGTCGAGTGTGTACGTCTTGGCGAGCGCCTCGAACTCGGGCGCCGCCTTGCGATAGTCCCCACCCAGATACAGAGCGGCCGCGTAGCTGATGCGCAAGTCCAGAGCCTGCTCGCTGTCCGAACCGAAGGAAGCTGATGCTCTCGGTAACAAGTCGCAGAGCATCTCAGATGCCTGGGTAAATCTCTCTTCGTCAACCAGTCTTTCGGCCTCAGAGAGGGCTTCATCCACCTCGTCGAGGTCGATCTCGGGAATTGCCGGCAGCGCTGCCACGTCACGCGTGAGCATCGAGGGACGCGGTCGCGGTGCAGCTGGCCTCCGAAATGGGCGAGTGGGGTCCGGGATCACACCCGCCGGCTGCTCGGTATCCGATGCGAGGCTGTCCGCTGGCGGCAGAAGCGGTACCAAGCGGTCATATGCGGCCCAAGCACTCTCCGGCCGGTCACTGGCATTCTTCGCCAGGAGATCGAGCACCAACCGCTCCAGGTCGGCGGGGATCCCAGCTTCCAGCTCTCGAAGCGGCGTCGGAGGCTTCTCCAGGTGCTGATACATCAGCGCGATCTCCTCCGTGGCATCGAAAACTCGCTGACCACTGAGCATCTCGTGGAGCAGGCAACCGAGCGCGTAGAGATCGGTCTGCGGAGTCACCGGGAGATTCTGAATCTGCTCCGGTGACATGTACGGCTTCGTACCCATGACCCGGCCAGTCGAAGTGAGCTTGGTGACGTCGCTGCGCAGGAGCGCCGCAATTCCAAAGTCGAGGACCTTCACGACACCACCGCGGGCCAGCATGATGTTGCCCGGCTTGAGGTCCCGATGGACGACCGGCACAGCGTGGGCGTAGGAGAGCACCGAACAAATCTGCGCCGCAACCGAAGCGGCCCAGGACGGAACGAGCCGCGTCTCCTCTGCCAGTACGTCGGACAACGACGGACCGTGGATCAACTGCATCACGATGAACAGCTGATTCGACCCGTCGTCGAAGGCAGCGTCGTACACCGCCGGCACACCGGGATGCTCCACCTTCGCCATGACCCGGGCCTCACGACGAAAGCGTCCGACCAGTTCCTCACGCTCCTCGTCCACCATCAGGAGCTGAGGCCGGATCAGCTTGACTGCGATATCCCGGTCCAGCACGGTGTCGTACCCGCGCCAGACCTCCCCCATACCGCCACGACTGATCGGTGCAGCCAGTTCGTACCGCCCGGCGATAACTCTCGCCTGCTCAGGCACGCATCTCCTCCCCAGGTGTCACCGAACAGTCTGCCGCCGATCACGTTGCGCGTCCACGGACACGGAGAGTCAGGCCGTGGTGTCCGGCAGGTTGTGCCGGCGCCGGATCATCCGGTACGCCGCTTTGCGTGCCTCGCGGGTGAGGCGGCCCTGGAACTCGGAGTCCGAGAAGTATTTCTCGGTGAACTTCGTGTCGACCTCGGCGCGCTCGACCATGATGTCCTGGAACTTCTTGTTGAAGGGCATCTCGAAATCGCCCTCGTTCCGGCTGGCGATAGCCGCCTGCTGAAGATCTGGATCCTCGACCGCGGCAACGACCCGCTCCTCGTACATGAGCTTGTCGGCCTCGCTCAGGCCCAGCCCGTACCGGTTGTTGAAGTCGTCGATCAGCTCCGACAGCAGCGCAGTCTTCGGGTCCTTGACGATCCCTCCGCCACCCTCGTCGAAGCCCGGCAACTCCTGTTCCCCTTCAGGCTCCAGCCCGACATCGTGCTCACCGGTCTTGCTGACTCGCAGGTGAGTCAGGTCGACCTCACCGATATCCAGCGCAGGGTTCTGACGCGCCGGCAGGCGGTTCAGCAGGTGTTTGCCGAACAGGTAAAGTCGCTCGAGCTCCGCGTCGGTGTACTGGATGACCTGCGACAGGAACCCGTACTTCCGTACGTAGTCGGAGAGATCACTACGGAACAGCTCCGCCGCATCGTGGTCCTCCGCGGCAAGCTTCTTGAACCGCTCAGCTGCCGGGTCGACGTGCCGATACAGACCAGCATGCTTCTGTTCCCAGCTCCGCCCACCGGCCTCCACGGCCGAACTGGGCTGCGAAGCCAAATAGCCGTCAACGAAGGCCTGCATCTCCGACTCGACGATCAGCTGGTGGTCCATGACTGCCCGCTGCTTCTGGTACAGCAGGTTCTCATCGACCGGCGTAGTCACGGCCTCCTCGTAGTAGGGCTTGAAGGCCTCTTGGATGTCCTCAGCATTATTGGCGAAGTCGAGGACGAACAGGTCTTCCTGGTTCTTCAGTGGGTGCGTGCGATTCAGCCGCGACAACGTCTGTACCGCGGCAACGCCCGCCAGCGGCTTCTCGACATACATGGTGGTGAGCAGCGGCTGGTCGAAGCCAGTCTGGTACTTGTCGGCGACGACAAGGATCCGGTACTCCGTGCGCAGGGGCGCACCGTCCTTGCCGCCCGTGCGCGCCTTGGCGTTCGGGTCATCGGCGCGCGTGTACGCGAAGGCGCCGGGGAGCTCACTCTCGGGCATGTGCCCGTTCATCACCGGCTCCGTGTATTCGGCACCGTCCACGCTCAGCTTGCCGGAGAACGCGACAAGGATTCCGGGATCGCTCATGCTCAGATCGTCGAGTTTCTCGTGTAGCGCTCGATACATCCGTACTGCGCTCTCCCGCGACCGAGTGACTACCATCGCCTTGGCACGTCCACCGAGTTGCTTGCGCGTGTTTGCGTAGAAGTGCCTCAGGATCACCTCGGCGTGCGCAAGCATCGTCGCGGGATCGAGGTAGACCAGCCGGGCCAGCTCCGCGCCGGCCTTGTCCGGGTTGACCTCGATGTCCTCGGCGCCTTCCTTCGCAACCCGCCAATAGGTCTTGTACGTCGTGTAGTTGCGCAGGACGTCGAGGATGAAGCCTTCGTCGATCGCCTGGCGCATCGAGTAGATGTGGAAGGCCCGCTTCTTGCCAACCGTGTCGTCGATGCCGAACAACTGTAGTGTCTTGCTCTTCGGAGTCGCAGTAAAGGCGAAGTACGACAAGTTCGGGTGGCGGCCGCGCGCCATGGCGGACGACGTCAGCGGATCGTCGTCGTCTCCAGTCTCCTCGGCGCCCAGCCCTCGCAGTACCTTCTTGAGCTTTGCGACCGAATCACCCGACTGCCCAGAGTGGGCTTCGTCGACGATGATCGCGATTCGCTTGTCTGCTAGCCCGGACACGCCTTCAAGCACGTACGGGAACGTCTGCACGGTGACGATGACGACCTTCGTTGCGGTGTTGTCGAGCGCCTTGGCCACCTCGGCTGACTTCGACCCGGCGGTACCGGTGATCCGCTCGACAACTCCAGGAGTGTGGTCGAACTGATAGATCGTGTCCTGCAGCTGCTTGTCGAGCACCGACCGATCGGTGATCACGACGATCTTGTGAAATACCGGCTCATTGACGGCGATCCGGCCTTCTTGTACTGCGCTCTCGTCGAGAGCGTCCGGCTCGGCAGAGCCATGCAAGGTGGACAGCCGGTGCGCGAGCCAGGCGATCGTGTTCGACTTCCCCGAGCCGGCCGAGTGCATCACGAGGTAGTTGTTGCCAGATCCGTTCCTGGCGGCGTGCTCAGTGAGCTTTCGTACGGCGTGCCACTGGTGATAGCGCGGGAAGATCATCGCACGGTCGTGCACACTCGTTCGTCCGTTCGACCGGCCCTTACTCCTAGCCGTCTTCGGGTCCTCCACATGCAGGAACCGCTTGAGCAGATCAAGCCAGTTGTCCGGGTTCCAGACCTGCTCCCACAAGTAGGCGGTCCGATAGCCCGACCCACCCTCCTGTACTTCGGGGTTCCCCGCGCCGCCGGTGTTCCCGGGGCCGCCCGTACCCTGGTTGAACGGAAGGAACGTCGTGTCCCTGCCCCGGAGCCTCGTGGTGAGGAACACGAGTTCCGGATCAACGGCGAAATGAACAAGCGCCCGCTTGGCGAACAGCAGCTCCTTCGGATCGCGATCCTCCCGATACTGCTTCTTCGCGTCCTCAACCGTCGTCCCGGTGAGGTGATTCTTCAGCTCCGCAGTAGCAACCGGGATACCGTTGACGAACAGCGCCAGGTCGAGCTCATTGGTGTTCTCCTGACTGAACCGAAGCTGGCGAGTAACGGACAACCGGTTCTTGCGGTACTCGTCCAACGCGTCGTCAGCCACCGTATGCGCCGGCCTGAAGTACGCCAGCCGGATCCGCACCCCGCGATCCTTCACCCCATTCCGCAGCACATCAAGCACGCCGCGGCTGTCGATCTCCTTGGCCAGAAACCGCAGGAACTCCCGCTCAGCCAACGCGACGTCCCCGCCCGCGTACTGCAGCAACGTGTCCCACTCCACCGGCTGCGAATCCCGCACAAACGGCACCAACTGATCGCCATCCAGCCCCAGCTCGCGATCGTACGTATCCGCCCGCCCCTTCAACCACCCCGAAGCAAGCAACCCACCCTCAATAGCCTCCTCAAACGGCTCCTCCGTATGCATCCGATTCATGACGTCCCCGTTCCCCTCGCCGTCGTCACGTCAACGCGGCCAGTCACCGCCGCCGTAATCAACGCACGCCGCTGCTCGGTAAGCACTTCTAATTGGCGCTCGCAATAACCGACGATAGCTGCGATCTCTAGACGGCGTGACTCCAGTGCAGATACGATCCTTGCCTGCTCAGACAGAGGCGGCACTGGAATCTCAATTTCGCGCGCTACGCCGAGATTAATCCGCGCTCGAGTGGAACCTCGCGTCAACAGGGACACCTCTTCGGCGATGACTGGTGAACTCATCGCCCATGCAGCATACTGATGCGTGAGCAACGACTGATCGAACCTTATACGGAAGCAATCCGCCTTTACAATAGACGGACCGAGACCGTCGGGCGCGACGCACGCCCGACCCACCGGATGATTTTCATCACCAAGGCCAGCCACTATTAGATCACCGGGAACGACAGCATGTCGCCGAAGTTCGCGATAATAGTCTAGTGAGATAAATGCCTCACTTGCGGCTTTGAATGAAGCCCTTCCAATATTTCCCAGCCTTATGACACGCGCACCCTCGTCGCGATAATGGCTACTCGTGAGCGAGCTGCCAAAAGGCCCGTCCGTAATCGCTTGGATGAACCTACGAATAGGTAGCCATTCACTGCGAGTCGCCACCCTCGCGACCAACTCGCCCCATTCAGCCGCAAAACGTTCAAGAAGTAGCTTTCGTTGCCGATCCCGGATCATCCACAATCGATCGATGCGCGCCGTCTCGGCGTCCAGGAAGTCGGCGATGCGCCGCTGCTCCTCCAGCGGCGGAAGCAACACTGGGAAGCGTCGAATGTCGCGCTGAAATAGATGCGGGACACCCATTCCATCCTTGAGCGATTGAATGTGCTCCTGAAGCGGCTTACTAGCAATGAGGAAGTGTAAATAGTTCGGATGGATGCCGCACGCGCGTATGAGAGCGATAGATCCATTTACTGTTGCAGGGCGCGGCAATTGACGTACTATATTCACGATTCCCAAAGTGTTGCCATCTTTCGCCAGTAAGACATCATCAATCGAGAGCTTCAACGATGGCGACTCTTCGTATCGATACGTGGAAATATAGTTAACTTGATCGAAGTCAATGACCGACGATTTGATATTAGGAGTTGCCAAGAACGCATAGCCAGCAGATTGATATTCGTCAGCAGTGAGAGCCTTCCAACCTATTCGAGCATTCACGCTCGCAACTCGGTCGAGCCGCGACGATTTCCAATGATGAGGAATGTCTCCAAATAGCCAACTCACGACACCACCTCGCCGAGGAGTTTTTGGATCTCGGCTTCGAGTTCCCTAAGTTCAGCGTCAATTTCTGCGAGGGGTCGAGGCGGGGTGTATACATAGAAATGGCGGGTGAAGGGGATTTCGTAGCCGATCTTGGTTTTGTCGTGGTCTACCCAGGCGTCGGGGACGTGGGGTAGGACCTCGCGTTCGACGTAGGTGTCGATGTCCTCGTTGAGTGGGACGTTCTCGTTGTCGCGGAGTTCGGGGTCCGGCTCGGGGGCGCCCTTCTTGAGTTGTACTTCGCCCTCGGGGTCGCGGACTGATACTGCGGCCCACACGGCCTTGTCGACTGCGGCCGGCGGCTTGCTGAGCTTGCTGAGGGCGCGGCGGACGGAGGCAGAGAACTCGCTCTTCTTGAAGGAAGGCGGCTGACCCACCAGGGTGCGCAGAGCCTCAAGGAGGTCGTCGCGGTCGTCGTACTTGGAGGTGGTCTTGCCTGTCTTGAGCGTCGCTTCTAGCTCAAGCAGAGCTTCCTCGGTGACCTCGAAGCGGAGCTTCAGTGGGCGCTCGACGGTGATGCGGTGGTAGCCGAAGTCTTCGTTGCGGAAGACCTTCACCTTGCCATGTAGCTCGTGGTCCGGGTCGTCAGCGACGGACAATGCGTCGGCGTACAGGCGCTGGATCTCTTCGATTTGATCGTCGGTGATGAGTTTGCGCTTGTCACCAAGGGACTTCCGCATCTTCGCCCAGTACTCGCGAGCGTCGAGGAGAACCACCTTGCCCTGGTGGCCTGGCGACTTGCGGTTCGTGAGGATCCAGAAGTAGGTGGAGATTCCGGTGTTGTAGAAGAGCTGGTCTGGTAGGGCAACGATTGCTTCCAGCCAGTCGTTCTCAAGGATCCACTGGCGGATCTTCGACTCGCCGGACTCGGCCGCGCCAGTGAAGAGGGGCGAACCGTTGAAGACGATGGCCAGGCGGCTTCCGCCCTCACTCGGCGGTCTCATCTTGGAGATCATGTGCTGAAGGAAGAGCAGAGAGCCATCGTTGATCCGTGGCAGGCCGGCGCCGAAGCGGCCTCGCATGCCCAGGTCGTTGGCCTCGTCGACGACCTCGGCTTGCGCCTTCTTCCACTCCACACCGAAGGGCGGGTTGGACAGCATGTAGTCGAACTTCTCGTGAGCCAGCTGGTCGTTGGTGAACGAGTTGCCGAGCTTGATGTTGTCTGGGTCCTGATTCTTGATCATCAAGTCGGACCTGCAGATCGCCCAGGACTCGGGGTTCAGCTCCTGCCCGAACGAGAAGACCTGACCTTGGGAGTTGTGCGACAGGATGAACTCTTCCGCAGCCGTCAGCATGCCGCCGGTGCCGCAGGCCGGGTCATAGACCTTGCGGCTCATCCCCGGTACCTGCAGTTCGCCTAGGTCCGGCGCAATCAGCAGGCCGGCCATCAGCTTGATGACCTCGCGCGGGGTGAAGTGTTCACCCGCTGTCTCGTTGGAGTCTTCAGAGAACTTGCGGATCAACTCCTCGAAGACGTAGCCCATCTCGTGGTTCGAGACCCGGTTGGGATGCAGATCGAAGTCGGCGAAACGAGAGACAACCAAGTGAAGCAGTTTCGCGTCGGCCAGATTCGCGACCTGCTCAGCGAACTTGAACTTCTCGAACGCCTCCTGAGCATTGGGCGAGAAGCCGCGGACGTACGAGTTGAGGTTCTTCGCCGCGTCGTCCGGCGCGCTCGCCACCGAGGTCAGAGTGTGCTTGGTGACGTTGAAAAACCTCTGGCCTGACTGTCGCGTTAGGAACTGCGTCGGATCAACGGCGCGGTCCGCCCACTTGGCGGACTCCTTCAGGACCGCCTCGCGAGTCGGCTCCAGGACGCACTCCAGACGGCGGAGGACGGTGAAGGGGAGGATGACCTTGCCGTAGTCGGCTCTCTTGTAGTCCCCCCGCAGCAGGTCAGCTACCTGCCAGATGAAGTTCGCCAGATTCTTCGGCGTGGTGTCGCTCAACGGATTCCCTCTCCCCGGTCTTTCGTTACATGGTGTGGATCGATCCAACGCTTCAGAGCGTTACGTCAGACGCAAAATCGGTGACGAATTGTCATGTCACGCGCCATCGTCGGGCGCAAGGGTTCCTCTCGTCAGGGCGTCGGAGAGGCTCTTCGCGAGTTCACGAGCCTCGTCGGCTGCCCTTTCCGCCATCGTCTCGAACTCGGCGACGCGCCGGAACGCTTCGCCGTACGGCCGCTGCTGCTCGATCGGCAGGAGCGGCACCTGGAGTCTCTTGAGGTTCACCCGGACCGAGTCCCTGGTGGCCGACGAATGCCGCACCGCCTCGCGAAGGTTCGCGGGTGCAGTCAGCATCCCGGCGACGAACCACGGGTCGAGGATCGCCGGGTCCACCCGAACGGCGTTCACATTCTGGCCGAGGCGGCTACCGATTTGTTCGGTCGTGGCCACCCTCGCTACAACCGATGCCGCGATGGTTGGTACCAGCACATCGCCAGGCTCGATCCGTACGGCGGTCGCCGGCGCGCGTCCACTCGGAGGCATCCGCCGAACCAGATCGCCTCCTGACACGGCGGGCTCGGACAACTCCTGCTGGTCGTTACCTAGCCTCGAGAACCCGCGGAGTATCTCTACAGCGCCTGTTCGCGAGAGTTCCTCCAAGGAGACTCGTCGAGCCTTCTCGAGTCGCGAATCGCTGTTGGCGACAAGGGGCGGAAGGCTCTCGCCTAATGAGCCCAGCCGCTCGAGCACTTCCGCGCGAGTGGCCAGGAGCGCCGCCGGCTCGGCGGCTCCTTCCTCGCTTGCTGCGAGATGGCGCGCAGGGGAAACGTCTACCTCCTCATCGAGCAACTCGATCACTGGGACCGCCTTACAGATGCCGGCCTGTTCCTCAACAGTCTCTGAGCTGTGGAAGGTCCGCCAGGCCTGGACAGCCAGGTCCAGGACCGGCGCTCCTATTCCGCCGGCGGCCTGCGAAGCATCTACGAGTAGGACTCTGTTCGCCCCGTGTCCCTCCGTCGGCCGCCGCAGGATCCACAGGTGCAGGCCCACCGCCGTTACCGGAAGAAGGCGTGGCGGTAGGGCTATGACTGCCTTCAGAGCACCGCGACGCAGAAGCTCGGCGCGGATCCTTCGCCCTGGTGAGCGCCACGCCGCGACCGGTGGCATCAAAATCACCGCCAGCCCACCCGGTCGCAGGTGCGCCAGAGCATCCTCGACCCACGCCAGCTCAGGCTCGGTCCGCGGCGGCAACCCGCCGAACTCCCAGCGCGGATCGAAGGCCAGTTGCTCGTCCGCCCAGTCCTGCAGGCCGAACGGCGGATTACAGACCACAAGATCGACCCGTTCGTCGGGGAAGGCATCGACCCGCAACGAATCACCGACCCGCACGACAGGCACTGGCCCACTCTCGCCATGCCGCCGGTGCGCGAAGAGCAGACGCAACTGCGCGATGCGGGCCGCGGCCGGATCAAGATCCTGGCCAAGACATCGCACCCGACCATCCTCGGTCATGGACTCATGAAGCAACGTCCCGGTCCCGCAGGCAACATCCATCACGCTCGCCGCCGGGCCCGCCAGCGAGAGCATCAGCCTTGCCACGCCTTGCGGGGTTGCGTAATCGGACGTCGCACCGCGGGCGGTCAGGTAGTGCGCGTAGAACTGTTCGAAGATCGTCGCTGGGTCGCCGTCGAGATCGGCGACGGCCGACAGTACCGCGTACTGCCGCGGTGACCACTCGTCGGCCAGGCCACCAGCCAGGAGGTCCCCCGGGCCGCTGGCCAGGCGGCGTACCGGCTCCACCAGCGAGGCCGGCGAGTGCAGATCCGCCTTCCCGAGCGTGCTCGACGAGCGGCTGAACAGAAACAGTCCGGCCAACCAGAGCGCCTCTCCGAGATCCGGACCTCCAGATGCCGCTTCGATCGTCCTCCACGCTTGCTCCGGTGCGCCGGCGGACGGCAGTTTGCCCTGAGTGGAGAGCCACTTCTGGACTGCTGCGATCTCGAACGTCGGACTGGTCGCGCTGCCGCCTACGGGTGATGGGAAGTCGGCGTATCGCTTGCGCCAATTGCTCACCGCCGCGCGACCAACACCTGCCAAGCGCGCGATGCCGACCGAAGACACAGTGCCCGGCTGATCCATGACTTCCTCCCCGTGGGCTGCTCCGGCTTACCCTACACACACCGGGGCTCCGTGTACACGATTGCCTGATGACCGCTTGTTGACAACGTTCACAAGATGTACTGTGATGTCCCTGTTCACGAAACGACTTCAAAGGGGCGGGCGGATGACCGGCAGCGACGGATCCACAGACGAACCGCAGGCAATGGGAGCGCACGATCAACCGGTCGTCGACACCGTCCTCATCCTGGCAACGGACGACCCCAAGCTGACCGAGCGTCAGCGCATGCTGGTACTCGCCTCGCTCGAAGGTGACGACGCGATCGCAGATGAACTCGACGTCGCTACCGAGTCGACCTCCCGCCTCGCCAGTGCGAGCACGACGGCCGCGGCGGAGCCGGTGGGAGCGTTCCTGACGTCGATCACCGTCACGGGGTTCCGAGGGATCGGCGAGAAGGCAAAGCTCAGCCTGCAGCCGGGGCCGGGGCTGACCGTTGTCGCCGGCCGGAACGGATCTGGAAAGTCCAGCTTCGCGGAGGCTCTGGAATTTGCGCTCACCGGCGAGAGCTATCGCTGGAAGGGGAAGTCCTCCTTCTGGAAGGACTCATGGCGCAACCTTCACCAGGTCCAGAGCACGGAAGTCCGGATCCAGCTCGCGGAGGAGGGAGTGGGGCGTACTGAGATCGGTGTCGAATGGGCGACCGACAGCGAACTCGGCGACAGCAGCACCTGGACGCAGCGGCACGGCAAGCCCCGGACGTCGGGTGTCAGCTCGCTGGGATGGGACAAGCCGCTGGAGCTCTACCGCCCGATCCTGTCGTACGACGAACTCGGCCAGCGGCTGGACGGGACTCAGACCGACCTCTACCGGTCGCTGGAGAGCATCCTCGGACTCGACCAGATCGCTGACGGCATCGAACGTCTCGGTGGCGCGGTGAAGCGACTGAAGGGTCCCGCGGACGAGGCGACCGCGGCGAAGAGCGCCCTGAAGGCGCTCCTTGAGTCAGCGACGGACGAAAGGGCCCAGTTGGTCTTGGCCCAGCTGAGGAAGCAGAAACCCGATCTCGATCTGGTGAGCGGAATCGCGACCGGCGTCGAGGCTCCTGATCAGATCGGAGCGCAACTGCGCGCCTTGAGCGAACTTGCCATCCCTGTGAAGGACACCGTCGACGAGGCCGCCACGGCACTGCTGGCAGCTTTGCAGAAGGTCGCCGGCGCCAGCGGCATCATCGCGACTCGGGCTGACGACCGGAGACACCTCCTGGAGAAGGCGCTGGAGTTCCACTCGCAGCACGGTGAGCAGACCTGCCCAGTGTGTGAAGGCAAGGTGCTTGACAATGCCTGGCGTGAGCGGGTGGCGACCGAACTCGCTGCCGAAAAGGCCGAGGTCGCAGCAATCAGGGCTGCGCGCAATGAGCTGGCCGTCCGGCATGACGCCGCCCGCGCCCAGCTCGGGGTACCGAACCTGGCGGCGATCGATGCTGGGCTCAAGCTGATGAACTTCGTCGAGGCGGAGGGCGCGCTGAAGGATTGGCGTGAGGCTCCGGCGGACGACGTCGAACTGGCGCAGCACCTCACCTCGAAGTGCACCAGGCTCATCAGCATCCTGACGCGCCTCCGCGACGAGGCCGCTGCCAAGTTGAGTGAGCGGGATGACAGCTGGCGACACCTCGCTGAACGGACCGCGGTCTGGCTGGATCTCCGCCGGTCGGCAGACTCGACCGACGCAGACTTTCGTGATGCGAAGGCCTCACTGGCCTGGCTCAAGGCGAACGCCGAGATTCTGCGGAACAAGCGACTGGAACCGCTCGCCGACGAGGCGCGGAAGATCTGGGCCAAACTCCGCCAGGAGAGCAGTATCGACCTGGACAAGATCACCCTCTCGGGTCAGCGGAACCGCGGCAAGGTGAACCTCACGGCCGAGGTCGACGGTGTCCCGACGGAGGCTCTGCCCGTCATGAGCCAGGGCGAGCTGAACGCGGTCGCGCTGGCACTGTTCTTGCCGAGAGCAACGATGCCGGCCAGCCCGCTACGGTTCGTCGTACTCGATGATCCCGTGCAGGCGATGGACCCGGCCAAAGTGGATGGATTGACCGAGGTCCTGGTGGAGTATGCGAAAGAGCGGCAGGTTGTCGTGTTCTCTCACGACGACCGCCTCACCGAGTCGGTACGCCGTACCGCACCTTCCGCGCGAATTCTCCAGGTCGAGCGCGGCGCCAACTCCAGGGTGGAGGTCGTCGAGTGCCAGTCGCCGGCCCGGCGCTACGTGCAGGATGCCCGTGAGCTGCTCCTGGACAAGGAAGTTCCGATCGACGTGCTGGAGAAGGCGATCCCGGCCTTCGCACGGTTCGCGCTCGAAGCGGCGGCACACGAGGTGTACTTCCGCCGGAGGTTGACGACGTCGGCCAAACACCGAGAGGTCGAGGACGCTTGGAAGGCGGCGTCCACCACACGTCAGAAAATTGCGCTCTCGTTGTACGGCAACAAGGCGGACAAGCTCGATAAGTGGAGCCGCCCTAGGTATCGAGAGCGGACGCTGAAGCTTTGCGGATCCGGCGCGCACCTCGGTCTGAAGCAGTCAACTGACGCTGCGGTCGACGATCTCCGACGCGCTGTCGACGATCTGCTGGAGCAGCGCTCATGAGGACCGAGCAGCTTCTTGGCTGCGCGGAAGCGATCCTCGACGGCCGGGTGTGCGGGTCTCCCCGGCGGATCAAGGTCGCCGCGTTCCTGATCAGGCAGGCGCTCGAGGCTGAGGTAGATGCGTACTGCGAGTACCTGGTCAGGTCGATGCCGTATCCGGTGAGGATGCGATCGAGGCTCGCGGTAATGCATGCCCTCGACCAGAACGGCCTGGACCGGATCGCGGAGCACGCCTGGAACGCTCTGAGCCAGGCTTGCCACCACCACGCTTACGAGCTTTCACCGACGGTCTCCGAGCTGCGTCACCTGCACGCGGAGGTGGCGCGACTCGCCGCGCTGAGGGCGACCATCACAGCGATGGCTTGCTGATGAGCCGGCCGCGGTGTCCGAAGAAGTGCGGGGTGTGCATGTGGGGGGTGCCCCGCACTTCCTCAGACACCGCGGCCGGACGGTCAGTAGGACCAGTAGTAGCGAGCGGCGGCGAATGCGTGGGACCGTCTGGCTTTGGAATCGGATACGGGAAGACATCTTCAGACGTAGAGGGGGAACCGATGGCAACGGAAATGACACCGTACGACCGCGATGCTTGGGCTGAGGTTGAGATGTGGCGCCGGCGTCGTCTAGAGAGTCAGACAAGGCACCTGCTTCCCGAAACGCTTCGGCGGCGTATGTCGAAAGCTGGTCAGATCGCAAGAGCACGCTTCGAGTCGATTCCTGGAGCCGCGGAGTTTGAGGCCAGCTTTGTGAAGGCCCTCGGTGGACTCCTCGACTTCGGTTCTCGGGCCGCGATGGCCACCGTTGGCCACGAAGCGATCGTCGAGGCATATCGAAAGCGCGGCCACGAGGTCGCGGACATCGACGACATCGGGAAACTAGAGCTGTGTGAGATGGACAAGGTCAGACCCAACCTTGGACTTGCCTACACCGCTGCTGCAACTGTGGAAGGCGCCGCGGCAGGGTTCGCCGTGTCCGGGGGCCAGATCATCGCGGCCGGAGGTTCAGTACTCGGGGCCGGTGTAGGTGGTGCGCCTGGAATCGGAACGGTGGTTGGGGTGATGGCGGCTGACGCAGCTGCCGTGCTTGTCGCCGCCAACCGGGCCGTGGCGCACATTGCCGCCTACTACGGCTACGACGTGGACCATCCGGACGAACGGCTGTTCGCCCTGGGAGTGCTCAGCGTGGGTACCGCGACCGAGGCCGGCAAGGCAGCTGCGTACATCGAACTGAACAAGCTCGTGCAAGCACTCGCACGTCGGGCCACATGGGATCAGCTCCGCCAGAACGCCGTGACCAGGGTCGTCGAGAAGGTCTTCACCAGACTGGGGTACCGGATCACCCAGCGGAAGCTCGGCCAGGCGGTGCCGGTCTTTGGCACCGTGATCGGCGCGGGGATGAACGCCCACCTCTTGTCCAGCGTCACTGATGACGCAAACCACATCTATCGCGAACGGTTCCTCCGTGACCACTATGGCCTCGCGCACGAACCGCTTGCGACACCGCCCACCAACGAGACCGACGTGGTCGACCTTGCCGAGTTCCTACACGAAGAGGTCGCCAAGGAGGACGGCCTCCCGACCGACGGCGGTGATGGCCAGCGGAGCTAGGGGCGGCGGATGGTCACCTTCTTTGGCGCGGCGGCCGATGGCGGGCGTCTGCAGACCGCCAGGTCGTTCGTCTGTCGGTGACTCCTTGCCGGTCTAGGCTTGCGGGTGACGCGTATCACAAGAGGAGTTGAGATGCCGGATCCTGTCAGTCACACGCTGGATGTCCCTGGCGCCGTTTTGACGTATGACGTGCGGGGTGATCTGTCGAACCGCCCGGTGCTGCTGGTGATCGGTTCGCCGATGGGGGCCAGCGGGTTTCCGACGCTGGCGTCGCACTTCGCCGACCGTACTGTCGTGACGTACGACCCGCGCGGGGTGGAGCGGAGTACTCGTACCGACGGTACGGGTGAATTGTCGCCGAACGATCACGCGGCTGACCTCGCGGCTCTGATCGAGGCCCTTGATGCCGGACCGGTCGATTTGTTCGCGAGCAGCGGTGGTGCGGTGAACGCGTTGGCGCTGATGGCGCAGCGGCCTGAGTTGGTCAAGACGCTGGTCGCGCACGAGCCGCCGCTGGCGGGCCTGCTGCCGGACCGGGAAGCGGCGCTGGCGGCATGCGAGGACATCTACCAGACCTACCAGCGCGACGGGATGGGCGCGGGGATGGCGAAGTTCATCGCCATCGTCAGCTACGAGGGCGAGATTCCGGCGGACTACACCGACCAGCCGGCGCCGGATCCGGCGATGTTCGGTCTGCCGACCGAGGACGACGGTTCCCGTGACGACGCGCTGCTCGGACAGAACATCCGCGGCTGTACGTCGTACCAGCCGGACTTCGACGCGCTCGCCAAGTCAGCCGACAGGATCGTCGTCGGCGTCGGCGAGGAGTCCGCGAACCAGCTCGCCGCGCGCGGCGGGAAGGCGGTTGCCGAGCGGCTCGGGACCACGCCGGTGGTGTTCCCGAGCAACCACGGCGGGTTCCTCGGCGACGAGTACGGGATGCCCGGCAAGCCCGAGGAGTTCGCGGCGAAGTTGCGCGAAGTACTGACGTGAGACGGACTGCCCCTGGCAGACGCCCGGCGGCTCATCTGCTTAGCTGGTCTCATGACTGACAAGCCTGAGATCGACTTTCCGGACGGCCCGCCGCCGGCGGATCTGGAGATCACCGACATCACCGAGGGCGACGGCGCCGAGGCCACGGCCGGCTCCCGCGTCAACGTGCACTACGTGGGCGTCGCCCACTCCACCGGCGACGAGTTCGACGCCTCCTACAACCGTGGCGAGCCGCTGGCCTTCCAGCTCGGCGTCGGCCAGGTCATCAAGGGCTGGGACACCGGCGTGCAGGGCATGAAGGTGGGCGGCCGACGCAAGCTGGTCATCCCGCCGCACCTGGCCTACGGCGACCGCGGCGCGGGCGGCGCGATCAAGCCCGGCGAAACCCTGATCTTCGTGGTCGACCTGATCAGCGTCAGCTGACCTACCAGCACCCAGCCCCCTGATGCGTCACACTGACGCGTCAGGGGGCTTTTACGTAGTTGTACTCATTCGCGTTGGCGCTCCCGCTGCTTCACTCGGGAGGCATGAGGACGATGGTTGCCACCACTGTTCCGGCGGCGGGCCGGGCCGGCTGGACGAAGTACGCCGCCCTGGCCGCGAAGGCCGTCTTGTTCCTCTTGTTGCTCACGGCCCTCTTCTGGCCTGACCTGAGCGGCATCAAGGGCAAAGCGTCGACGGCGCGCCTGGTCGTCTACCCGCTCGGCACAGCGGTGCTGCCGATCTGGTGGTTCGCCTACGGGCGAGCGAAGAACACCTTGCACCAGAGCTTCCCCTGGACCGCGGATCTGCTGATCACGATCCCGTGGCTGATCGACCTGCTCGGTAACCGGCTGAACCTGTTCGACACCATCACCTGGTGGGACGACGCTATGCATTTCCTGCTCTGGGGTCTCCTCACCGCAGGCGTGCTGATCGCCTTCGGGCCGCGCGGACTCACCCGCGGCCTGACCGCCTTCGTAGCCCTCGGTTTCGGCGCCACCGCCGCGGTGATCTGGGAAGTCGGCGAGTACGTCGCCTTCGTCCGCCACTCCCCCGAACTCCGAACCGCCTACACCGACACCCTCGGCGACCTCACCCTAGGCACCCTCGGCGCCCTCCTAGCCGGCCTGATCGTCCACCAGGTACGCCGTACCCAACCGCTTCCCCCCGGCGACCTCTCAGGGGTTAACCATTGAGAGGGTGGGTTGCCCCGCCAGAATCCGAGGGGGCAACCACGCGCTTGAGGGGTTAACCCCTGAGAGGCCGCCCGGGCGAC
This sequence comes from Kribbella sancticallisti, assembly GCF_039530625.1. Classification (NCBI taxonomy): domain Bacteria; kingdom Bacillati; phylum Actinomycetota; class Actinomycetes; order Propionibacteriales; family Kribbellaceae; genus Kribbella; species Kribbella sancticallisti. The sequence continues at coordinate 99,379 of NZ_BAAAOS010000006.1, read as the reverse complement.
GGGCGTACGCCGTGCCGGGTACGGGGTGCTAGCGGTCGGACGGGCGGCAGATTCCGTTGGCGGCGGCGCTGGCGGCCAGTGCTCGAGCAGCCGGGCTCTCCGGGGTGAGCTGATCGGTGTGGGTGGTGTGGCGGCCGATCGGGACGACCATCGGAGTGCCGGCCACCGGGTCCGGGATCACCTTCACCGCCAGGCCGAAGACGTCCTGGACGACCTTCTCGGTGATCACCTGACGCGGGTTGCCCTCGGCAACGATGGCGCCGTCCTTCATCGCGATCAGGTGGTCGCCGAACCGGCAGGCCTGGTTCAGGTCGTGCAGGACCAGCACGATGGTCCGCTCGTCGCGCTTGTTCAGGTCGACCAGCAGATCCAGTACTTCGAACTGGTGCGTCAGGTCCAGGAACGTCGTCGGCTCGTCCAGCAGCAGGATGTCGGTCTCCTGGGCCAGCGCCATCGCGATCCAGACCCGCTGCCGCTGACCGCCGGACAGCTCGTCGATCGGCCGGTCCGCGATCTCCAGCACGTCGGTCGACAGCATCGCGTCCGCGATCGCCTCGTCGTCGGCCTTCGTCCACTGCCGGATCCAGCCCTGCCGCGGATACCGGCCGCGGCCGACCAGGTCGGCGACCGTGATCCCCTCGGGCGCCGTCGGCGACTGCGGCAGCAGGCCGAGCTTCAGCGCGACCTCCCGGGTCGGGATCGACTGGATGCTCCTGCCGTCCAGCAGCACCGTGCCCCGGCTCGGTTTCAACAGCCGCGCCAGCGTCTTCAGCAGGGTCGACTTGCCGCACGCGTTGGCGCCGACGATCACGCTGATCTTGCCGGTCGGGATCCGCACCGACAGGTCGTGGATGATCTCGCGCTGGTCGTAGCCGACGGCAAGATTCTCGGCCGACAGACTGTGCTCCACTGAACTCTCCATTTCAGCCACCACTTCCGACCCGGTTGGCCCTCGCCAGCAAGAACATCAGGTACGGCGCGCCGACCACCCCGGTGACGACGCCCACCGGCAACTGGGTGTCGCCGAACGCGTGCTGGGCGATCAGATCCGACAGCGCGACCACGAGCGCCCCGATCAGCGCGGACACGATCATCGCGGGACCGGGCGACCGGGTCAGCCAGCGCGCGATCGGCGGCGCCACGAAGGCGACGAACCCGATCGGCCCGGCCGCCGCCGTCGCGACAGCGGCCAGCAGTACTCCGATCACGATCAGCCCGAGCCGAGATCCCTCCACCCGCAACCCCAGCCCGTACGCCGTTTCGTCGCCGAGCTGGAGAATCCTCAACCGGTGCACGAGCAGCGCGATCGCCGGGGCGAGCACGACCAGCATGATCGCCAGCGAGCGCACGTGCGACCAGTCCCGCCCGTTCAGGCTGCCGGTGAGCCAGATCAGCGCCTGCTGGGCGATCTCCACCCGCGCCTTGGTCAGCAGGAACGACGTCAGGCTGGTCGCCATCGCGCCGAGCCCGATGCCGACCAGGATCAACCGGTAGCTGGACACGCCCCGGCGCCAGGCCAGCACGTACATGGTGAAGGCGGTCAGCATCGCCCCGGCGATGGCCAGTCCCGAGACGGCGGCACCGGTCAGCCCGAGCGTCACGATGGCGAACACGGCGAACGCGCTGGCACCGTACGTGACGCCGATGATGTCCGGGCTGGCCAGCGGGTTGCGGGCCACGCTCTGGAAGATCGCGCCGGACATGCCGAGCGCGACGCCGACCAGGATCCCGGTCAGCGCCCGCGGCAGGCGGAGCCGGTTGACGATGAACTCGGTGGCCCGGTCGCCGCCGCCGAACAGCGTCTTCACCACGTCGAGGACGGGGATCTTGAAGTCGCCCAGGGACAGGGACACGCAGAACGTCACGAACAGGATCACCGCGAGCACGGCCATCACCGCGACCGCCCGGGCCTGCCGGACGGCCCGCGCCCGGGCGATCACCTGGGCCGGCGCGAGGTCTCCCGCCGTCTGGGTCACGCTCGCCATCAGAGATCCGCCAGCTTGCGTCGGCGTACCAGGGCGATGAAGAACGGGGCGCCGATGACCGCGGTGACGATGCCGACCTGGAGCTCGCCGGGCTGGGCCACGATCCGGCCGATCACGTCGGAGCCGAGCAGCAGGATCGGCGCCAGCAGCATCGAGTACGGCAGGATCCAGCGGTAGTCGGGGCCGGTGACGAGCCGGGCGACGTGCGGGATGGTGAGGCCGATGAAACCGATCGGTCCGGCGGCTGCCGTGGCCGCACCACAGAGCAGTACGACGGTGATCGCGGTGAAGACCCTGGCCAGGCCGACTCGCTGGCCGAGCGAGCGAGCCACGTCGTCGCCGAGCGACAGGGCGTTGAGCACCCGGCCCGAGAGCAGAGCCAGCACGATGCCGATGAGGATGAACGGCGCGACCTGCTCGGCGACGTCGGAACCGCGGCCGGCCAGCGACCCGACCGCCCAGAACCGGAACTGGTCGAAGGTGTTGACGTCGCCGATCAGCAGCGCGGTGGTGAGCGAGCCGAGCATCGCGGTCATCGCCGCGCCCGCCAGGGCGAGCTTCACCGGCGTCGCGCCTTCGCGGCCGAGTGAGCCGAGCATGTAGACCGCGACCGACGCCGCGGCCGCGCCGGCGAAGGCGAGCCAGACGTAGGAGGTGAGGCTGTTCAGCCCGAACCAGTAGATGCCCGCGACAACGAAGAGGGCCGCGCCGCCGTTGACGCCGAGAATGCCGGGGTCTGCCAGCGGGTTGCGGGTGACGCCCTGCATCAGCGCGCCGGACAGGCCCAGGGCCGCGCCGACGAGCAGGCCGATCAGCGTTCGCGGTACCCGGAGTGACCGCACGATGACGTGATCGGTGTCGGCCTCGTTGTAGTGGCGCAGGGCGTCGAGCACCGTGGCCAGCGGGATCTGCTTCGAGCCGACCGCGATGCTGAGCAGGCACACCAGGACGAGCAGCGCGATGCAGGCGACGAGTCCGGCGACCAGCGTCGTCCGCCGCGCGCGCGGGCGCCTCTTCCCGTCGGCGCCGGCGGCTGAACCGTATCCGCCGGAGCCAGAGCCGGCAGCGCCGGGCACGGCAGAGCCGTCGCCGTCGACCGGCCGGGCGGAGTTGGTGGCGGGGTCCGGCCGCGACGCGGCGTCGGTCCGCTGGGCGGGCGGTGGCATTGGACTTTGGGATCCTCTTAGGTAAGGCTAACCTCTAGGTGCTTCACCATAACCCGCTCGCCCATCGGGTCGCACCCGAACCCCTGCTTTGTCACTACTTTCCCTGACGGAGACACTGGCATGACGACAGTGCTCGAGCGACCGATCGACTTCGACTCGGTGCTCGCAACGGTGGCCGCGATCGACGACCTCAGCCCGCACCTGCGCCGGGTGACCTTCGTGGCGCCCCGGATCGCCGACGTGGTGACCGCGGGCCCGGACCAGCGCATCAAGGTGCTGCTGTCCCCGCCCGACGGCGGCGTACTGCGCCTGCCGACCGGCGACGACTGGTACGCCGAATGGTGCGCCACCCCCGCCGACGAGCGGTTCGTGATGCGGACGTACACGGTGCGCGCGCTCCGCCCGGAGGTCGCCGAGCTCGACATCGAGTTCGTCCTGCACGGCGTGAACGGACCCGCCTCGGCGTGGGTCAGCGAGGCCACCCTCGGGGCGGAGGTCGGCCTGATCCTCCCGTTCGCGGTCGACACCTCCAGCACCAAGGGCCTGCTGATGTCCGGCGTGGACTACGTACCGCCGGCTTCCAGCGTCAGCCGGGTCCTGGTCGCCGACGAGACCGCCCTGCCGGCACTCGCGGGGATCCTGGAGCTGCTGCCGGCCGGCGTACGGGCGACCGCGTTCGTGGAGGTCCCCGACATCCGCGACATCCGTCCGCTGCCGAGCCCCGGCCAGGTCGACATCATCTGGATCCCGCACACCGGCGGACCCGCCGACGGCCCGACTTCGTTGCTAGAGGCCCTCAAATCGGCGACGTTGCCGTTCGACGTCGACTACGCCTGGGTGGCGGGCGAGTCCGGCATGATCAAGCAGGTTCGCCGCCACCTGGTCACCACGGTCGGCCTGCCCAAGCCCGCCATCTCCTTCCAGGGTTATTGGAAGCGCGGCGAAGCCCAGGTCTGAGTACCGCGACCCCCCCCAAGAGTCTGGAGTACTGCGACCCCGGAGAGCCGGCCGAGGCTCTCCGGGGCGGCCTGCTCAGCTGGGGTTCTCGGCGTGGGTCAGCGTTTCCCAGGCGACGAACAGGTTGTTCGAGCCGGCCGGGCGACGCGACTCGGTGAGGGCCTGGGTGTTGGTCATCGCGAAGCCCAGCCGGGTGTGCATGGCGTTGTAGCCGACCTCGGTGATCGGGCCGAGACCGCGCTTGACGCTCCCGCCGCAGAGCCAGGACGGGACCTGCTCCAGGTTGCGCTCCCAGCGGGACTGGAACCCGAGCGCATGGCGCAGCCGGTCGCCGAACTCGGGGTACAGGTCGATGCCCTGGATCCGGGACGTCTCCAGCACGTGACCGATCGCCGAGATGCCGTAGCCGGTGTGGACGAAGTCGCGGCAGGTCTCCTGGGTCAGGCCGTTCACGAACGTGCTCTGGCCCTGCCAGTAGGCGATGATCTTCTCGCGGGTGTTGAGGTTCTGGCTCGGCTTCGTCTTCGGCAGCGCCCCGTCGGACTCCAGGTACACGAAGGCCGGCGTCCGGACCCGGAACAGCGAGATCGCCTTGTCGTAGACGGTCCGGTCCTCCAGGAACACGGCGATGCCCTGGATCGCCTCGGTCATGCTCAACTCCCAGTTCCCGTTGGAGTTCGAGCCGTTGATGATCTCGGGCAGGTAGACGGTGCGCAGCATCGTGGCGAAGCGGCCGGAGTTCGGCCAGTTGCCGTAGACGTGCTTGATGATCTCCGCGGCCTTCGGCCAGGATGACCCGGCCCATGCGGTCTGCAGCGGGGCGTTGCTGTTGGTGTGGTCCTGCAGCGTCGCGGACCACGCGTCCATCAACTGGATCGCCTTCTGGGCATAGCGATCGTCGCGGGTGATGTACCAGAGCACCGCGTCCGTGTACGCCGCGATCGCGTCCTCGCGCTCGTTCGTGCAGCCGTAGTTCGGGTTCGAGTACGAGCCGCACTCGACCACCGCGCGCGGGGTCGGGTTCCGGCTGAGTGAGCCGTAGTTGCTGTTCTTCGCCTGGTTGAACGCGTTCGTCCACGGCTGCGCACCGGCCTGGACCTTGGCCCGGACGAAGTCGAGTTGCGGCCGGCTGACACCGACACCGGGATGGGTGAAGGTGACCGGCGCGAGCAGGGCGGCCGGCGCCTGGGCACCGGCTTCGGCCTTGGAAGCGGCCTCGGCCTTGGCTCCGGTTTCGGCCTGGGAGGCGACGGCGGGACTGGTCAGCGCGCCGGCGACCAGCGCGGCGCACGCGGCGGCCAGCGCCGGAAAGAGTGCTTTCTTTCGCATGGGCGGAATCCTCAGGGTGTGGCGGGGGCGGTGGACGCTGCGATTCCCCCACTACCGCAGTGTCTTTTCGGAAGTTTGACGACAGAGCGTGAAGGCGTCAATATCCCAAGCCAGAGAAGATTCACGAGGTGAAAAAACCACGCTGATCTGGAACAGATCGCCGATTTGTCCCGCCCCAATGGAACAAAGTGAGGTCTTGTCCCATGAAACGACGCCACTTCCTGACCCTGGGAACCGCCGTCATGGCCGCCCCGGCACTACCCTCCGTGACCGCCGCCGCGGCCGCGCCGCCCTCCGACCTGCCGCCCTCCGACCTGCTGCCCTCCCGCGCCCAGATCGTCGCTCTCGTCCGCCGCGTCGCCGATCAGTGGATCGCCACCCACCCCGACCCCGGCGACAACGGCTGGGCCCGGGCGACCTTCTTCAGCGGCCTGATGGCCGCGCACCGGCTGACCAGCGAGAGGAGGTATCTCGACTACACCCGATCGTGGGCCGAGAAGCACGCGTACGGGATCCGCGAAGGCGTCGCCACCCGGCATGCCGACAACCACAACGTGATCCAGGCCTACCTCGATCTGTACGAGCTCGAGCCGTCGCCGAACAAGTTGACCGCGGCAACGGAGACGCTGCGCCGGATGGTTGCCAGCAGCAAGATCGACGACTGGTGGTGGGACGACGCGCTGCACATGGCGATGCCGCCCTTCGCCCGGATCGGCCGCCTGCGCAACGCCGGCGTATTGGACCAAGCTCTACCAGCTCTATCACCACACCAAGCGGACCCGCGGCCTGTACGACGCGTCGAGTGGGCTCTGGTATCGCGACGACCGGTTCCTGCCCGGCAAGATCGTCTCGCCGAACGGCAAGCCGGTGCTCTGGTCGCGAGGCAACGGCTGGGTCGCCGCCGGGCATGTGAAGACCCTGAAGGCGCTTCCGGCCACCCAGCGGAACGTCGCGGAGTACCGGAGCACGCTGGCGCAACTGGTGACCGCACTACGTCCGATCCAGCGGTCCGACGGATTCTGGAACGTCAACCTCGGCGATCCGCAGCATCTCCCCGGACCCGAGACCAGCGGAACCGCCTTCTTCACCTACAGCACGGCCTATGCGATCAAGGCCGGCCTGGTGACAGCCGCCGGCTATCAACCCGTCGCAGCGCGAGCCTGGAACGGAATGGCCGCCACCGCCGTCCACCCGGACGGGTTCCTCGGCTTCGTCCAGAAGGTCGGCGACCGGCCGGAATCCAGCCAGCCGATCACCTACGAGTCGACCGCCGACTTCGGCGTGGGCGCCTTCCTGCTGGCCGGCTCGGAACTAGCGGGCCTGGCTCGCTAGCGCCTCGGCCCTGACCCCGGCCGCGTCCAGCAACGACGCAGCCATCGTGACACCGACCCCCGCGAGCGCCTGGGCCCGTACTACGGCCCGGGCGCTCGTGCCGTCGAACACGATCGTCAACTGCACCGCCAGCGCCCCCGGGTCGTCGACACCGGCAGCCACCAGCTCGGCCTGGAAGAAGTCCGTCAACCGCTGCTTGAAGTGCCGCGCGACCACACTGCCCGGGTGCTCGGGATTCTTCAGCTCGACCGCGGTGCTGACGAACGGACAGCCCCGGAACCCGCTGGCCGTCATCAACTGCTCCTGCCGCTCGAACACCGCCAGGATCCGCTCTCGCGGTGTGGTCCCGTCCTCCGGTCCCGGCTCCAGCATCCGCTGGTACGCCGGCCCGTGGCTGGCCAGGCTTTCGGCGATCAGCTCGTCCTTGGACCGGAACAGCTGGTACATCGACTTCTTCGAGACCCCGGCCGCCTTGCAGAGCGCGTCCACGCCGATGTTCACGCCGTCGCGGTAGAAGAGTTCGCCCGCGGCGTCCAGCAGCCGGTCGCGGGGTGTCGCCTGGGTCGTCATGAGATCGAGCGTACCGGCTTGATTTGAGTTTGGAAACCGATCGGTTTACGGTGGGGAACCAATCGGTTTCCACCTCTGTCTCTGGAGTTCACCATGACCACCCTCGAAGGCGCCGTCGTTCTCGTCACCGGCGGCAACCGCGGCATCGGCAAGGCCATCGTCGACGACCTGCTCACCCGCGGCGTCAAGAAGGTCTACGCCACCGCCCGCAACCCCCAGCCGAGCACGGACGACCGCGTCGTCACCCTGCCGCTGGAGGTCACCGACCAGACCTCCATCGACGCACTCCTCGCAGCGGCCCCGGACGTGACCGTGCTGATCAACAACGCCGGCGGCACCTCCCCCGACACCTACCTGGACGTGCCCTTCGAGGACATCCGGCAGGTCTTCGAGGTCAACTTCTTCGGCCCGCTGAACCTGACCCGGGCGTTCGTCCCGGTGATCGAGCGCAACGGCGGCGGCCACATCCTGAACGCGCACTCCGCGCTGTCCTGGGTCTCCTGGCACGGCGCGTACGCCGCCACCAAGGCGGCACTGTGGTCCCAGACCAACGCGATCCGGGTGGAACTGCTGGACCGCGGCATCGGCGTCACCGGCCTGCACATGGGCTACGTCGACACCGACATGACGACCGCGGTGACCGCGCCCAAGGAAAGCCCCGCGGACATCGCCAAGGCCGCGCTGGACGGCATCGAGACCGGCGCCTACGAGGTGCTCGCGGACGACACCGCCCGTGGCGCGAAGGCCGCCGTGTCCGGCGACCTCACCAACCTCTACCCGCAACTCAAGAACTGATTCAGCGGCTCGCGACCTGGTACCGGCTCGAGCGGGCCACCACCTCTCAGCGCTGTGGAGCGGGATGACCCCGGAGTACGCCGCTTTGGTCAGCCGGACCTTCACCGAGCGGCGCAAGGTCGTCACCGACGCGGTCGCCGCACTGCTGAAGGAGTGAGTCGGCGACACGCGTCGGGCTGCTTTTCGTAGCGTTCTTGCGTAAAATCGGTCCGGATGATTGACGTTGTTGCGGTGTCACGTCCCGAGGACGTCGTGGTGGACTTCCTCTCCGTTCTCGATCCGGGCCAGGGTCGCGAGGTGCATCTGGTCATCGCCGATCACGGGGCCTATCTGAGGCTGCCGGCGGGAGTCCCGCTCGCCGGCCGCCTGGCCTCCCTGGCCGACTTGTTGGCCGCGGGCGGCGAAGGCGCCAAGCCCTTCTCGCCCGGTAGCGCGGCCGATGCGATCGCGCTGGAGACCGGCGACGTCGCCGCGACCGTCTGGACCCATTCCCCGGCCGACAGCCGGGAGCGGCGCGCCCGATGGGGCCTCGATGTCGCGGCCCTGGTCCGGGCTCCCGTGCGGCACGCGGTCGGTGACGCGGACCGGTTCCAGTGGACGACCGACCTGGACGTGACACTCGACCAGCCGCTGATCGACGCGAAGCTGGACTTCGTCAACACCCACTGCGCCGACCTGCTGCTGATCGACGACGCCGACGAGGACGCGCTGCTCACTCGGCGAGTGAGGTCGGTCGAGCGCTTCTTCGAGTCGAGCGCCGACGAACGCGCTCGCTTGTTCGCGTTGACGAGCAGCACGGACCCCGCGCTCGTACCCGATCCGTGGGAGTTCGCGACGTCGCAGTACGAGAACGAACGGCTGGGCGCGACCGCGGCCTGGGTGCGGAGTCACCTCGACCCCGCGGCCGGGCGGGTGATCGAGGTCGGCGCCTGCGAGGGCGCGTTGACCCAGCGGCTGCTGCGCGACGGCTACCTGGTCGACGCCACCGAGCCGAATCCGATCTTCCTGGCCCGGCTGCACGAGCAGGTCGAGGGCGAGGTCCGGATCCACCCGCACAGCTTCGAGGAACTGACCACCACCAAGCGGCTGACCGGTTCGGCATACCTGCTCATCGAACTCCTGTACTACGGCCAGGACCTCACGTTGCTCGACCGGTTCCCCACGGACAGGTTGTTCGTGGCGATGGAACCCGGGGAGCTGGCCCGGCAGACCTGGCCGCCCGGGTGGTCCGTCGAGGAGGAACTGGATCTGGTCCTGCCCCGCTTCGAGGCGGTCGTCGGCGGCCGCGCCTACCTGCGCAAACGGGGAAGCCGCGGACTGCTACTTCGCCGTCGCTGAGACGTGGATGTCGCGGTCGCGGGTGTACTCCATCCCCGCCGCGATGCCGTCCGCGACCTCGACGGACGAGAAGCGCTCGACGATGCGCAGGGCCAGATCGATCCCTGCGGTGATGCCGCCGGCCGTCACCAGGTCGCCGTCGTCGACCACCCGGTGGTGCTTCACGTCGGCGCCGAACTCCTCGAGCTCGTGCCAGGCGCCGCGGTTCGTCGTCGCCGGCCGCCCCTTCAGCAGGCCGGCCTCGCCGAGCAGCATCGAGCCGGTGCAGACCGAACCGATCCAGTCGAGCCGCGGCGCCAGTTCGGCGATCCGGGCCGTCAGTACGCCGCGGCGAGCCTCGGCCCAGGCGCCCTTCTCGGCGCGGTTCATCCAGCCGCCGCCGGGCACGAACAGGGCGTCCGGAGTACTGAGTCCTGCGGACGCCTTGAACTGCAGGCCATGCAGGCCGGTCACCTCGGCGGGACCGTCGAGCCCGACGAGCGCCAGCTCGAACTCGGGTCGCCGGGACGCGAGGCTCCAGACCTCGAACGGGCCCATCACGTCCATCTCGTCGACGCCGTCGAACACCAGGATCTCGATTCTCATGGGCTCCAGCCAACCGGGTCCCCATCATCGTCACCAGTGGCCGGATGGACGCTGTTCGCTAGGTTCAGGCCACTAGGCGATCGGGTGGGACCGTGCGGACCACTGGGCGCAGGGATGGGACCGCTGGGCGCAGAACGCTCGCACCATCGGTGATCGAACAGCTACCCATGGTGGAGACATCCCGCCCTCCGGAGGTCCGCCATGCCTCGACGCGTCAACGCCGGCTCGATCGTCACCATCGCCACCACCGTCCTCGCGACCACCGCATCCCTCACCGCGGCAGTCGCTCCCGCCGCCGCCAATCCAGCACCAGCTGCGACTCTGCTGCCAGCCGCGACTGCTTCGGCAGGCGGGAGTGCTTCGGCAGCCGCCACGGCCTGTGATGCGGCCGCCGCTGGGTTCACTCCAGTCCTTCAACTCGACCTGCCCGAGCGGGCGAGCTACCTGAACGAGACCCCGCCGTACAGCCTCGACCGGACCGCCGAGATCGGCTCGAACTTCGACCGGGTCGGCTACTGCCTCGAACTCAACGGCCCCGACGGACCCCAGTGGGTCTGGACGGCGATGGAGCCGTTCTCCAACGACGCAAGGCGAATCGGCCTGCCGACCAGACCTGGTGAGCTGGTCCGCCAGCGCGTCGGCGACCTCGAGGTACGGTCCAACGTGCCGAGCGTGACCAGCGGAACCGGCCAGACCGGCTACCTGGAGATGTGGCCGAACCAGTACCAGGAGAGCGCCAGCACCCAGGTCGCGAACGCCTCTCCGAACACCTTCGACGTCGACGACAACCCGACCTCGCCGCTCGGCTACGGCTCGTTCCAGGTCTCACAGGTCGGCCCAACCCGGCCGTCGAACCTCGCGGCCAAGCAGGTCTTCTCGATCAACACCTTCACCGAGTCCGACAACAGCCTGCTGTCCCTGGGCATCGGCACCAATCTCGGCGGCCAGCCCGACTGGACGTTCGCGAACAACGCCAACCGCTACTCCCAGCGCAAACTCACCGCCTACGTCCGTACTGCGCTCGTCGCGCTGACCGAGTCGCCCCAGGACCGCCAACTGATCCCGCGAGACACCAGTGGCGGCTCGACCGTGCCAGTGGCCGGCCGGGTTACCGACTCCCGAGTGAAGCGGGTCCAACTCCGCGTGACGAGCAACGGGAAGACCGAGACCTTCACCTCGTCGTCGAGCACCTTCCGCTTCACTCCACGAATCAAGGCGGGCCTGCAGGAGTACACGTTCGAGCTACGCGCCTCTGGGCCCGGGATCGACCGGGTGGTGGCTCGCCGGGACGGCGTGGTCTCGGGCGACGTGTACGTAGTACAGGGTCAGAGCAACGCGGAGGCGGCGAAGTACAGCGGAGCTGCGAACGCCGAGGAGTCGCCGTATCTGAGGAGCTACGGCACCTCTACCTCGAACGGCACGATCTCCGGCGCCGACCGGGTCTGGCACTACGCGACCGGCGACGTCACCAACCAGTCCGGCTCAGTCGGCCAGTGGGCCATCCGGATGGGCCGGCGGATCGTCGACACCTACAAGGTCCCGGTGGCGCTGTTCAACGGCGCGCACGGCGGCCAGCCGATCAACTTCTTCCAGCGCAACGACGCGAACCCCGACGACCTCACCACCAACTACGGCCGGCTCCGGGAACGTCTGGAGACAGCAGGCGTGATCAGCCAGGTCCGCGGGGTGCTCTGGTACCAGGGGGAGTCCGACAACGACAACGCGTCGGTCCACGTCACCGGCTTCACCTCGCTCTTGCAGGACTGGCGCTCCGACTTCGGCAGCGGAATCCCCGGCGGCAGCCGGTACTACGTGTACCAGGTCCGCACCTCGCCCTGCGGCAACACGACAGCCATGAATCTTCGCGAGGCCCAGCGGGATCTCGGGGACACGGCCGGCGTCACGGTGCTCTCCACGAACGGCCTGTCCGGCCACGACGGCTGCCACTACGCGTACCTCGGTGGATATCGCGACATGGGCGACCACACGTTCGCAGTACTGGCTAGAGACCTGTACGGCGGTCCGTCGGCGGGCGTGGCTCCGCCGAACCCGGCAAGCGTGACCGCCAGCGGCTCCGAACTCACCATTCAACTCCGCTCGACTGATCCGCTCACTGTCGATGCAGGCTCCGCCGCTGACTTCCGGGTCGAGGGTGCCGCGGTCACTGTCTCGTCGGTTACCTACCAGCCGGGCGGCAAGCTCGTGCTCACCCTGTCGGGCCCTCCAGCTGGTGTGACAGGCCTGACCTACCAGGGACACAACAGCGCCGGCCCATGGATCACCAACGCCACCGGCACCGGTTTGCTCGCCTTCACGCTGCCAGTCACTTCGTAGACCGAGGGCGCGGCCGGTGCCCACCGCCCCGAGGCACCGGCTGCGCTCAGTGACTGGGCCCCGAGTGGGCTGGTACCGACGTACCGTAGATGGCATGTCAGTCACAGGGGGACGGCCTTCCACGCCGACGGAGGTGCTGGAGGAGCGGGTCGGGCCGTACCGGTTGATCCGGCGGCTCGGCCAGGGCGGCATGGGCGTCGTGTACCTGGCCGAAGGTCCCGAGCACAAAGAGGTAGCGCTCAAGGTACTGCGCCCCCACGTGGCCCACGACCCGACGGCGCGCGCCCGGCTGCAGCGCGAGGCGACCAACCTGCAGAAGGTGAACCACCCCGGTGTCGCCGGAATCCTCGACCACGACCTGGAGTGCGACCGGCCGTACCTGGTCACTCGGTTCGTGCCCGGACGGCCGCTGGACGAGCAGGTGGACGACCGTGGGCCGCTGACCCCGCGGCGCTGGCTACCGCTGGCCGGCTGCCTGGCCGAGTCCCTGCAGGCGGTCCACCACGCGGGTGTGATCCACCGGGATCTCAAGCCCGGCAACGTGATGATGTTCAATGGCAAGCCGGTGATGATCGACTTCGGCATCGCCCAGGCCGCCGACGACCTCCGCCTCACCCAGACCGGCCTGGTCATCGGTACGCCGGGCTATCTCGCGCCGGAACTCATCGAAGGCGAGATGGTCTCCGAGTCCGCCGACTGGTGGGGCTGGGCAGCCACCGTCACCTATGCGGCCACCGGTCGCCGTCCGTTCGGCAAGGGTCCTTTCGAGGTGGTCCTCCACCGAGTCCACACCGGCAAGGCCGACCTCGAGGGACTGGACCCACGCCTCAAGCCACTACTGGCCGCCGCCCTGTCCCCGGACCGCCGCGACCGCCCCACCCAGACCGAGATCATGGCCGGCCTCAACCGCTACGCCGAGGGCAGGGACGCTCTGGTCCCGGACGCGTCGAAGGACACCGCGGTGGTGAACCCGCCTACCGCGTTGATGACGCGAGTGATGCCCGAAGGGACTCCGAGCAAGGACCACGACCCGGCAGAGGTAGCTCAGTTGGTACCGCCGGTGATTCCGCCGCTGTCGGCCTTCGCGCCACTCCGCGACAAGCTGAAGGATGTCGCCGCCCAGCAGAAGGCCAAGAACCAGGCGGCCGCGGTCGTACCCAGTCATCCCGCTACGTACAGCCCGACGCCCACGTCGGCAGCGCCGGCGGCTATGCCGCTGCCGTACCAGGCCGCGCCTCCTGCTGGACCTACGTTCGCGCCCTACCCGGCGCCGGCCAACTACCCCGGCCAGGCAGTAGCGCCGTACCAGCAGGCTTACCCGCAGCCGTACCAACAGCCTCAGCCGCCGATGACGTACCAGCAACCTCAGCAGCCGGCGTCGTACCAGCAACCCCAGCAGCATGGCACGGTTGCCAAGCGGCAGGACCACACGCCGGTGGCGAAGGTGGACGCCCCACCCTCAGCCAACCAACAACTGGCTCGCTCCGTGCTCCTGGCAACTCTGCTGTTCGCGCTAGCCGGTCTGATGGCTCTGACCCCGGGCCTGGGACTACTGGTCGCAGCAGTCCTCATCGTCGTCGCCAGGACGGTTGACCGAGGCAGCACAGCGCTGATGCGGCGCCGCCAAGTACGCGGCGGACGAGGCAAGTCCGACGGCCTGGTCGCCGTCGCGGCCAGCCCGGTCCACCTGATCGCGGCAACCCTCATCACGCTCTTCTGCCTGATCCTGCCGGTCATCGTCGGCTTCATCGTCGGCGGCACCATCTCCGCCGGAGCAGCGAGCTCCAGAGGTCTCGACTGGCAGCCGCTGTCCGCTGTCGGCTTCGGTGCCGGCGGCTTGGCCGGGCTACTGATGGCCTGGGTAGGCCCGGGCGGTTCGTCGCTTCGCCGCGGCTCCAAGATCGCCCTGCGCAAGGCCTTCCGCCCTGCCTGGCTGAGCCTCCTGATCGCCGCGCTGCTCGCCGGCGCGGCCATCAGCTCCTTCACCAGCGCGGCCAACGGCGGCGGCGCCGACTGGGCCCGTACTCCGGTCACCGCGCCGGACCTCCCCAACCGCCCCGGGCTCAGCGACTTCCGCGACTACCCGGTGATCCGCGACCTGCCCTTCATCGGTCGATAGTCCGTATCGGCCGCCGACAACGACTGAGCCCCCGCCGGTAGTCGGCGAAGGCTCAGGCTGACGGACTGTTCAGATGCGGTTGTCGAGAATGACCATCTGCGACCGCTCCGGCCCAACGCCGACCGCGGAGATCGGTGCGCCACTGAGCGCCTCGACCGCCTTCACGTAGGTCTGCGCGTTCTTCGGCAGGTCCTCGAAGGTGCGGCAGCCGGTGATGTCGTCGTCCCAGCCGTCGTACTCCTCGTAGACCGGCTTCGCGTGGTGGAAGTCGGTCTGCGTCATCGGCATCTCGTCGTGCCGGACCCCGCTCACGTCGTACGCGACGCAGACCGGGATCTTCTCCCGACCGGTGAGGGTGTCCAGCTTGGTCAGGACGAAGTCGGTGACGCCGTTGACGCGGGCGGCGTACCGGGCGATCACGGCGTCGTACCAGCCGCAGCGGCGCGGGCGGCCCGTCGTCGTACCGAACTCGAAGCCCTGCTGACGCAGCCATTCACCGTCGGCGTCCAGCAGTTCGGTCGGGAAGGGCCCCTCGCCGACGCGGGTGGTGTAGGCCTTCACCACGGCCATCACCCGGTCGATCCGGGTCGGCGGGATGCCGGAGCCGGTGCAGGCGCCCGCCGAGATCGCGTTGGAGGAGGTGACGAAGGGGTAGGTGCCGTGGTCGACGTCCAGCAGCGTCGCCTGGCCGGCCTCCATCAGTACGGTCTTGCCCTCGTCCAGCGCCCGGCCGAGCAGCAACGGGGTGTCGGCGACCATCGGGCGCAGGCGGTCGGCGTACCCGAGCAGTTCGTCCATCACCTCGGCGATCTCGACCGCGCGGCGGTTGTAGACCTTCACCAGCAACTGGTTCTTCTGCTCCAGCGCGCCGGTGACCTTCTGCTCCAGGATCTTCTCGTCGTACAGGTCCTGGACCCGGATCCCGATCCGGTTCATCTTGTCTGCGTACGTCGGCCCGATGCCGCGGCCGGTGGTGCCGATCTTGCGGCTGCCGAGGAACCGCTCGGCCACCTTGTCCAGGGTCCGGTTGTACGGCGGGATCAGGTGCGCGTTGGCACTGACCACCAGCCGGGACGTGTCGACGCCACGGGCCTGCAGGGCGTCGAGTTCCTCGAACAGCACGCTGAGGTCGACCACCACCCCGTTGCCGATCACCGGCGTCACGCCCGGGGTCAGGATTCCGCTCGGCAGCAGGTGCAGCGCGTACTTCTCGTCACCGATCACCACCGTGTGGCCGGCGTTGTTGCCGCCGTTGAACTTCACCACGTAGTCGATCTCGGCCCCGGTGTTGCCGAGCAGATCGGTCGCCTTGCCTTTGCCCTCATCGCCCCACTGGGCGCCGACGAGCACGATTGCGGGCATCTCAGCCCTCCTCTTCACGCGTCGGCCCGACGGCTCCATCGCCGTGCGTGGCCGGCCGCTGGCTGTTCCTCGGTTGAGAAAGGGTGAAGCCCGGGCACGGTTCACCGAAACTTCACTCCGGCTCCGCGACCAGGCTCTTGCGGCGAAAGCCTACCGGAACCGCGCATTACCACGCTCACCCGCGTCCGCGCGGGCAACACGTGACACCGGGCGCGCAATCCTTCACGACGGGTTGCCATTTTCCGTGATCGCGTGCACACTCTTAGTCAGCGGCCCGCCGAAACTGCCGCAGGGGACGGTTCCGGCGGGCCGCTTTCTCGTTGCCCGCGGCATCTCGCTCCGCTGTTCTCAGTCGACGCTGAGGCCTTCCGGGTTCGACGCCAGCCACTCCTTCACCCGACGGTCCGCCTCCTCGCGGGAGACGTCCTCGACCTTGGTCAGGATCGCCCAGCGGTGCCCGAACGGGTCGATCACGGTGCCGTACCGGTCGCCGGTCATGAAGGTCTGGACCGCTTCCACCTGCCGCGCCCCGGCCTCGATCGCGGCCGCGAAGGTCGCGTCCACGTCCGGCACGTAGTGCACCAGCGACGAGTGCACCCACTCGCCGTTCGGCGCCCGCAGCCCGATCTGCGGCATCTCGTCGCTGATCTGCAGCATCGAGTCGCCGACCCGTAGTTCCGCCTGACCCAGCCGGCCGTCGGGCATGTCCTGCCGGCTGAGCACCTCGGCGCCGAACACCTGCTGGTAGAACTCGATCGCCTTCGGGCCGTCCGAGACCGCCAGGTACGGGGTGAGCGAGTGATAACCGTCGGGGATGGGGTTTACCGTGTTCGTCGTCATGCGATCAGTCTTCGGTACGCCGTACCGACCGGTCTTGTAAGAAAGCGACAGCCACTTTGACGATGCCGCCGGACCACGAGAAGGGCATCCTGCACCCGCGGGAACAGGCCCGGCACCGGACCCTGAACCGGCTCGCCCCCGGCCCGGAGATCGGCCGCTTCGTGGAGTGGTACTGGATCGTCGAGTGGGACCTCCAGGAGCCGTACGTCGCCGAGGTGCTGCCCTACCCGAGCGTGAACGTCACCTTCGAACAGCCCGGCGGCGCCTTCGTGAACGGGGTCTGCACGCGCAAGTTCGAGCGCGAACTGCGCGGCCGCGGCCGGGTATTCGGAGTGAAGTTCTGGGCCGGCGGCTTCGGTGCGGTGACCGGGCTCGACGTCGGCTCGTTCCGCGACCAGGTGCTGCCGCTGCGCGAGGTCTTCGAGGATGCCGACCGGCTGGCGGACTTGGTCTTCGCCGAGGACGAGGACGTCCGCCGCCGCGCGGTGGTGGAGGCGTTCCTGGCCGACCACCTGGTCGCCACCGACCCGCAGTACGAGTTGGTCCGGCGGGTGGTCGCGGCGATGGGCGAGGATCGCGAACTGACCCGGGTCGACCAGGTCACCGACCGCTTCGACCTTCCGGTGCGCAAGCTCCAGCGCCTCTTCCGCCGCTACGTAGGCGTCGGCCCCAAATGGGTACTACGCCGCTACCGCCTGCACGACGGCGCCGACCTCCTGGCCCGCGGCGATGTCTCCGAACTGGCCGAACTCTCTCTCGCCCTCGGCTACTTCGACCAGGCCCACTTCTCCCACGAGTTCAAGCAAGTCATCGGCCTCACCCCCGCCGAATACGCCACCCGCGCCGTCGCCGAAGCCCAATACACCTACCGTTGACGGCAGCAGATTCCTAAGGTACACCTGAATATCAGGTGAACCTTAGTATTTCTCCAGCGGATGTGGGGGCACACCGTGACTACTGACAGTGCAGCAAGACTGCGCCCGGCTGCTTCGGCCTCGAGCCGGCGGGCGGGTGCGATCGGATTCTGGGCGGCCGTGCTGGGCGTTGCCGGCGGCCTCTTCCTGATCTTCTACCCGGCTGCCGTGGACGACGGCCGCTACAGCTATCCCTTGACAGCAACGGGTTTCGCGATCATCCAACTGGTGTTCTGCGTTCAGCACCTCGGCCTGGTCGTGCTGCTGGCGGCGCTGTGGACCTCCGGCGCCGCCGGCCGTTCAGGGGTCGGCCGGATCGGCGTCGGAGGCAGCGTGCTCGCCATGCTTGGGCTCGCTGCCGTCGAGGTGGCCGCCATCAGCGCCCGGGACTCGCTCTACCCGAGCCCCGAGACCGACACCCTCGACATCTGGTACGGCGTGACGTCGATGGGCATCGGCGTGTTCCTCATCCTGGCAGGCATCGCCGTACTGCGTGCCAAAGCCTGGTCCGGGTGGCCGCGCTACCTGCCACTCGCCCTGGGGATCTACGTGTTCGTCCCGCTGACTCCTGGCATCTTGGGCCCGTGGGTCGTGGCCCGGCTGGCCATCACCGGCTGGATGGTCCTGTTCGCCGTGCTCGGCTGGACCCTGCTCCGTCGCGGGACCCGGTAGACCACCACAGCCATCGCGGCGGCCACCGAGGTCGCCGCGATGGCCAGCGTGAATCCCAACTGAGGGCCGCTGGCATCTACAGCGCGACCGGCGACAGCCGCACCCATCGCGATGCCGGCGGCACTGCCGGAGTTCAACCAGGTAAAGGCCTGAGTCAGTACTGCGGGCTCAACCTCCGACTCGACCAGGACCGCCGACAGCACCTGGATCGGCGCCAAGGCCAGTCCCGGCAAGGCCAACGCGAGGGCGAGGGTCAGCGGACTATCGGCACCGAGCAGCGGCAGGCTGGTGACGAACAGAACGGCCATGACGGCGACGAACTGAGTCCTCGCCGGTAGACGCCAACGCCTTGCCCCATAGGCGATTCCGGCTGCCAGGCTGACCAGACTGGTGATGCTGTACAGCGGCCCGGCCAAGGATTCGGATCCCCTGCCCACCGCGAAGGCGGTCACCGAGACCTGCATGGTGCCGAAGAACAGCCCGACGCCGATGGTCGTACCGACGAGTGCGAGGAACCCTGGTCGCAGCAACCGCACTGAGCCCTCTGTGCGAACACCGGCGGTGGGCGGCGGCGCAGTACGGCGTTGGAGAGCTAGTGAGAGGCCACCTGCCAGTACGAGGCTGGTTGCCAGGATTGAGCCGGCTACTGGTGAGCCCAGCGCGCTGACCGTGCCGATCAGAGCCGGGCCGACCAGGAAGGCCAGGCCTGTGCCGAGTGACTCCAGGGCGAAGGCTGATGAGAGGACAGGGTTTCCGCGCAGCGCATGCGCCCAGCGAGCTGCGGTCTGGGCGCCGATCTGTGGGAGCGAGCCGCCCGCCAGGACCCCGGCGAGGATCAACATCCACACCGGCGACGACGACACGGTCAGACCGATCAGCAGGGAGATCGCCGAGGCGTGCAGCAGCAGGGTGATCGGCAGCATGCGTGGCTGCCCGAACCTGTCGATCAGCCGCGCGACCTGCGGGCCACCGACCGCCTCGGCGATGGCGAAACCACCCGTCACGCTGCCGGCGACGGCGTACGAGCCGGTTGAGCCGTGCACCAGCCAGACGATGCCGAGACCGGTCATCGCGATGCCGATCCGGGCAGGTGCGGCGGCTAGGTAGAATTTCCACGCTCCGGGCGTCTGCAGGGCGACGCGGTAGCCACTCGGTGGCCTGTCGGGCGTGCGGATCCGTCCGGTGAGTGCCGGCACGGTAGTACCTTCCGCTGCCCGGCGGGGCGGTGATCTGACCGAGGGCGTCCTGCTTCGCCGGTCCGTCCGTGCCGCCTACAACCGTCCATTTTCGGTAGGAAGCGGGGACGCACGCCGCCTACCGGCTATGTCACCGGGCAGAACCTCGAGGGTTTTGATGACGCGCTCAGTCTACAGGCCTGGAGAAGCGGCACCAGCCGGCTGCTGTCCACCTCCGCCGCGACAGCCACATCCTGCGGAAACCCGTACTCCGTGAGCTCGCGTCCGCCCGCGCAGTCGTACAGCAACTCGGGCAGCTCCCCAGCAACCTCCCTGTACGCCGCGGCCGCCGCCCGGGCTTCTGGAGAGAGCGGGGTAACTCCGCGATCAGCCAGTGCTGCCAGGAACGCGCCTGCTCCCCAGAGGTCCTCCACTGCCGGGCGCAACGACCCGTCTGTCCACCTCTCCCCTGCAGCAATCGCCACAACAGTGAGAGTGGGGTCCTGCGCCAGTTGGGCCGCTGCCCAGTCGGCGGCGGCCGACGTGTTGTGCAGGGAGACGGCCAGGACCGTGGCACCACTGTCGCTGAGCTGCTGGGAGATCGTGGAGCCGTTGGGCGACGGCAGTACCAGCCGCTGCACGCCTTGCGCTTGCCGGATGGAGTCGGGCGAGAGAGTGATGCCCTGCTGTGACCGGCCTACCGCCAGGACCGCGTCGAGCTGTTCGGCGTACGCGACTGCTGTCTCGTCACGCCAGCGGTAAGGGAACACCTCGATGCCGCAGTCGACAGCAACGGTGACGGCGGTAGTGAAGGACAGTACGTCCACCACCGCCACCAGGCTGCCGGGAACCGCGGCGGCACCGGCCGGGCCCCAGTCGAAGCCGGCACGGAATCCGTGTTGGGAGTAGGGGCTGGTCACCGACGGATCATGTCCCGCCGGCGCCGGCCCCTACAAACCACTTTCAGGCCAGGACGTCGGCCGCGGTCGGGGAGGAGTCGCGCAGGAAGGTCGCGCAGCGCTCAGCCTCGTCCTTCTCATCGATGATCGCGGCCGCCTTGCCCAGAACTGCCAGGCAGCGCAGGAAGCCGCGGTTGGGCTCGTGCTCCCACGGGACCGGCCCATGGCCCTTCCAGCCGTTGCGGCGCAGTAGGTCCAGACCGCGGTGGTAGCCGGTCCGGGCGTAGGCGTAGGCCTCGATCGTGCGGCCGTCCGCGAGCGCCGCCTCGGCCAGCTCCGACCAGGCCAGCGAGGAGGTCGGATACTTGGCCGCGAGGTCGACCGGAGCGGCCCCGGCGGCGAGTTCCGCGGCCGCCGGGTCGACGGGGAGTAGTGTCTCGGGTGGACCTGACAGCAGATTGTTCAATTCCATAAGCACATGATCGCCGATCACGCAGCCGACCCGGCACGTGACCGGCTGGCGAAATCCGTTGACCGTTCACCGGGCGGCCACGGATGCTTGAGACCCTGCGTCGAGACCGCCGTGGTTCCCAGCTACGGCCGGAAGGAGGCACCGGATGAGCGTGATCGTCCTGAACGCGTCATACGAGCCGCTGCACACCGTGTCGATCCAGCACGCCATCCGGATGCTGGTCCGCGAGGTCGCGGTGGTCGAAGAGGCACATGGCGAACGGACAATCGGCCCATTCCCGGTGCCCCGCGTACTGCGCCTGGTCCGGTACGTGGTGACGCACTGGCGCTACGCGGCCGGCCGGATGAAGTACAGCAAGCACGGGGTGCTGAGGCGGGACAGGTTCCGCTGCGCCTATTGCGGGCTGGACAACGCCGACACGATGGACCATGTCCAACCCAGGTCCCGCGGCGGCCGGACGGAATGGCTGAACGCGGTCGCGGCTCATGCGTCGTGCAATGAGCGCAAAGGCAACCGCACTCCTGCCGAGGCCGACATGCCGCTCCTCTGGCAACCTTGGGTGCCGACCCGCGCTGAGCTCGTCATAAAGACATGACGGGCTTTTTTCATGCCCTCTTTCCACAGGTCTGAGGTCGTCGCGGCGAAGAGGTCCTGATCGCTGCATCTTCTTGGGTGTGAACCCACAACTCAGCGTGATGACCACCATCCGCGGCGGGGTGTTCACTCGTGCGGACGCGCGTGCGTGTGGCTACCCCGACCCCGACATCGACTCCCTGCTGGACACCGGCGGCTGGCGCCGGATCCGGCGCGGCACCTATGCCCCGCACCAGACCCTCACCCTGGTCGACGAGGAGATGCTGCACCTCCGCCGCCTCTATGACGTACTGCGATACGGCGAGCCCGGGTTGATCGCCAGCCACCAGTCAGCGGCCGCCCTGCACGGGCTGCCGCTGTGGGGGCTCGACCTCTCGCACCTCCACCTGACTACCCGCACCGGCCGCGCTGGTCGGCGCAGCGGCGGAGTGCATCGCCATGTCCGAGATCCAGTAGGCCCTGGCGTCCAACTGTGGAACAAGCTGCACCTGGTCACGCCATCCCGGGCGGTCGCCGAGGTCGCCGCCACCTGCGCCCTCGCCCCCGCCGTCGCCCTGGCCGACGCCGCCTTGTACGCCGGCCTGGTGACGCCGAGTTCCCTCAAACGAGCGGCCAATCAACTCCCCCGCGGCACCGACCGAGCCCACCGCGTCCTGGCCCACGCTGGGACGCCTTCTGCCTCGGTCGCCGAGTCCCGGCTTCGCCTGATCCTCACCGAAGCCGGCCTGCCTTCTCCTTCCGCCTCACCACCACCCGTCCTCACCCCCGACGAGCCCTCCCCCGACCCCTCCGTCGACCTCGAAGGCTGCATTCTCTGGTTCCCCGACGAACGAACCGTGATCGAGTTCGACCCCCGAATCCCCTTCTGGAGAAGCGATTCCGACGACGACCTGGAGGAACACTCCGATGACGACTCTCTCGACGGCCCCGATGCAACCTCACCCGACCCCCTCGAGTACTGCTGGATCTCCTGGGCCGACCTCGACCACCCGAGCCACGTCATCCACCAAGTCCAAACAGCCTTCACCCGCGCCATTCGGCGTACGGGCGTGCGCGTCTTCGACCCCAACCGCCCCCGCCGAAAACCCACCACCCACCTGCTGAGGTTCTAGTGCGATCTGTTCCCGGCGTGCCTCGCGGGGTGGGTCCGGTTCACCCGTTGGTGGCAGTGGGCTCGCTCGCGGGAGGGATCCGCGCGGGGGTGCCCGGGACGCAGGGTGGTCGGGCCGGGGCTGACAAGAGCGCCGGCAGGAGAGGAGTGACCGAGTTGAGTATCCAGGTCCGATCCCGCCACAGGGTCCTGCGCTTTGCCCTCACAGCCCTGGTCGCGGTGACCACCGCCGGCTCAGTACTGGGAGGTGCGTCGGCGTCAGCGGCCGGCTCACGACCGGAAGGCGGGTCGCCGGCAGGGGCTGGCTCACGGCCGGAAGGCGGGTCGGCGGCAGTGGTCGAGCGGGCTTCCGGCGAGCCGGTGATGAAGGTGACCGGGAAGAGCGGCGGTGTCTTGGGAGCTGAGTGGGGCGAACTGGCCGGGGATCCGGTCAGTTTCGAGATCGACACCCACGCGACCGATCCGTTGCGGCCGGACGGCAGCTTTCACGTGATCCACCGCAAGCCGGACGGGCGACTGCTGGCCGAGTTCAGCGGCCGCACGACCAGCCTGTACGCCGTTGACGAGGTCGCGGTGGTCACCGGTGTGATCGAGCGGGCCGAACACCCCGACGTGCCGCTGGAGTTCGTCGGGAAGAAGGTCGCGTTCACGGTGTATGACGGCGGGCGGCACGACCGGATCGGCTGGGTCTGGGGATTCTTCGGCGCCCCGGTCAACCGCGTTCAGGGCACCGCCCCGACCTTCCCCCTCAGCTGGGGCGACTTCACCGTCAAAGGTGGCCCAGGGCAACAACCAGAATCCCCACGAGCCGGATCCACGCCGAAGGGCAATCGCTCTAACGCACCCCTCATCACCCAACCGACCGGCACTCCGGACGGCACGGCCGGCACACCGGACGGCACGGCCGGCACACCGGACAGAACGGCCGGCTCTCCGGACGGCACGTTCAGCGCTCCGGACGGCACGTTCAGCGCTCCGGACGGCACGCCCGGCGCTCCTCGCGTGACGATCGCCTCCGGCTCCGACGGAGGGCGGCAGCGGGGGACCAGCGTGCGGGCGGTTCTGGGCGGGACCAGCAAGGCGCCTGCTTTCAGAGGGGATCCGTTGCGCTTCTCCCTCGCGGCGAGGATCGCGCCGGGTGGGAACGCGAAGGAGGTAACGGGCGGGTTCCACGTCATGCATCACAAGCCGGACGGTTCGGTGGTGGCCGACTTCGAGGGGAAGATCACCTGTCTCACGGTCGGCGGCAAGGTAGGCGTCGCGACGGGCGTGGTGACGAGATCCGCCGCGCCTGAACTCGTCGGGAAGCCGGTCTCGTTCTCGCTGAAGGACGGCCGGATGGATCGCCTGGGCTGGCTCTGGGGGTTCTCCGCCACCGACGAGCCGATCGTCGACTGCCAGTCGACCGTGCCGTTCTACGCCCCGGACTGGGGCGGCCTCACCGTCCGCTGAAGGACCGGCCTCACGAGGCGCTGAAGACAGCGGCTCGAAGTCCGGCTCGATGTCCGGCTCGAGAAGAAGAAGAAGAAAGGGCCCGCCGGATGGCGGGCCCTTCCAGGACGTGCTTTGCCTCAGGTCAGGACGTGCTTTGCCTCACGTCTGGACGTGCTCTGCCTCAGGTCGGGACGTGCTTTCCTCAGGCGGGAGTGCTTTCCTCAGGCGGGAGTGCTTGGGTCAGGCGGGAGTGCTTTCCTCAGGCGAGGAGCGAGGTGCCGGTGGAGCGGAGGTGCTCGCAGGCCTCGGCGACGCGCTGGGCCATGCCGGCCTCGGCGGCCTTGCCCCAGGCGCGCGGGTCGTAGGACTTCTTGTTGCCGACCTCACCGTCCACCTTGAGCACGCCGTCGTAGTTGCCGAACATGTGCGCGGCGACCGGACGGGTGAACGCGTACTGCGTGTCGGTGTCGACGTTCATCTTGATCACACCGTGGTCGACGGCGGCGCGGATCTCCTCCAGGGTGGAGCCGGAGCCGCCGTGGAAGACGAGGTCGAACGGGCGCTCCTTGCCGACCTTGGCGCCGACCTGGTCCTGGATCTCCTTCAGGATCTCCGGACGCAGCTTGACCGAGCCCGGCTTGTAGACGCCGTGCACGTTGCCGAAGGTGAGCGCGGTCAGGTAGCGGCCGTTCTCGCCGGTGCCGAGCGCCTCGACCGTGGCCAGGCCGTCCTCGACGGTGGTGTAGAGCTTGTCGTTGATCTCGTTGGCGACGCCGTCCTCCTCACCGCCGACGACACCCACCTCGATCTCCAGCACGATCCGGGCGGCCGCGGCCTTGGCCAGCAGGTCCTTGGCGATCTCGAGGTTCTCCTCCAGCGGCACCGCGGAACCGTCCCACATGTGCGACTGGAACAGCGGGTTCTCGCCGCGCGCGACGCGCTCGGCGGAGATCTCCAGCAGCGGCCGGACGAAGCCGTCCAGCTTGTCCTTGGGGCAGTGGTCGGTGTGCAGCGCGATGTTCACGTTGTAGTTCTTCGCGACCTCGTGCGCGTACGCCGCCAGCGCGACCGAACCGGTGACCATGTCCTTCACGGTCGAGCCGGACAGGTACTCGGCGCCGCCGGTGGAGACCTGGACGATGCCGTCCGAGCCGGCCTCGGCGAAGCCGCGGATCGCGGCGGTCAGCGTCTGCGACGAGCTGACGTTGATGGCCGGGTAGGCGAAGCGGTTCTGCTTGGCCTTGTCCAGCATCTCGGCGTAGACCTCAGGGGTGGCAATAGGCATGTCTCGCGGTACTCCTCACAGCAAAGTTCATGTGGGTTGAGCTCCAGTATCGCCGCCGCATACTGCGCTGGATGCGGCGGGCCGCCTGTCGGACGGTCAGGTGACCGGGGAGCGAACGACAAGGCGAACAGACCAGTCGATGAAGAGGATCGGTCCAGTTCGGGTCAGGCCGAGCCGGAGCGGGGGCCCCGGGGAGTCAGGGCCATGTGCAGACGGTAGCGGTCGGCCCGGTAGGCCGACCAGGACAGTTCGACGACCTTGCGGCCGGCGAAGGTGGTGCGCTCGAGGACCAGCAGGGGTGCCCGCCGAGCCACGCCGAGGACCCGGGCGACGTGACCGTCGGCGTTGTCCGCCCGGACGGTCTGTTCACCCGAGGTGACGACGACGTCGTACTCGCTGGCGAAGACGTCGTACAGGGTGCCGAGCTCACGGCCGAGCAGGCCGGGGAAGAGCGCGGACGGGTAGTAGCCGACCTCGTAGGCCATCGGGGACGCGTCGGCGGTGCGCAGCCGCTCGACCCGGATCACCTTGGTGCCCTTGGCGACCCGCAGTCCCTTCGAGGTCTCGTCGGACGCCTCGATCTCGGTCGCCGAGAGCACCACGGTGCCCGGCTCGAGACCGCGGGCCCGCATCTCCCGGGAGAACGAGGTGAGGTGCAGCTGGGAGTCGACCTGGGGACCGGTGACGAAGGTCCCCTTGCCGTGCACGCGTTCCAGCGCGCCGGACTCGACCAGGTCGCTGATCGCCTGCCGGACGGTCACCCGGGAGACGTTGAGCTTGTCCACCAGGGCCCGCTCCGACGGGATCGGGTCGCCGGGGTGCAGTTCGACGTCGATCAGCCGTTCCAGTACCGACCGGACCTGGGCCCGCTTCGTCGCAACCATCGAAACTCGGTCCTCCTGACCTGGGCGGAACGCCGGGGGGTGCCCCGGTGTGCCGCTCACTGCTATCGTGCGCAGCATACCTGTTAAGACCAGATAGGACCAGTGATCGTCGTGGTGTCACCGCCCGTCCCCGCCCCTGCCACCCAGATGGCGCGCGAGATCGCCGAGCAGCCCGCGGCGCTGGCCGCGACCTTCGAGCACGTGCTGCCGCTGCGGCACGAGATCACCCGGCTGGCCGCGGGCCGCCGGCACGTGATCTTCGTGGCCCGGGGCTCCTCCGACAACGCGGGCGTCTACGGTCGCTACCTGACCGAGATCCACGCCGGCCGGCAGGCCTCACTGGCCGCTCCGTCCGTGGCCACCCTGTACGGCGCCAACCTCGACCTGTCCAACTCCCTGGTCGTGGCGGTCAGCCAGTCCGGCGCCACCCAGGAGATCGTCGACACCGCCGAGTGGGCCAAGCGCAACGGCGCCGCGATCGTCGGCATCACCAACGACGGCAACAGCCCACTGGCCTCGACGGCGGATGTCGCTCTGATCACCCAGGCGGGCCAGGAACTGGCCGTCCCGGCGACGAAGACCTACACCACCCAACTGGCCGCGATCACCGTCGCGGTCGACGCACTGGCGCAGAAGCCGGGCACGCTCGACGCCGACATCGCCCGGGTCCCGGAGGCCGCCGCGAAGATGCTGGAGGGCTCGGTGGACGCCGCGGCCGACCTGCTCGCCGGCGCGCACGACGTCCTGTCGAGCGGCCGCGGCCTCACCTTCGGTACGACGCTCGAGGTGGCTCTCAAGCTGGAGGAGACCTGCCTGCAGCCGGTCCGCGGCCTCTCGTACGCCGACCTCAAGCACGGCCCGATCGCGGTCGTCGACGCCGACCTGGTCACCATCCTGGTGGCGGCCGGCGACGGTCCGGCCCTGCCGGGGATGACCGAACTGGCCTCGATCGTCCGCGAGAAGGGCAGCAAGATCCTCGGCATCGGCGGCGACGCGACCTTCGCCTCCCGCTGCGACGTGAACCTGGCCGGCCCGGACCTGCCCGAGACGCTGGCCCCGCTGGCCCTGGTGATCCCGGCCCAGCGCGCGATCGAGGCCCTGGCCCGCAAGCTCGGCCTCGACCCCGACGCCCCGCGCGGCCTCCGCAAGGTCACCCAGACCGACTGATCTCCGGGACGAATCCCCTGTACCGCGGCCGCCGCGGGACAGGGGATTTTCTCGCCGGAAAAGTGATCATTTGGTGAGCACTTTGGCTGGGATCGTTGGTGGCAGAAGAGGAAACAGCACCGACGAAAAGGACCAGCGACATGTTGCGAGGATTTGCCACCGTCAGCTTCTTCGTCCAGGACATGGCCGCCGCGAAGGCCTGGTACACCGAACTGCTCGGCATCGAGCCGTACTTCGCTCGCCCGGAGATCGGGACCCCGGCGTACCTGGAGTTCCGGTTCGGCGACTTCCAGTGCGAGCTCGGTCTGATCGACGCGAAGTACTCCCCGCACGGTGTGTCCGACCAGCCCGCCGGCGCCATCATCTACTGGCACACCGACGACCTGGAGGGCACCGTCGAGCGTCTGCTGTCCCTGGGCGCGACCCTGAACGAGAGCATCACCGCGCGCGGCGACACCGGCTTCCGCACCGCCTCGGTCGTCGACCCTTTCGGGAACATCATCGGCGTGATGTACAACCCGCACTACCTGGAGATCCTCGAGACGTTGAGCACCTGAGCCCGCCCGAGCGCCGCCGACCGCCGGTGGCGCTCGACGGCGTTCGACGGCGCTCCCGAGGTTGCTGGACCGCCGACGTGGAGGCCTTGGTTGCGCTCAGATTCGGCCGCGGCGGTTGAGGGCGGTGCTGATCTGGTCGGCGCAGGCACGGAGCGGCTCCAGTACTTCGGCGTGCAGCGAGGCGCGGGTGGAGCGTGAGGCGTGCGCCGACACGTTCAGGGCGGCGACAGCGCGACCCCGCGAGTCCCGGATCGGTACTGCGATCGACCGCAAGCCCAGCTCCAACTCCTGATCCACCAGGGCGTATCCGTCCGCACCCGCCTTGGCGATCACGTCCCGCAGGCCGTCCACCGACGTCACCGTGTGCTCGGTCAGCGGCTCCGGGTCGAGCGACGACAAGTACGCCGACAGCTCATCCTCGGGTAGTCCCGCAAGCAGCACACGGCCCATCGACGTCACGTACGCCGGCAGCCGGGCCCCGACCCCCAGTGCCACCGTCATGATCCGGCTGGTCGGCACCCGCGCCACGTACACGATGTCCGGCAGGTCCAGCGTCGCGATCGAGCAGGACTCCCGGGTCTTCGCGCTCAGCTCCTCCATGAACGGCCCGGCGATGTCGCCGAGGTCCAGCGAGGACAGGTAGGCCCAGCCCAGCGCGAGCACCCGCGGCGTCAGCGAGAACCGTCGCCCGTCGCTGCGTACGTAGCCGAGCTCCTCCAGCGTGAGCAGGATGCGGCGCGCGGTCGCCGGGGTGATCCCGACCTCGCGCGACACCTCGCTCAAAGTCAGCGAGGGCAGCTCGGCCGAGAACGCCCGAATCACCGCAAGTCCACGCTCCAGACCCTGCAGAAACGAGCCCCCCGCAGCCGCCGCGGGCGCGGCTCGGTCGGTTGAGGACCCACGGGTCGCCGCGGGATCACCCGTAGACGAGTCACCAGGCATGGACTAACCTTTTCGTTGAAAGAAGAATCTTTCGCTGAGCGAAATCCTAGCGGAGCATCCATGACAAGTCCAGTTCCTCTGGCCGACGCGATCGCCGAGCACGTGCACGACGGGGACACCGTGGCCCTGGAGGGCTTCACGCACCTGATCCCCTTCGCCGCCGCG
The DNA here is from genome assembly GCF_039530625.1 of Kribbella sancticallisti. NCBI lineage: Bacteria > Bacillati > Actinomycetota > Actinomycetes > Propionibacteriales > Kribbellaceae > Kribbella > Kribbella sancticallisti. The sequence continues at coordinate 70,396 of NZ_BAAAOS010000006.1, read as the reverse complement.
CATGAGATCGCCCGGCAGGGCCGGCGCCACCTGACCCTCGTCCGGATGACGCCCGACCTTGTCTACGACCAGCTGATCGGACTCGGCTGTGCCGACGAACTCGTGTTCTCGTACGGCGGCAACCCCGGCGTCGGCTCGCTCCACCGACTCCGCGACGCCGTTGAGAACCACTGGCCGCACAAGCTCGCAGTACACGAGCACAGCCATGCGGGGCTCGCGAACGCCTACTCGGCCGGTGCTGCCCGCCTGCCCTTCGCAGTACTGCGGGGCTACCGCGGCACGGACCTCGAGGAGCAGCGGGACATCATCAGCCGGGTCACGTGTCCCTTCACCGGCGAGGAACTGGCCGCGGTGAAGGCGGTCAACCCGGACGTGACGGTGATCCACGCGCAACTCGCGGATCGCGACGGCAACGTCATGCTCTGGGGAATCACCGGAGTGCAGCGGGAGGCCGTGCTCGCGGCGAAGCGCGCCGTGGTGACAGTGGAGGAAGTGGTCGACGAGTTCCCCGAGCACACGGGCGCGGTGATCCTGCCGAACTGGGTGCTCTCCGCGGTGAGCGTCGTACCGAACGGCGCCTGGCCGTCGTACGCCGCCGGCTACTCCGTGCGCGACAACGACTTCTACCAAGAGTGGGACGCCATCTCCCGCGACCGCGAGGCCTTCCTCGCCTGGGCGGCGGCCAACAACCTAACCCAGGTCGCCAACGAGCAGACGGCGGCAACCCATGTCTGACTGGACCAGCGCGGACATGATGAACGTCGCGGCGGCCCGCGAACTCCACGACGGCGACGTCTGCCTGGTCGGCGTCGGCCCGCCCAACCTCGCCGCCAACCTGGCTCGGCGCACGCACGCTCCGAACTGCCGGCTCGTCTACGAATCGGGCGCGATCGACGCCAAGCCGAAGAAGCTGCCGCTGTCGATCGGTGACGACGACCTGGCCGCCACGGCGATCGCGGTGGTGTCGGTGCCGGAGATGTTCAACTTCTGGGTCGGCGCGGGGCGCATCGACGTCGGGTTCCTCGGCGCGGCGCAGATCGACCGCTACGGCAACATCAACACGACGGTGATCGGCGACCACGCCGACCCGAAGGTCCGGCTCCCCGGCGCCGGCGGAGCTCCCGAGATCGCCGCCGCCGCCGGCCGGGTGATCGTGATCGTGAAGCAGTCGCCCAGGACGTTCGTCGAACGCGTCGACTTCGTCTCGTCGGTCGGCTACGGCCCCACCGGCACGGAACGCGACGCGCCCGGTGCCGGGCCGACGCTGGTGATCACCGACCACGGCGTACTGGAGCCGGACCCGGTCACCCACGAGCTGACGCTCACCCGACTGCACCCGGGCGTCACGGCCGAACAGGCGCTCGCGGCGACCGGCTGGCCGCTGAAGGTTGCCGACAGCGTCCAAGCTGTGCCGGCGCCAAGCGGCGCCGAGCTGGAAGCCCTGCGAGGGCTCAGGAACCGGGAGGCCGTCGATGCCTGAGTCGTTCACCCACGTCGGCCTGCCAAGTCGCATCCTGCTCGGACCGGGCACGCTCGACCAGGTGCCGGCCGAGGCGGAAGGTCTCAAGGTGTTGCTGATAGCAACGAAGTCGGCGCGGGACAGCGCCGATCTGCTGGAGCGCGCGCTCGGGGACGCCTTCGCGGGACGGATCGACGAGGTTCGCCAGCATGTGCCGACGGAGACGGCGGACGCTGCCCGCGCCCAAGCGGCCGAGGTCGGCGCCACCGGCATCGTCGCCATCGGCGGCGGCTCGGCCATCGGCCTCGCCAAAGCGATCGCCCTCGTTCAGGGCCAACCGATCATCGCTGTTCCGACGACGTATGCGGGGTCGGAGATGACTCCGGTGTGGGGACAGACCGAGGGCGGCGACAAGCGGACCGGCACCGATCTGCGGGTGCTGCCGAAAGTCGTCATCTACGATCCGCTGCTCAGCCGTGGTCTTCCGCTGAAGGTGACAGCGGCGAGCGTGGCGAACGCGCTGGCGCACTGCGTCGAGGCGACCTGGACCGAGAAGGCGGACCCGATCACCGAGGTCATCGCGGTCGAGGGTGCGCGGGCGTTGCGAGAGGGATTGCTGCAGGTCCTGGACAATCCCACCGATTTAGATGCCCGAAGCAACCTCCTGTACGGCGCGTCGCTGGCCGGCTCCGCGCTGGCGACAGCAGGTACGGGCATTCACCACAAGCTGTGCCACCTCCTCGGCGGCACCTACAACCTCCCCCACGCGGAAACCCACGCCGCCGTCCTCCCGCAGGTCACCCGCGTGAAAGCCCTCAAGGTCCCGCGCGCGAAGGCACGACTGGAAACCGCGCTGGAGACGGACGACCTCGCTGCCGGGCTGTTCGACCTGTTCGCGCAAGCCGGTGTGCCGACGAGCCTGCGCGAACTCGGGCTGACCGAGGCTCAGGCCCGCGAAGCGGCCCGGCGCTTCGCCGGCGCCGCCCCGGCCAACGCGGTCCAGCTGGACGAAGCCGCCGTGACCGACATCCTCACCCGCGCCTGGGCAGGCGAACGACCTGAAGGAGCCCGATGAGATCCGCCTATCTACTCGACGCCGTCCGCACGCCCGTGGGCAAACTCGGCGGTGCCTTGGCGGGCGGCCGCCCCGATGATCTGGCCGCGGTCACCCTCCGGGAACTCCTGATCCGCCACCCCGCCCTCGACTCCGCCGAGATCGAGGACGTCTTCCTCGGCAACGCGAATGGCGCGGGTGAGGAGAACCGGGACGTCGCCCGGATGGCCGCCCTGCTCGCCGGCTACCCCACCAGCGTCCCCGGTACTACGGTCAACCGCCTCTGCGGGTCCGGCCTCGAAGCCGCGATCCAGGCGGCTCGCGCGATCGAAACAGGCGACGCTTCCTTGGTAGTCGCCGGCGGCGTGGAATCGATGAGCCGCGCACCCTGGGTCCTCCCCAAGCCCGACAAAGCCTTCCCGCACGGCAGCATCAACGCCGAATCCACCTCTCTCGGCTGGCGGCTGGTCAACCCGCGGATGCCGAAGGAGTGGACGCTCTCGCTCGGCGAGGCCACCGAGCAACTGGCCGAGAAGTACCACGTCAGCCGCGAAGCGCAGGACCTCTTCGCCCTGGAGAGCCACGAGAAGGCCGGGAAGGCCTGGGCAGCGGGCAAGTTCGACACCGAGGTGGTGCCGTGGGAGCACCTCGCGCCGATCCTGCCGAAGAACGCGGCGCCGCTGAGCCGGGACGAGTCGATCCGCGACGGCGGTACGCCCGAGGTGATGGCGAAGCTCCGACCCGCCTTCCGGGACGACGGCACGGTCACCGCGGCCAACGCGTCCACCCTGAACGACGGCGCGTCCGCAGTACTGGTGGCTGACGAGGCGACGGCGACGCGGCTTGGTATCGAGCCGCTGGCACGGATCGTCAGCCGGGCGGTGCACGCGGTCGATCCGCGGTACTTCGGGATCGGACCGGTGGAGGCGTCCCGCAAGGCCTTGGGGAAGGCGGGAATCGGCTGGGACGACCTGACCCTGGTCGAGCTCAACGAGGCGTACGCGGCGCAAAGCCTGGCCTGCTTGGGCGAATGGCCCGAACTGGACCGCACGAAGGTGAACGTGAACGGCGGAGCGATCGCCCTCGGGCATCCCCTGGGCAGCTCCGGAACCAGGATTCTGACCACGCTCGCGCACGAACTGCAGCGGCGCGGCGGCGGCTACGGCCTGGCGACCCTGTGCATCGGGGTCGGCCAGGGACTCGCGATGGTGATCAAGGCATGAGGAGCAAGCAGATGGACCTCGAAGGCGACGAACTGACCGCGGCCGTGGTCGCCAGTTTCGACGGCAGTCCGGACCCACGGACGAAGCAGGTGCTGGGCGCGCTGGTGCGCCATCTGCACGCGTTCGCCCGTGAGGTCGACCTGACCGAGCAGGAGTGGTTCGCCGGGATCGACTTCCTGACCCGGACCGGCCACATGTCCACCGGCACCCGGCAGGAGTTCGTCTTGCTGTCCGACGTCCTCGGGCTGTCGATGCTGACGGTCGGCCTGGGGAACAAGAAGCCGGCCGGGGCCACCGCGTCGACGGTGTTCGGGCCGTTCTTCGTCGAGGGATCACCGGAGATCAAGCTCGGGGAGGACTTGTCCAACGGCGCTCCCGGACAGCCCTGTCTGGTGGCGGGCCGCGTCCTGGACCTCAAGGGCCGGCCCATCCCAGGCGCACTGGTCGAGACCTGGCAGGCCGACGAGGACGGCTTCTACGACGTCCAGAAGGACACCGACGGCCCGCAGAACCGCGGTCACCTGACAACTGATGCCAACGGCAACTACACGTTCTGGGCGGTCCGCCCGGTGGCCTATCCGATCCCTGACGACGGCCCGGTCGGCGAACTGCTGCGGGCCGGCGGTCGCGGCCCGATGCGCCCGGCCCACATCCACTTCATGGTCACCGCGCCCGGCTTCTCCCGGCTGATCACCCACGTCTTCGCCGCCGGCGACGAGCACCTGCGCGACGACGCCGTCTTCGGCGTGAAGGACTCGCTGATCGCCGAGTTCACCGAGCACCCGGCCGGGACCGCCCCGGACGGCCGCACTCTCGACCAGCCCTACTCGACCGTCCAGTACGACTTGGTGCTCGCCACCACCGAGGAGACCCGATCACTGTGATGACCACCGATGTGCTGATCGTCGGCACCGGCCCGGCCGGCGGCGCCGCCTCCCTGTTCCTGTCCAGCTACGGCATCGACAACGTCGTCCTGACCCGCTACGGCTGGACCGCCAACACTCCGCGCGCCCACATCACCAACCAGCGCACGATCGAACTGATGCGCGACATGGGCATCGAGGACCAGGTGGTCACCAAGGGCACCGAGCACGGGCTGATGGGCCAGACCGCGTTCTGCACCAGCCTGGCCGGCGAGGAGATCGGCCGGATCCGCACCTGGGGAACGCATCCGCAGCGGCTGGCCGACTACACCGAGGCCAGCCCGACCCTGCCCTGCGATCTCCCCCAGACACTCTTCGAACCGATCCTGGTCAGTACTGCGGCCAGCCGGGGCGCGCGGCTGCGCTTCGACACGGAGTACGTGTCGCTGGAGCAGGACGACGACGGGGTGACCGCGACGGTCCGGGACCGGTTGTCCGGTGAGATCTACCAGATCCGGGCGAAGTACCTGATCGGCGCGGACGGCGGCCGGAGCAAGGTGGCGCAGGACATCGGGCTGCCGATGGCCGGGGCGATGGACATCGAGGGCTCGATGAACATCGTCTTCGAAGCCGACCTGTCCAGCTACGTCGCGCACCGGCCGAGCGTTCTGTACTGGGTGCTCCAGCCGGGCGCGCAGATCGGCGGGATCGGCGCCGGCCTGGTCCGGATGGTCCGGCCGTGGAACGAGTGGCTGATCGTCTGGGGCTATGACATCAGCCGGCCGGCTCCGGTGGTCGACGAGGCGATGGCGACCGAGATCGTGCACAACCTGGTGGGTGACGACACGATCGACGTCAAGCTCAAGGGCACCTCGGTGTGGAGCGTCAACCACATGTATGCCGAGAAGGCATTCGTGGGCCGGGTGTTCTGCATGGGCGACGCGATCCACCGGCACCCGCCGAGCAACGGCCTCGGCTCGAACACCTCGATCCAGGACGCGTACAACCTCGCCTGGAAGCTGGCCCTCGTACTGCGTGGTCAGGCGTCGCCCACGTTGCTCGACACCTACGACGAGGAGCGGACCCCGATCGCCAAGCAGATCGTGGACCGGGCGAACAAGAGCCGGACGCAGTTCGGGCAGATCTTCCACGCGCTCGGGATGACTCCGGACGCGCCGGCGGGACGCACGATCGACTCACGCAAGGACGACACCCCCGAAGGTGCCGCGCAGCGGGAGGAACTGCGCAAGGCGATCGAGCTCAAGGACTACGAGTTCAACGCGCACGGGGTGGAACTCGGCCAGCGCTACCGGTCGGCCGCGGTGATCCCGGACGGCACCGACGAACCGGCGTACGACCGGGATCCTGAGCTTTACTACCACCCGACCACCTGGCCGGGTGCGCGGATCCCGCACGCCTGGCTGACCCGCGGGACCGAGACGGTCAGCACGCTGGACGTGGTCGGCAAGGGCCGGTTCACCCTGCTGACCGGGATCGGCGGCGAGGCCTGGGTGAAGGCGGCCAAGGTGATCGCCGAGGAGACCGGCCTCGACCTCGAGCCCGTCGTCATCGGCCCCGGCCGCGAGCTCGACGACCTGTACGGCGACTGGGCCCGGCTCCGCGAGATCACCGACACCGGCTGCCTCGTGGTCCGCCCCGACGCCCACATCGCCTACCGCTCCCACGCCCTCGCCGACGACCCGACGGCCGCGCTCAGCGACGCGCTTCGCACGCTGCTCGGCCGGTAGCCGGACGGCGGGCCGGTAGCCGGATGGAAGGCGGTAGCCGGATGGGGGCGGTAGCGGAACGGTTTGTCAGCTGGCCCACTGGCTGTTGAACTCGTCCCGGTTCCAGTTGCGCGGGCCGGTGGTGTGATCGACCTTTTCGAGCAAGGCCGACACCTCGGCGGTCTCGGCGTCGAGGAGGGTCAGAAGAGCAAGCCTCGCCTCCTCGCTGCGGGCCTCAAGAGCCGCGGCGGCGAGTGCCCGCACCGTGCCGATCTCGTGGAGCAGTTCGTGCCAGATCTGTTCCGTGACATACGAGCCAGAACTCATGGTGTCCCCCATGTGTCGTCGCATAACCCGTGACAGCACGCAGGCACGCGCCGTCCCCGCCCGAGTTGGGACTGACTTGTGTGTGTAGAGCTCACTTGCAGGCCTCCCACCGGAGGCCTCAGAGCACCAACGCGCAGACCTGGCTCGGGGTTACGGCCTCGTCTCAGACCTTCTGATCGAAGGTGTGCCGGCGGATCCAGGCGTGGAGGGCGATGGCCGCCGCCGCGCTGGCGTTGATGGAGCGGGTCGAGCCGAACTGGGCGATCGAGAGAACGTCGGTGCAGATCGCGTGCGCTTCCTCGGTCAGGCCCGGGCCTTCCTGGCCGAACAGGAGGACACAGTTCGTCGGTAGGTCGTACGTCTCCAGCGGGACCGAGCCCGGCAGGTTGTCGATACCGATGACGGCGAGCCCGTGCTGTTCGGCGTACGCGGCGAGGTCCGCGAGTCGCGGGTGGTGCCGGACATGCTGGTAGCGGTCCGTGACCATCGCGCCACGGCGGTTCCACTTCCGATTGCCGACGATGTGCACCTCCTTGGCCAGGAAGGCGTTCGCGGTCCGGACGACCGAGCCGATGTTCAGGTCGTGCTGCCAGTTCTCGATCGCGACGTGGAACGGGTGGCGCCGGGTGTCCAGGTCCTCGACGATCGCCTCCAGCCGCCAGTACCGGTACCTGTCCACCACGTTGCGGCGGTCGCCGGCCGCGAGGAGTTCCGGATCCAGCCGCGGATCGTCCGGCGGATCGCCCTGCCAGGGGCCGACGCCGACCTCCGCCGGGCCGACCAGATCCGCCCCGACCAGGTCGGCGGTGTGCTCGCGATTGGCGTCCTGCATAGGTCGGGACGCTACCCTGTCCGCGTGCTTCCTATGATCGCGATGCTGATGCCGAACTGGATGGACCCGGAATTCCTGCTGAACTGGCTGGGTGACTGGGCCCTGTGGGGTACGGCCGCGGTCATCTTCATCGAGTGCGGGCTGCTGTTCCCGATCCTGCCCGGTGACTCACTGCTGTTCGCGGTGGGTATGTTCATCGCGCTCGGCACCATCGGTGTCCCGCTCTGGGTCGCCTGCGTGGTGCTCACCGCCGCCGCCTTCCTGGGCAACGTGTCCGGCTACTACATCGGCAGAGCGCTCGGGATGAGTCTGTTCCGGAACCCGGACGCCAAGTTCCTGAAGCCGAAGTACATCGAGCAGACCAACGAGTTCTTCGAGAAGTACGGTCCGCGGGCGCTGGTGCTGGCCCGGTTCGTGCCGATCGTGCGCACCTTCATCACGGTCACCGCGGGCGCCGGCCGGATGGACCCGAAGAAGTTCTTCCTGTGGACCGGCGTCGGCGCGGTCCTGTGGGGCACCGGCGTCACCTTGCTCGGCCATGCGCTCGGCCGGATCAAGTTCATCCACGACCACCTCGAGTCGGCCCTGATCCTGCTGGTGATCCTCTCGATCGTCCCGATGATCGTCGAGTACGTCCTGGCCAAGCGCCGCGAGCGCAACAACCCGACCAAGCCGGGCGAGCCCGTCCCCCTGACCGAAGATGAAATGCGCGTCTGACCAGACGTAGCCGGTGCTGACTCAACTCTCGGCCACGCGCAGATGTCGCAGGCAGAGTTCGAGCGGTACCGACGCAACGCCCTGTCCCAGGGCCTCGAAGGACTCGCCTGCCAGCAAACGCCGTACATCCGCCGGCCGGATCCGCAGGTGATGGCTGACGAACTGTCGTTCCGACAGGTCGATCCGGACGTCGAGATCCCGCAGCGGCGCATGGATCCGGGAGATCCCGTAGAACTCCGGCTTCGCGCCCTTCTCGAGCCAGCGGCCGAAGCCGACCACCTCGGTCTCGATCCGGATCTGCCGCATCGGCGCGCTGATCAGGCCGAGTTCCTCCCGCAACTCCCGTTCCATCCCCGCGGCGACCACGTCCGCCAGCCGGGACCGGCCAGTGATGTCCTGCGGTTCCAGACTGCCTGAACCACTCGGCGCCACCAGTCCGCCCGATGACCTGGCTGCCGGTCCCTGGTGGACCAGCAGAATCCAGCCGTCCTCGGTCAGCGCGATCGTGGAGATACCGATCTGGTTGGCGAGTTCGCTCTGTGCCAGCGGAAGCAGCCGGCCGGAGTCCGTCATGATGTTCCGGGTGACGTCGGCCACCACCCGTCGAAGCCGCCGGCTCCACCACCGATGACCGGCCAGGTAGTTCGACGCCATCGTGTCGAAGTACCGGGCGGGTTGGAGCCAGGCCTCCCCGCCGGCCGGATCGAGATCGTTGCACAGCCGCACGTTCAACCCGTCGAACGGTTGCGAGGCGGCCCTCGACCTCTTCGATCTGGCCAACGCGATCACGGCCGGCTTGATCGCCGCCAGGTCCGGCGGAAGGACGAAAGGCCGCCGCTCGACCACGATCGGCCGGTCGAGGTTCCGGTCGACCGACGGGCTCGCGATCACCCGGCCCTGTGAGCAGCGGATCAACTGCCAGTCGCCGTCGACGAGCACGTCCGGGATCGGCTGGTCGAGCTTGTAGAGGTCGCGAAGGTCCTGCCGCACCTCACGCCAGTCCCCGATCAACGGGACCAGGCCCAGGATCGCCAGCACCGCCGCGATGACCGGAGTACCGAGACTGTCGACGCCCAGGCTCAGGACCGCGATACAGGCGAAGGCCGAACCGACCGCGGTCGGCCAACTCTTCGGCAGCAGCAACTTCGCCCAGCCCCAGCCGGCCCAGAACCGCTGGCGGATCCAGAGCCGAACCCCATGACGCAACGGCTGCGCCGGCTCGGACTGGACAGGCGTGATGGACGTGACGGCCTCGGGCTCTCCCATGGTTCCCCCTCAGACGACATATCGAGGCGGAGCCGGAGCCGTTACGCGCAGTCAGTGACCGAACGGAAAGTGCGCGTCCGACCAGAGGTAGTCGGTGCTGAGCTCGGCCAGGTCCGAGGTATCGACCTGACCGCACGGCAGTGGCCCGACCACTTGGCCGGAGCCGAGTGAGCAAGCCACCCGGATCCGGTCAGCCGCCTGGTACCAGACCAGCGCCCCCCGTGGCGCCGCCCCCTCGTGGAGGAGGGCGTGATGGTCGAGCCACCGCAACGCGTCGGCCGGATCGTGCCAGCCGCTGTCCTGGGCATAGCCGAAGGCCATCCGCTGGAACTTCAGCGACCAGTCCTGCCAGGCCGCCGAACCCACCCGTTCCAGTTGCCAGGTCAGCGCGGCTTCTGTGTCGCGTGGGTTCGAGACCCGCTCCACAGTCCGGCGCTCCACAACAATCTCCCCCATGGCCGTGCTCCCCCATCCTCCGGCAGCTGCCGTGGTACTCAAATCTTCACAACCCGGCATACAGCGGCCGTACATTACAAACCCCGACGACCAAGAGAAATCAAGTGATCGCCGGTTGGGTTGAGGTGAGGGAAGGCGGAGGGGTAGGAGAAATCAGCTGGTGGCCCGGCGTGGGTTCAGCCGACGGCGACGTGGGAGTCGAGGGCTGCCAGGGCCTGGCGGGACTCGGTGGCCTTCTGGTCGTTGGCGACCAGTTGCCAGACGCGGGCGGCGCGGGTGAGGTAGCGGCGGGCGAACTCGAGGTTGCCGGTGCTCGCGTACAGCCGGCCTAGGTGATGCGCGGCTTGGCCCTCGACGCTGCGGTCGCCCAGCCGGTGGCCGATCTCGATCGCGTCGAGCAGCATCCGGCGAGCCGCCGCGTCGTCGCCCAGGGCGATCAGCGCGTGCCCGAGGTCGGTCCGCCCGTACGCCGCGCAGTGGTCGTCGCCGAGGCTGTTGAAGATCTCCAGCGACGCCTGCAACTGGCGGACCGCCTGGTCGTGCCGGCCCTGCTGCATCCGCAGCGTGGCGATCCGGCGCCGGACCTTCGCCTCCCGGTGCTGATCACCCAGCCGTACTCCGAGCAGGAACGCCTCCGCCAGGTACCGCCCGGCGGTGACCGTGTCGTTGCGGCTCAGCCAGATCGAGGCCGCCGCACTCCGCGCCACCGCTTCGCCGTTCTTGTCACCGACCTCGACGAACGCCTCGACAGCCCGCTCGTACTCCGGCAGCCCCTCGTCCGGGCGGCCTCGCTCGCGCAGCCAGGTCCCCAGCCCCACGGCCACGATGCCGACGCCCTGCCGATCCCCGATCTCCTCGAAGATCGCCGCTCCCTGGGTCAGGTGCTTCCAGGCGGCGTCCCAGTCGTCCTGGTAGAGCGCGAGCTGCGCCAGGTTTCGGTGGATGATCGCCTGACCGCGCCTGTCCCCACAGGCGATGGCACTGACCAGGCCGGGCTGGTGCGACTCGTTCCAGTCGTCGAAGTACGCCCTCATGTCCAGGTACGGACCCCAGGCGGCGGCGATCCGCCAGGCGTGGTCGTGCAACCCGTTCTGCGCGGCCGCCCGGATCGCCGGCGCGAACGTACTGCGCTCGGCGTCGAACCAGGCGATCGCGTCCGACGGGGTGAACGGCTGCGGATCCGGCGAGAGCAACGGCCCGGTGTGCTCCAGCACGCCGAAGTACACGAACGGCAGGGCCGCGGTGGCCCGGCGGATCTTGTGCAGCAGCGACTCGAACACGGTCCGCAGGTCCTTGATCGCCTGCGCCTTCTGCTCGTCGTCGCCGACCCCGATCGCGTGCAGGCGGAGCAGGTCGTGCACCCGGTACCGGGCGGTGCCGTTGGCGTCCACCGAGCTGATCTGCACCAGGTTGACCTCGATCAACCGGTCCAGGCTGCGGCGTACCGAGGCCGGCGTGGCGATCGACTCCAGGATGCGGGCGGGGAACTCGCCGACCGCGAAGCGGCCGATCAGCCGGTAGAGCCGGCCTTCCTCGGCGCTCAACGCGTCGTAGCTCAGGTCGGCACTGGTCCGGACCGCGAGCTCGCCGATGCTCAGCTCGTCCAACCGGTGCGTCTCGTCCCGCAGCCGGCGGGCCAGCTCGGCCGGGCTCAGGTCCGGGCGCTGCGCCAGCCGGCTGGCGACGATCCGGATCGCCAGCGGAAGGTTGCCGCAGGCAGCGAGAATCTCCAGAGCCGCGGCCGACGAACTGTCGACCCGCCCGGCCCCCGCGACCCGGCGCAGCAACTCGGCCGCCTCGCCGTCGTCGAAGGTGTCGAGCGGCATGCTGTCGGCTCCGGCCAGGTCCATCAGCCGGTTCCGGCTGGTGATGACGACCGCCGACGCACCGGTGCCCGGCATCAGCGGCACGATCTGGCTCGCCGCCGCGACGTCGTCGAGGATGATCAGCACCCGCCGGCTCGCGAGCTCGGACCGCAACGCGGCGGACCGCCGGTCGGGATCAGCCGGTACGGCGGAATCCGACATGTTCAGGCTCAGCAACAGATCGGTGAGAGCACCCGCCGGATCACGGGGCTCGGTGGCTCCCCGCATGTCCAGGTAGATCTGCCCGTCCGGGAAGTACTCCCTGACCAGATGGCCCAACCGGATGGCCAGCGAGGTCTTACCCGTGCCCGGAGCACCCGAGATGACAGCGATCGGAGGACGGACCGGATCACGTCCACAGACCAGGTCGCGCAACTGCTCGAGCTGCCCCTGGCGTCCGCTGAAGTCGGCCAGGTCCAACGGCAACTGGCTCGGCGGGCGATGCGGCTCGGTGAGCACGGGCGACGCCATCAGGCCGGCAGGCTCGGCCGGCTCCTCGCGTTCCGCAGTACGGGTTGGTGCCGGGATGCCGGGGTTGGGCCAGTTGGCCGAGCGGCCGTTCTCGGCGCGGGCACCGGCCGCTTCGAGCTCCGGGCCGGGCTTGACGTCGAGCTCATCGGCCAACGTCTGAACGGCTTTCGCGTACGCCGCGCGGGCCTCGCCGGTCCGGCCGGCCGCCAGCAGCGCGTCGACGTACCGGCGCCACAGCTCCTCGTCGTACGGGTCTTCGGTGAGACGGCCACTGAGCAGAACCGCGGCACCGCTGGCATCGCCTTGCTCGAGGCGCAGGTCCAGCAACGCGTCGACCAACCCCCGGTACTGCGCGTTGAGCCGCGCGATCGTGCCTTCCCAGGCGGACGGGATCGTCAGATCGGCCAGCGGCTGACCGCGCCACAACGAGTAGGCGCGGGAGAGGACCACCATGGCCTGGCGCTTCTCCCCCGCGTCGCGCAGGTGGCCGCCCTCGGCCAGCAGTGCCTCGAAGAGGCTCGCGTCGAGTTCGTCGACGCCGACCTCGATGCTGTATCCGGCTGCGGACGTGTCGATCGACGCAGGCAGTCCGGCTTCCTGCAGAACGCCGCGCAGGGCCCGGACGTAGGTGCGGATGTTCGCCGTCGCGGAGCGTGGCGGAGTGCCTTCCCAGAGTGCGTCCGCGATCAGGTCCGTCGAGACGAACCGGTTGGGATGCAGGAGCAGGGTGGCGAGCAGTTGACGGGGCTTACTGGCGCGTAGCGGCTGGCCCTGGACATGTGCGAGGCGCAGAGGTCCGAGGATCTCGTACCTCAGACTGTCCACTTGACTGCCCTCTCAACTGTTGGCCCGCCCCATGGTGGCATCCCGGCCCGCTCGCGGGAAAGGCTCGGGAGCGGCGATGTATCTCGCGATGTACGCACGATGTATCTCGCCGGGGCATCGTGGTGGCCGGTACCGGGGGGAGGGCAGGCCCGGGAGTGACGAATGACCATCGTCGCGCCCGGGCCTGAATTTGGGACCTGGGCACTGAGCGACGGCCGTGGGGGCACTGGCCGGGGGAGCTCAGTGCCCCACCCGTCACCGGACCGAGGCCCTTAGTGGCTACCGGTGAAGGGCGGCTGGCCGTCCTGCGGGCCAGGGGCTCCCGCAGGCGGCCCGCCGACCGGCGGCTGACCCTGCTGCGGCGGGTACTGCTGCGGCTGGCCCTGCTGGGGCGGGTACTGGTTGATCTGGGGCTGGGGGTAGCCACCCTGCTCGTTGCCGGGGATCTGCGGCTGGATCTGACCCGACGACTGCGCGCCCGGCTGCATCTGCGGCGGCGCCTGCTCGCCGGCGACCGAGCCGATGGTGCCGAACGAGACCTGCGGCACCGAACGCACCTGCTCGTCGTTGACCTCGAAGTAGCCGGCCTTCTCGAACTTGAAGCTGTTCGCGATCAGGTTCGACGGGAACGCCTCGATCCGGGTGTTGTAGTCGCCCACGTTCGCGTTGAAGAAGCGGCGGCCGGCGGCGATCCGGTCCTCGGTGTCGGTCAGTTCGCGCTGCAGGTTCAGGAAGTTCTGGTTCGACTGCAACTGCGGGTAGGCCTCGACGGAGATCATCATCTGCCGCAGCGCACCGGACAACTCGCTCTCGGCTGCGGCCCGCTGCTCCGGCGGAGCACCCTGCACGTTGACCGCCTGGGTCCGCAGCCGCGCGACCTCCTCGAAGACGTGCCGCTCATGTGCGGCGAAGGCACGGACGGTCTCCACCAGGTTCGGGATCAGGTCGTAGCGACGGTGCAGTTCGACGTCGATCTGCCGCCAGGACTCCTGGATCAGGTTCCGCTGCTTGACGAATCGGTTGTACGAGACCATCAGCGCGATGGCCAGAATCACGACGATCGCGACGATGATGACGATGACGAGGGTCATTTCCCTGCTCCCGAGTGTTGGTGATGCTCGAAAGCGACTCTAACGCCGAGCCGGGTCGGTGTCCGGGCAGCTACTGCCCGTAGCGTTCCATCCTCAGGACGAGACGGCCCGAGGTACGCCCGGTCGATTGGCGCTGCCAGGCTTCGGCGACCTCCGGCAGCGCGACGGTTTCGTGAGCGACCCGGAGGTGTCCATCGGCAGCATGGTGCAGGACGGCTGTCAAGGCATCCCGGCGCTGATCCGGTGTCAGGGAGTTGTTCGTGTAGCCCAGCACGCCGGCCGACCGGCTTCGCAGTACTGCGGACGAGAAGGTTGCCTCGTCACCGGAAGCGCCGCCGAGGTTCACCAGTCGCCCGCCGTTCGCGAGCAACCTCGAGGCGGCGGTCGCCGCCACCCCGAAGATGGCGTCGATCACCACGTCCACCGAGCCACCGGTCGCCACGGCCAGGCTGGTCGTGGCGTCGTCCACATCGGGGCCTAGGGCAACCACCTCGTCAGCACCCGCGGCCAGTGCCCGCTGCCTGGCATCCTCGGACCGGCACACGGCCGTCACCTTGGCAGCCCCGAGAACCTTCGCCGCCCCGATCGCGACCTGACCGACCGCTCCCCCACCCCCGAGGACGAGCACCTGCTCACCCGGCTGGAGATCGGCCCGCCAGGTCAACGTCATCCAGGCCGCCACCGAGGACAACCCGAGCGCGGCCACGTCGGAGTCCGGAACTGGAGTGTCCAGGGCGACGACGTCGGCATCGGGAACCGCGCAGCGCTCGGCGAAACTGCCGTCACCAGGGGCCATTCCGGCCGACGTCGAGAAGAACACCCTGGTCCCCGCGGCCAGGACGGCCGAGTGTTCGATGACGCCGACGCCTTGCACACCGGGGACATACGGAACCGGCGGCGGACCGAAGTACGACGTACCGGAGGCGCACAGCAGATCGAGCGGTACTACCGGCGCGGCGGTGACCCGGACGATGCTCCGGCCCTCGCCAGGTACGGGATCGGGGTGTTCGGCGGGCGACGGCGGTTCACCGTGAACGCCCAGTACGGCGGCTCGCACGCGGGTCTCCTCGCAGGTCAGGTGGCGACGTCGGGATAGGGCAGGCTGAGGTGCTCCAGCGCTTTGCCGTAGGCCTTCTGGTACTCCAGCGGGCCGTGGTCTCGCTCGAACAGCGCGATGAACAACGTGAGTGTGAGGAACGGGTGAGCGCCCAACTCGAACAACGCGACGTGGTCGTGCTCGCGCAGCGCCCGACGCTCCTCGTCGGTGAACGCCAGCCAGGTCGACTGCTCGGCAGAGGTGCAGTTGAGCAGCTTGTTGGCCATCTCCTGCTCCCACCAGGTCACCGTGCCGACAGGGTCCGCGCGGTAGCGCTCGACCAGTTCGGGGTCGCGGTCGACGGTGAAGAGGAACTTGTTCAGCAGGTACTTGCTCATGCCGGTACTCCGTTCGGGTACCAGGTGAAGTAGGCCTCCATCGTATGGAAGAGGTCCAGCGAGTCGACGTGGTCGGCCTTCGCGCCGGCACCCGCCACGCCCATCATCAGCATGAAGTCCATGAACCCGTGGGTCGCGTTGCCCGGCAGGTGCAGGCTGTCCAGGGTCACCTCGGCCAGGCAGCCCTCGATGTCGCCGCTCGCGATCCAGTCGACGGCCTTCCGGTCGAACGCGGGATCGGGACCGTGCTCGCCGAACTGGCGTGGTCCGCCGAGTTCGAGAGACAGGTGGCCGGTGCCGATGATCGCGACCCGCTTGTCCTCCGGCCACGACTCCACCAGCCGGCGGATCGTCCGGCCGAGCTCGACGAACCGCTGCGGCCGAGGTAGTGGCGGCGCGAAGATGTTGGTGTAGATCGGCACGATCGGCAGGTCCGCCTCCGGCCGCAACGTGATGATCGGGCAGGTGATGCTGTGGTCGATCCGCAGTTCGTTGCTGAAGGCAAGATCGAAGCCGGCGTCCAGGCCGTCGCGGAGGATGTGCGAGGACAGCTGTTCCTCGCCGGGCAGAGTCATCCGGGGCAGGCCGAACTCACGTTCCTCGTTGTAGAAGTTCGCGTCGTAGAAGGGCGCCTTGCCGACCAGGAACTGCGGCATGTTGTCCAGCCACAGCTGGTGGAAGTGATCGCTGCCGACCATCACCAGGATGTCGGGACGGGCCTTGGTCAGCGTCTCGCGGAACGCCTCGATCTTGGCGACCCACTCGTCCGCGAACGGCGGCCGGTCGGCGCCGGTCGCCGTACTCGCCCGGTAGTAGAACGGGTGGTGCGTCGAGGCGATGACCGCGGCGACGGTGGCCATGGGGGAGCTCCTCTGCGTTCAGCTGGTGGGGTCGACGTAGACGGCGTTGCGGTCGACGGTCAGGTAGGCGTCCATACCGATCGGGCGGCGGCGCTCCTCGGCGAGCTGTCCGAGCAGCCCGGCGGCCCTTGCCAGCAAGGCGAAACCGCGGAGCAGTTCGACTGGCAGGCCGAGGTCGGCCAGGGCTGCGCCGCAGACGCCGGCGCCGTTGAGGGGGAGGCGGCGGCCGAGAATTTGCTCGTGCACTCGGCCGATGGCTTCGAACAGACGTAGGTGCGGACCGCGCAGGCCTTCTTCGTCGGCGATCGCGATCAGTACCGGTGTGCGGGGGTCCTGCACTTTGTGGACCGGGTGGCCGAGGCCGGGGATCAACCGCTTGGCTGCTTTGGCCTCGCTGACGACGGTCAGCGCCAGAGCGTCCCAGCCGGCGTCGTCTGTCGGCAGCTCCTGCTCCTTCAACGCCTCGTGCAGGAAGGTTCCGCAGTCCTCGGTCACGCCCAGGAACCGCGATCCTCCACCCAGCAGCCCGGCGGCGAGCGCGCCCTGGAGCGAGTCCGGCGCGGAGAGATAGGTCAGCCGGGCGGCGATCGCGGTCGGCGTGAACCCGTGATCGGCCAGCGCCACCAGCACAGCCTCGAACACCCGGGTCTCCGCCGCCGTCGGCCGCCGCATCGCGACCAGCCAGAACGCGAGCTCCCCGAACCCGACCTTGCCCATCAGATCGGCGGTCAGATCCTGCCCCAGCAGCCGAATCTCGTCCGCGCTGGAGGTGCCCAGGGAGGTCGGGAACCTGAGCCCGTCGTCAGAACCGCTCATGCGAAACGCTCCTCGTCGTCGGGGGCGACGGGAGCGGCGGTGGGGGCGGCGTCGGCCGCCTCGCCTGCGGCGTCAGCTGATGGGGTCGCGAGCCAGCTGCGGAGTTCGGCGCCGTGTTCGTCTAGCGACGGCGGGGGTAGGCGGTAGTCCGCGGGTGTTTCGGAGAACGTGATCGGGTTGCGGACGCTTGGTGTGGCCGTGGTGCCTGAGCCGATCGTGACCACCGGGTCCAGGCCGATGTCTTCGGCGAAGGCCACGCCGGCGTCGATCGTGTTGATCGGGCCGCACGGGACGCCTGCGTCGATGATCGCGCGGAACCACTCCATCCTCGTCCGGGTCCTCAGCCGCTCGACCAGCAGCGGACGTAGCTCGTCGCGGTTGGCGGTCCGCTGTTCGTTGCGGTCGAAGCGCGGGTCGTCGGCGAGCTCGGGTACCCCGAGCACCTCGACCAGCTTGCGGAACTGCCCGTTGTTTCCCGCCGTGATGATCAGGTCCCCGTCCGAGCACGGCAACGGCTCGTACGGGAACAGGCTCGGGTGGCTGTTGCCCATCCGGAACGGCACGACGCCGCCGGCGACATACGCGCTCGACTGGTTGACCAGGCCGGACAGCGCCGACGACAGCAGGTTGACCTCGACGTGCTGTCCACGACCGGTCTGGTGGCGCGAGTTGAGCGCCGACAGGACGCCGATCGTGGCGTGCATCCCCGCCATCACGTCGAAGACCGAGATGCCGGCGCGGAACGGCTCACCGTCCGGATCGCCGGTCAGGCTCATCAGCCCGGAGATCGCCTGGACGATCAGGTCGTACCCGGGCAGCGAGGCACCCTTCGGTCCGCTGCCGAAGCCACTGATCGACGCGTAGATCACGCCCGTGTTGCCGGCCGCGACCGAGTCGTAGTCCAGCCCGAAGCGAGCCAGCCCACCCGGCTTGAAGTTCTCGACCACCACGTCGGCGCGGCGCGCCAGTTCCTGCGCCGCGGCGAGGTCGTCGGGGTCTTTGAGGTCGAGCGCGATCGACCGCTTGTTGCGATTGACCGCGAGGTAGTACGTCGAGATCCCGTCGCGCACCGGCGGCTGCCAGGAACGGGTGTCGTCGCCACTCGGCGCCTCGACCTTGACCACCTCGGCCCCGAGGTCGGCCAGCAGCATGGTCGCGTAGGGACCGGCGAGGATCCGGGAGAAGTCGGCCACCAGCAGCCCGGAGAGCGGTCCACTCACAGCAGGCTCCTATCAGTCGTCGGCGGACAACTGTCCGCGTCCTCGTCGCGATCAGTCTCCGGCCGCTGGACGAAGGCTGTCAAGGGCCGCGAAGCGCCTCGGATCTCACCTCTTGACAGCCTTGAGCCTCGCTTCGATAGTGAGCAGTGACCGTCATCCGGACGATCGTCCGGTCATCTGCTGGAGGAGCTCATGTCCATTGCACCCGGCCGGCCGGTGGTCCTGCGCGGCGGCACCGTCCTGACCATGGACGACAGTCACACCGTGCTGACCGACGCGGACGTCCTGGTCGTCGACGACCGCATCGCCGCTGTCGGCCCGGCTCTGGACGTGCCCGACGGCACCGCCGAGATCGACGCCCGCGGTGGCATCGTGATGCCGGGAATGATCGACACCCATCGGCACATGTGGCAGACCGCCATGCGCGCGTACGGCGCCGACTGGACCCTGACCCAGTACTTCGTCTGGTACTACCTCGAGCACGGCAAGACCTTCCGGCCCGAGGACATCCACGCCGGCAACCTGCTCGCGGCCTGGGAGTCCCTGGAGGCCGGCGTCACCACCACGGTCGACTGGTCCCACGGGCTGCAGACCGTCGACCACGCCGAGGCTGCGGTGGACGCGTTGCAGGCCGTGCCCGGCCGGTTCGTCCTTGCCTACGGCAATATTCAGGCCGGGCCGTGGGAGTGGACCGCGGACGCGGATGTCCGCTCGTTCCTGGAACGCCGCCGATCGGAGGCCGGCGACCTGCTCGGTCTCCAACTGGCCTTCGACGTGACCGGCGACCCGTCCTTCCCGGAGCGCGCCGCCTTCGAGGTGGCGCGCGAACTGGACCTCGCGGTCACCACCCACGCGGGAGTCTGGGGCGCCACCAACGACGACGGCATCCGGCTGATGCACGAGAACGGGTTCATGACGCCGAAGAACATCTACGTTCACTCGGCGACCCTGACCACCGATTCGTACCAGCGGATCGCCGCGAGCGGCGGCTCGGTCTCGGTGTCGACGGAGTCTGAGCAGAGCGCGGGCCAGGGTTACCCGCCCACCTGGCAGGTCCGCCGGTACGGCATCCCGGTGTCGCTGTCGATGGACACCAGCGTCTGGTGGAGCGGCGACCTCTTCTCGGCCATGCGTACCACGCTCGGCGCCGACCGCTCCCGCGAGCACCTCGAAGCGCACGTGAAGGGCGACACCGTCACTCACACCCACCTGCGTGCCGAGCACGTGGTGGACTGGGCCACCCGCGGCGGCGCCCGGGCACTCGGCCGGGATGACCTCGGCAGCCTCGAGCCGGGCAAGAAGGCCGATCTGGTGCTGATCAAGAACGACAACTCCCCAGTGTCCTTCCCGCTGCTCAACCCCTACGGTCAGGTCGCGTTCCAGGCGCAGCGCGGCGACGTCCACACCGTGCTCGTCGACGGCAAGGTGGTGAAGCACGAGCACCGCCTCGTCGGCGTCGACCTGCCCGCCGTACGCCGGTCCGTGGAGGCGACAGTGGACTACCTCCGGTCGACGATGGGCGAGGAGGCGTGGGCCGGCGGGATGAACCCCGATCTCCCGCACGACGAGGTGCTGGACAACCCGTACCAGTACACGGAGTACAAGTCCGAGTCGACGCGGGAGGCGCGGGGCAGCATGTTCGGGGACCGGGGCTCAGACGCGTGACCGGCCGGTCGGCGTCGTAGGCTCAGCGGCGATGGGTGGTCGAAGCAGCGGAGGCAGGCACTGATGGCAGGACGTGGCGCAGGTCCCGATTTCGTCGAGTCCCTGGCTCGCGGACTGGATGTGCTCGCCTGCTTCGACGCCGACCACCGCAGCATGTCGCTGAGCGAGGTGGCGACCGCGGCCGGCCTGGCCCGCCCCACCGCCCGGCGGCTGCTGCTGACGCTGGAGGAGCTCGGCTTCGTCCGGTCGACCGGCGGCTCCTTCCAGCTGACGCCGAAGGTGCTGACCCTGGGGATGGCGTACGTCGGCGCGCTCGGCCTGTGGGACATCGCCCGGCCCCACCTGGAGGAGCTGGTCGCCCGCACCGGCGAATCGTCGTCGATGGCGCAGCTCGACGGGTCGGACATCGTCTACGTCGCCCGGGTGTCGGTGCCGAAGATCATCGCGCTGCGGGTGGACATCGGGACCAGGTTCCCGGCCGCCCAGACCTCACAGGGCAAGGTCTTGCTCGCCGGACTATCCCCCGACGAGCTCGCGAAGACGCTCGCGCAGCCGAGCCGTGCCGGGCTGCCGCCGTACATCGGGCGCTCCGCCGAGCAGCTCAACGCCGAGCTGACCGAGATCCGAGCGCGCGGCTGGGCGCTGGCCGACGAGGAGCTCGCGCCCGGAGTACGGTCCGTTGCGGCGCCGGTACGAGACGGCAGCGGCACGGTCCGGGCGGCTATGAACGTCACGGTGCACGCGGCGGAGACCTCGACCGAGCGGCTTCTCAAGGAGTATCTGCCGCTGCTGCTGCGAACCGCCGGTGACGT
This sequence comes from Kribbella sancticallisti, assembly GCF_039530625.1. Taxonomy (NCBI): domain Bacteria; kingdom Bacillati; phylum Actinomycetota; class Actinomycetes; order Propionibacteriales; family Kribbellaceae; genus Kribbella; species Kribbella sancticallisti. The sequence goes on along the minus strand of NZ_BAAAOS010000006.1, from coordinate 49,413 downwards.
GAGCGCCGAGTGGGCTCTTTGGCAGACCCGGCCGCACGTCGAGGTCGACCCGGGTCAGCGCGGGTCCACGCCCGCATAGTCGCGCCAGACGTACGGCGGGACGTGGTCGACGACGTACTGGAGGAGTTGGAGGCGGTTCATCACCTCAACCGGGGTATGAGCGCCGGGGTCCCAGCCGATCAGGGAGTCGCCCTCGATCCGCCAGCCGATCTCGCCGCGGCCGAGCAACATCTCCATCATCTGCGGGTGGATCACCGCGTGCCCGAACCGTGCGTCGTCCGCTTCCACCCGGAAGGCGCGGTTGAACTGCTCGCTCTCGAACTGCAGGTCGGCGAAGCCGAGTGCGTTCGCCACAGCGCCGCCGAAGATCCCCTCGTGCGTGACCTCAAGTCTGGGCAGGGCGCCGGGCAGCCGCATCACCACCACACCGAACTTGTGCGTGGTGGTGCGCCGGCCGCCTTTCCCGTTGCTCGAATGGGTCTGGTACGTGTAGTCGAAGGCAACGATCTGGCGGCCCTGGTACAGACCGCTGAGCACGTTGCGCACCCGCCGGTTGTCACCGGTCCGGAACGGGCTGCCCGGCCACTGGTCGGCCAGCGCGTGGTTCGCGGGCCCGTAGCCGAAGCCCTGCTGGGCGGCGAACGCGGCGAAGGCCTCGCGGCGCTTCTTCGCCTGCACGTAGCTGACGTAGCCGACCAGGACGCCGACCGCGACGATCAGCAGCAGAACCAGGACGACGGTCAAGAGCCGAGGCCAAGCTCCTCGAGGCCGAACACCGAGCGGTACTCCAGGCCTTCCGCCTCGACCTTCTCCTGTGCGCCGGTGGACCGGTCGACGATCACCGCGACGGCGACGACCTCGGCGCCGGCCTCGCGCAACGCCTCGACCGCGGTGAGCACCGAACCACCGGTGGTGGAGGTGTCCTCGACCGCGAGCACCCGGCGGCCCTTCACGTCCGGTCCCTCGATCCGGCGCTGCAGCCCGTGCGTCTTCTCCGCCTTGCGGACGACGAACGCGTCCAGCTTGCGTCCCTGCCGGGCGGCCGCGTGCAGCATCGACATCGCCACCGGGTCCGCGCCGAGGGTCAGCCCGCCGACCGCGTCGTAGTCCAGGTCCGCGGTCAGTTCCAGCAGCGCGGGCCCGATCAGCGGCGCCGCCTCGGCGTCCAGCGTGATCCGGCGCAGGTCGACGTAGTAGTCGGCCTCTTTCCCGGAGGCGAGCGTCACCCGCCCGTGCACGATCGCCTTGCCCTTGACCTGCTCCAGCAACGCATCCCGATCAAAGCTCATGAACCACCACCCTAAACGACCTGGTGGTCAACTCTTCTTGTCGGCCTTCACGAGGTGGCCGAAGGCGATCGAGCGGTCCGGGGAGTGGAACAGGTCCTGGCAGGTGGTCAGGGTGATGATCGACTTCGTCGGAGTCTCTCGGGGCTTGCCCGGGACGGGGTCGAGGACCCAGTTGTCGGTCGGTTTCACGGTCAGGTCGCGCGGGGAACCGTCCAGTTCGTAGGTGTAGACGGCGTCGGCGGTCTCGACGATCACCTGGTCACCCTTGGACAGTTCCAGCAGTTTGCGGAACGGTGAGCCGTGGGTGACCCGGTGGCCCGCGATGGCGAAATTGCCCGGCCGGCCGGGAAGTTGCGTCTGCGGGTAGTGGCCGATGCCGCGGGTCAGGTCGTCCTTGCCGACGCCTTCCACGACAGGCTTCTCCCAGTCCTTGCCGAACTTGGGGATCCGCAGCAGCACGAGCGGAGCACCGGTCGACGGTTTCGCCGTGGCGGGCGCCTTCCACTGCTCGCGCAGCGCGCTCTCCGCCTCGCCCATCTTCTGGTTCGAGGTGATCCCCGTTCCGAAGTACTGCCAGCCGACCCAGCCGAGCAACCCGAGCCCAGCCAGCAACGCGACGATGCCTACACCCCGTACGACGCCCCGTGCCATGCGGACAAGTATGCAGATCATCTGCACAGGCTGTGTACGACGTGTCGATGGACGGGACCGGTTGGCCGGGACGACGATGTGGAGGGCAATCACCTAGGAGGTAGCCGTGAAGGCGCTGGTCAAGGCCGAGAGCAGGCCGGGTCTGTGGCTGCAGGACGTCCCGGAACCGCGGATCGAGGCGGACGAAGTACTGATCAAGGTACTGCGGACCGGCCTGTGCGGGACCGATCTGCACATCCAGAACTGGGATCACTGGGCGCAGAAGAACGTACCCGTCCCGATGGTCACCGGGCACGAGTTCTGCGGCGAGGTGGTCGAGATCGGCGCCGGTGTCCGCGACGTCGCGGTGGGTGACCTGGTCAGCGGCGAGGGTCACCTGGTCTGCGGCCGCTGCCGCAACTGCCGCGCGGGCCGGCGCCATCTGTGCATCAAGACGCGCGGACTCGGCGTGCACGTGCCGGGCGCGTTCGCGGAGTACGTCGCGCTGCCGTCGATGAACGTCTGGGTGCACCGGGACCCGGTCGACCTGGACGTGGCGGCGATCTTCGACCCGTTCGGCAACGCGGTCCACACGGCGCTGTCGTTCCCGGTGGTCGGCGAGGACGTGCTGATCACCGGCGCCGGCCCGATCGGGATCATGGCCGCGGCCGTCGCCCTGCACGCGGGCGCCCGCAACGTGGTGATCACCGACCTGTCCGACTTCCGGCTCGAACTGGCCCGCAAGATCGGCGTCACCCACGCCGTCAACGTCGGCGAGCAGAGCATCGCGGCCGCGCAGCGCGACCTGGGCATGCGCGAGGGCTTCGACGTCGGGATGGAGATGTCCGGGCAGCCGGCCGCGCTGCGCGACATGCTGGCGAACATGAACCACGGCGGCAAGATCGCGATGCTCGGGCTGCCCGCCGACGAGATCGCGATCGACTGGAGCACGGTGGTGCTCAACATGCTGACGATCAAGGGCATCTACGGCCGGGAGATGTTCGAGACCTGGTACTCGATGTCCGTGATGCTGGAGCGCGGCCTCGACCTGGCCCCGGTGATCACCCACCGGCACGGGTACGCCGACTTCGAGCAGGCCTTCGACACCGCCCGGGAAGGGCAGTGCGGCAAGGTCATCCTGGACTGGACCACCTCGACCCACAAGGAGAAGCACTGATGTTCGGCCGGATGCGCGACGACCTGACCAGCACCATCGGCGAGATCCGCGACGCCGGGCTCTACAAGTCCGAGCGGGTGATCACGTCGCCGCAGAACTCCGCCATCTCGGTTGCCAACGGCAAGGAGGTGCTGAACTTCTGCGCCAACAACTACCTCGGCCTGGCCGACCACCCCGAGGTGATCGCGGCGGCGAAGTCGGCGCTGGACGAGTGGGGCTTCGGGATGGCCTCGGTCCGCTTCATCTGCGGCACCCAGGAGATCCACAAGGACCTGGAAGGAGCCCTGAGCAACTTCCTCGGCCAGGAGGACACGATCCTCTACAGCTCCTGCTTCGACGCCAACGGCGGCCTGTTCGAGACGCTGCTCGGCGCCGAGGACGCGGTCATCTCCGACGAGCTCAACCACGCCAGCATCATCGACGGCATCCGGCTGTCCAAGGCGAAGCGGTACCGGTACAAGAACCGCGACATGGCCGACCTGGAGGCGCAGCTGAAGGACGCGGCCGACGCCCGGTACCGGCTGATCGCGACCGACGGCGTGTTCTCGATGGACGGCTACGTCGCGCCGCTGGACGAGATCTGCGACCTGGCCGAGCGCTACGACGCGCTCGTCATGGTCGACGACTCGCACGCGGTCGGCTTCGTCGGCCCGGACGGCGCCGGCACCCCCTCGCTGTTCGGTGTGAAGGACCGGGTGGACGTGCTGACCGGCACGCTCGGCAAGGCCCTCGGCGGCGCCTCCGGCGGTTACGTCTCCGGGCGCCGCGAGATCGTCGAACTGCTTCGCCAGCGCTCCCGGCCGTACCTGTTCTCCAACTCACTGGCTCCCGCGGTCACCGCGGCCTCGCTGAAGGCGCTGGAGCTGATCGGCGGCACGAGCGACCTGCGCGACAAGCTCGCCGCCAACACCAAGCTGTTCCGCACCAAGATGACCGAGGCCGGTTTCGACGTCCTGCCGGGCGACCACCCGATCTCCCCGGTGATGATCGGCGACGCCGCCGAGGCCGGCCGGCTGGCCGACAAACTGCTCGAGCTCGGCGTCTACGTGATCGGCTTCTCCTACCCGGTCGTCCCGCACGGCAAGGCCCGGATCCGCACCCAGCTGTCCGCCGCCCACTCCACCGAGGACGTCGAGCAGGCGGTCGCCGCCTTCATCGAGGCCCGCGCCGCACTGGCCTGACAAGCCCGCCGGCGCAGGACTAGGGTGATCCGGTTCATCCGGGTGAGGGAGCGTCATGCGTGGAGTACTGGCCGTTGTCGGTGTCGTTGGCTTGCTGGGGGTCACCGGGTGCGGTGCTGACGGGGAGCAGCCCGTCGCGGCGACGTCTTCGGTCGCGTCGACGCTGCCGAGCGCCGCTGCGGGAACGTCTCCGTCGGCGTCGGTGAGAACACCTCCGGCGACACCGGTGCAGACGCCGCCTGCCACCAAGAAGCCGGCGCCGGCTCGCCTGACGGTGGCCGAGGCGCGGACGAAGTACCTGGCCGTCACGCGGCCGTACAACGTAGCGCTCGAACGCTTCGAGAAGTCAGCGAACGGCGGCGCCTCGGTGGCGACGCTGCGTACGCGGGCCCGGGCGGTCGCCGCGGCGAACCTGACGGAGTCGCGCCACCTGTCGTCGATTCCCTGGCCGACCACCGTGGCCACTCAGATCCGCGAACTCGCCAAGGCCAACGCGGCGGCCAGGCCGCACTGGCTGAAGGTCGCGGCGGCGGACAGCCTCAGTGAGATGGCCGGACACGTACGCCGCGCGTCGGCGGCCAGTGGCAACTCTCCTGCCGCGGAGATCCGCAAGCTGCTCGGACTGCCCAAGTACGACGAGGCGGACTACAGCTGATCGTCTCCGGCCGGGCGGGATGACTGGAGCCAGGCGGGCGGATCCTCGCCGGTGAGGTTCCTGAGCTCTTCGGAGACTCCTTCGGGATCGTCGGAGTAGGCCCGGCTGAGGAGGTCCAAAGCGGTTTGCTGCAGGTCCGGCTCGTCGTACTCCTCGCCGATGTTGAGAAGAACCAGGACCGGTTCGACGGCCGCACGCGAGTTCTTCGTGTTGACGCGGGAGGTGGCGTCGTCGAGAAGACTCTCGGCGATGGCCGGGACCAGGGGTCCGCAGCTCTGGTCGTAAGGGAACCTCTCCTTGATCGCCAGGTAGGCGTCGACGGCCGGCTCGAACTGTTCGAGGGCGACTGCGAACTGCAGGTAGGTCTGGAGGTAGGGCAGGTAGTTGGACTCGATCTCGACGGCCGCCTCGATCGACTCGAAGGCTTCCTCGCGTCGAGCGCATCGTCCCAGCGCATAGGCGCGGTTGTTCAACGCGACCGTGTGGTCCGGCCGTTCGACCAGGAAAGCGGTCAACAGGTCCGCCGCCTCCTCCCAGCGCTCCTCGCCCAGCAACCGCTCGGCCGCGAGCAACCGCGGACCCGGCTCCTTCTCGAACGGCCCGAAATACTCCTGCAGATGAGCGATGCCGCCGGCGAGCGGAACCTCCATCAGGTTCGGGACCGCCAGACCGCCGAGGACGTCGGCGACCCCTTTCGCCGCCAACTCGTTCGTCAGCTCCTGACGGCTGAGCTCCGGATCGCGGTAGATGGCCAGCACGTGCAGCACCAGGCCCGACCGGCGATTGCGCAGCAAATAGACCATTTTGGACATCCCGCTGCCCACCAGGTCGCCCAGCTCGTACTCGATCCCGTTGATCGACAGGCTCTTCCCGGCATACTCCTCCGGATCGTGCTCCAGGAGGTTCAGCGGCTCCATCGTGGTGGCCGATCAGAGCACGACGTCGCCGGCGGAGGACAGCTGGAGATACAACGGCGAGCCGCTCACCTCACGGCCCTGGACGCCGGAGACGACCAGTACGCCGGACATCCTGACCTTGAGCCCTCGGGTGAAGAACGCGTAGTTCCCGGAGTGGAGACGGATCGGCCCGGTCGGGTCCGGGTTCTCGCTGAAATAGCGCAGCGAGCAGTCCACCAGCAACTTCCGTCTCCCGAGGCTCGACCGCAACGTGACGACCTCGGGCATCGCGGTCTCCGTCACCGCGCCCACAACCCGGAACGCACCTTCGTAGAAGTAGTACACGGATCGCAGCGGCTGCTCCGACAGGTCCGCGTCGCGTAGGTCGGGGATGTCGCCGTGGTCCGTGGCGATCGCCAGCAGGACGTCCCTCAGCTTCTCCACATAAGCCGTCTTGACCTTGCGCTCGACCTGGATCACGTTGCGCCGGCCGTAGCTGGCGCCGCCCTTGAACAGGTTGGCGAGCGGGCCGAGCGGCACGCCTGCCTGCAGCTCACCCGACTTCGACACCTCGTTGGTGAGCTGCTCGGTGATGTCGCTGTACTGCTCCGGCTGCAGCTGGGCGTGGAGACTGTCCACCTTCGACCGGGAGATGTAGCAGATGTAGTCCATGGCAACCTCCCCCTCGCGGCAGGCCGGGCCCGCCGGACGTTACTCAATGTTACTGCCGTGACTGTCGGTCGGAGGCGGCAAGATGTCGGCATGAAACTGAGCGCGAGGGCGATCAACCGGGCCACGTTGGCTCGGCAACTGTTGCTGGAGCGTGCCGAGGTCGGGGTCGTCGAGGCAGTGGCCCGGCTCGCGGGGATGCAGGGACAGGAGCCCAAGCATCCGTACGTCGGGTTGTGGTCGCGGCTGGAGGGGTTCTCCGACGAGCAGCTGACAGCGGCCGTCCGCGAGCACGAGGTGGTCCGGGCGACGTTGTTCCGGGGGACGTTGCACCTGGTGAGTGCCGAGGACTACCTGCGGTTTCGGAGCACGGTGAGTCCGGTGCTCGAGGCGGGGTTGCGGATGCTCGGGGATCGGGCCGAGGGGCTCGAGCCGGAGAAGGTGGTCGCCGCCGCGGAGAAGTTGCTGGCGAAGGAGCCGTTGACCTTCACCGAAGTACGGGATGCGCTGCTGAAGGAGTTCCCGGCGGTGAACGATCGGGCGCTGGGGTTCACCACCCGGATGCTGGTGCCGTTGGTGATGGTGCCGACGCAGACCCGGTGGTCGTGGTCGGCCAACGCCCGGTTCACGCCGGCTGAGGAGTGGCTGGGGGCGAAGATCCGGCGCAGCGCAGTACCGGAGGAGTTGGTCATCCGATATCTGGAGGCTTTCGGGCCGGCCACGCCTGCCGACTTCCAGACCTGGTCGGGGTTGCCGAAGGCGAAGGACTGGTTCGGGAAGGTGGAACTGGCCGAGTTCACCGACGAGAGCGGCAAGCCCCTGTACGACGTACCGGGTGGGCCTCGGCCTGATCCGGACACCGCCGCGCCCATCAGGTTCCTGCCGGAGTTCGACAATCTCCTGCTCGCTCACGCGAAACGCGAGCGGGTCATCGCCGACGAGCACCGCCCGGCCGTCTTCACGAAGAACCTCCGGGTGAAGTCGACGTACCTGGTCGACGGGCTGGTCGCGGGCCTGTGGACGGCCGAGAAGAAGCGTGGTGTGGCCACTCTCACCCTGACCCCGTTCGGGCGGACTCTGAAGAAGACGGCGGCCGAGTTGGAGCGTGAGGGCACCGCGTTGCTGCGGTTCGTGGAGCCGGATGCCAAAACCTATGAGGTGGTTACGGTCAGTCGATGAGGTTGTTGTCACACGTCGGATGACTGGGCTAGAGCGGCCGGTGCCAGTGGAATAGACAGATGAGCACAGTCCCCACGATCACTCTGGACAACGGCGTCGAGATCCCACAGCTGGGCCTGGGGGTCTGGCAGGTCGAGGACGAGATCGTCACCGGTGTCGTCGAAGCCGCCTTCGAGTCGGGCTACCGGCACGTCGACACCGCCGCCATCTACGGCAACGAGGAGGGCGTCGGCCGCGCGATCGCCGGCGCCGGCCTGCCCCGCGACGAGCTCTTCATCACCACCAAGGTGTGGAACAGCGACCAGGGCTACGACTCCACCCTGAAGGCGTTCGACGCCAGCCTCGGCCGGCTCGGCCTCGACCACGTCGACCTGTACCTGATCCACTGGCAGGCGCCGAAGAAGGACAAGTACGTCGACACCTGGAAGGCGCTCGAGCAGCTGTACGCCGACAAGCGGGTCCGCTCGATCGGCGTCTCGAACTTCCACATCCCGGCGCTGCAGCGGTTGTTCCAGGAGACCGACCTGCGCCCGGCGGTGAACCAGATCGAGCTGCACCCCGCGCTGCCGCAGGACGAACTTCGCGCGTTCAACGCCGAGAACGACATCGTCACGCAGGCCTGGAGCCCGCTGGCCTCGGGCGAACTGCTCGGCGCCGAGACGCTGAAGCGGCTCGGCGACAAGCACGGCAAGTCGCCCGCCCAGGTGGTGATCCGCTGGCACCTGCAGCTCGGCAACGTGGTGATCCCGAAGTCCAAGACCCCGAGCCGGATCGCGGAGAACATCGCCGTCTTCGACTTCACCCTGGACAACGACGACATGGCCGCGATCGCCGACCTGGAGACCGGCGTCCGCACCGGCGGCGACCCGGACACCTTCGGCTAGACCGACTGCGGAGCCCAGGCAGCTGCAGGAACCAGAGCAACCGCAGGAACCAGAGCAGCCGCAGGAACCAGAACAATCGCGGCGATCTAGATGACCTGCAGGAACCGCTCGAGCACGGGCGACGGGTTGTCCGGCGACCACGCCACCGAGAGTTGCCACGGTGGCAGGTCGTCGGACAACTGCCGGTAGACGACGGCCCGCGGGTCGATCGGCGGCGTCAGCGCGATCAGCAGCGAGACGCCCAGCCCCGCGGCGACCAGCGACACGATCGTCTGCACGTCCGCGCCCTCCTGCACGATCCGCGGTACGAAACCGGCCGCCTTGCAGTGGTTCACGATCGCGTCGTGGACCGACGGCCCGGTCGACCTGGTGTAGAGCACGAACGACTCGTCGGCCAGGTCCGCCAGCGCGACCCGGCTCCGTTCGGCCAGCCGATGCCCGGCCGGGAGCGCCACCACCAGCGGATCCTCCGACATCACCCGCGTCGACAGTCCCGGCTCCGGCGCCGACAGCCGCAGCAACCCGACATCGATCCGGCCGTCGCGCAGCGCCTCGACCTGGCGGATCGTCGTCATCGTCTCCAGGTCCAGCACGACCTCCGGACAGGCCACCCGGAACGCGCCGAGCAACTGCGGCAGCACCCGGAAGGTCGCGGACTGGACGAACCTGAGTCGCAGGGTGCCGAGCTCGCCCCGCTGGATCCGCTGGGCGTCGCGGACCGCCACCTCCGCCCTGCGCAGCAACTCCTTCGCGTCGGCCAGGAAGCTTTCCCCCGCGGCGGTGAGTACGAAGCGCTTCTTGACCCGGCCGAACAGTTGGACACCGAGATCCCGTTCGAGCGCGGCGATCTGCCGGCTGAGGGTCGGCTGGGTGAGATGCAGCCGGATCGCCGCCCGGCCCACGTTCAGCTCCTCGGCGACCACCACGAACGACTCCAGTTGGCGCAGCTCCATGCGTTCCATCATGCGTCAAAGGCATGAAGTATGCCTGGATTTTTCATTGGACGTATCAACTGGCCGCTCCTACCGTCGAAGAGACGAAAGGAACCGCCGATGTACCTCTTCCCCATCACCGTCCTCCACCAGGTCGCCGAGGAGGCCCGTTCGGGGATGGCCGACGCCCCGGTGAGGCCGCACGTGCCCGCGCGGGCCCGGCGCTGGTTCGGCTCCCGCCGAGCTGAGCCGCTGTGCGAAGCTGACTCTCGTGATCGAAGTCCGAAGGTTGCGGGTGCTGCGAGCACTTGCTGACCACGGCACCGTGACGGCGGCCGCCGAGGTGCTGCACCTCACCCCGTCGGCCGTCTCCCAGCAACTGGCCGCCCTGGAATCCGAGGTGGGCCAGGAGCTCCTGGAGCGCCGCGGCCGGCGAGTGGCCATCACCTCCGCCGGCCGTCTCCTCCTCACCCACGCGGACGCCATCCTCACCGAGGTCGAACGCGCCGAAGACGCGATGCGCCTGTACGCCGACGGCACCACCGGCGAAGTACGGGTCGCCGCGTTCGCCACTGCTATCAGCCTGCTGGTCGCTCCGGCGCTGGCTCGGCTGCGAGCCACGACGCCGGGTCTGAGCCTCGTAGTACGAGATGTCGAGGGCCACCAGGGCATCACGCAACTCCTCGACGGCGAAGTCGACGTCGCGATAGCCGTGGAGCACCGCGGCTCCCCTGGGCTCGATGACAGCCGCCTGACCCGAATCCCCTTGTACGCCGAGCCTTTCGTCGCCGTACTGCCGTCGGCTCACCCTTGTGCCGGCGTCGAGAATGTCGCCCTGACCGCGCTCTCGGACGACGACTGGGTCAGCACGTCGGCCGGGAACCCGATCCGCGATGTAGTCCTTCTGGCCTGCGAACAGGCCGGATTCCGCCCACGGATCAGGCACAACTCCGACGACTTCCGCGCGGTGGCCGCGCTGGTCGCCGCGGGCGCGGGTGTGTCGCTGGTTCCGCACCTGGCGCTGCGAGCCAGTGATATCGGCACCGCCGTGATCCGTCCGATCACCGCCCCGGCGCCCGTCCGCCGGGTCTTCGTGGCCGTCCGCACCGGCCGGGCCGATCACCCGCTGATCGCGGCGATCCTCAAGACCTTCGAGGAAACCGCCGCCGAGCTACCCCTCGGCCCCTGAGCCGGCCAGCAACTCGCGAACCCGATCGGCACTGGGATCGGCCGCTCGCTCGAAGAGCAGCAGCGACCGCTGCCAGCAGGCGCGCGCGGCCTCTGTCTGTCCCAGGCCGGCATGCAGCTGACCGAGCACCTGCAAGATCGGAGCCTCCCGGTGCTCTGCCGGATACCGCACGGCAATCTCCAAGGCGGTGGTGAGAGCGTCGCTCGCACCGCGATGATCCCCCTTGGCCAGCAGGGCGGAGCCGAGTTCCTGCAGCGCGTCGACCTCGATCACGTCGAGCTTCTGGGCGCGGATCTGTTCCAGGTTGGCGGTCAGCACCGCGACCGCCGCGTCGTACTGTCCGGTCTCCTGCAGGGAGCGGCCGATCAGGTTCCGGTGGACGGCCGCTGGTCCGGGCGCCGAGCGGAGCGGCATCAGCTCGAGCGCGCGATCGAAGGCCTCTTGCTGTCGCGCCAGATCGCCGGTCCAGCCGGCCAGCGAGCCCAGCCCCACGTTGGCACCGACCTCGAAGCGCTCGATCCCGGACTCCTTCACGATGGCGAGCGCCTCCTCGGCATAGGGCATCCCCTCGGCCGCCCGTCCCAGCCACCCCAGGCTGTGGCCCAGGTTGATCAGGCAGGTCGCCAACTCGATCGAAGTCCCCTTCTCCCGAGCCAGTGGCAGCACTCGCTGGTTCCAGTGAACACCGTCCCCGTAGAGACCGAGGCAGCAGCACATGGAGCCGAACTGGTACAGCCTGCCGATCTCGATCTCGCTGTCGAAGGTGTCACAGATCCGGACAGCGATCGCCAGGGCCTGGTGGGCTTCGGCGAACCTCATTCGATCGACCGCGAGTCGCGGCATCCCCAACGCCATCCGGACAGCGAGCAGCCGCTCCTCGGGATCACCCATCGCCGCCTTGCGAACCAGTCGGAGGATCGTGGGCAGCTCGCTCACCAGCCACCGCTTCGCCTGATCTACGTCCACCACGTCCTCAGCGCCCTGCGACCAGGCACGCCCGGTCCTCGCGCCGTACTTCTCCGGATAGCCTCTCAACTCGTCGTAGCGCCAGAGCATCGCGACGTAGCACTCGAGCTCGCGGCGGCGTAGCTCTGCCAGAGCTTCTTCGCCGTCCGTCGCCGCCAACTCCCGGCCGACGTCGCGGACCAGGTCATGCATTCGGTACTCGTGGAGTCCGGGCGTCTCCAAGAGGTGGACATCGACGAGGCGGTCCAGCAGGTCCTCCGTGTCGTCCATGGGCAGGTCGAGAACCTTCGCGGCTACCCGCAGGGAGAAATGGTCCCCGCCGAACAAGGAGACCGTCGGGAACGCCTTCGCGGCCGCGACATCAGCAGGCCGGTCGCTAGTGGCCAGGGCCGCGACAGACAACGAGATGCTGCTCCGCACTCCTTGGCCGGGGTCGGTCAGCACATCCAGCCGGCTGGTGTCGTCAGCGAGCCGTCGAGCCAGCGACGAAAGGTCACCGGCCGCTTGTCCACCGGCGATCCTGACAGCCAGCGGCAACAGCCCACACTCCCGTACTACGGCCAGCGCGGCCTCCGGTGCGGCCTCAACCAGGTGGTGCCCGGCGATCTCCCCGAGCAGGTGGAGCGCCTCGTCCTCAGTCAGTGGTTCCAGGGCCAGCCGCCGAACACCCGGCAGGGTCGCAAGACCCCGTCTGCTCGTGACCACCACCGCGGAACCGGCTACCCCTGGGATCAGCGGGGTCACCTGAGCCACGCTGGTCGCGTCGTCCAGCAGGACGAGCACCCGGCGCCCGGCCAGCGCAGTACGGTAGCGGGCTGCGGCGAACTCCAGGTCCTCCGGATCACCGCTCACCGGGATGCCCAACGCATTCAACAATTGGGTTATCGCCTGCGCCGGTTCGAGTGGATCGCCACCGCCACCTCGAAGGTTGAGGTACAGCTGACCGTCGGGGTACTCCTCCGCGACCTGATGAGCCGCCTCGACCGCCAGAGTGGTCTTGCCGATGCCGCCCATGCCGCCGATCGCGGAGATGAGCACGCCGGGCGCGGCGCCGTACGGCGATCGCAGGATCCGCAGGAGTTCGTCCAACTGTCGATTGCGTCCGGTGAAGTCGGTGATCGGTGGAGGGAGTTGCCCCGGCATCGCCGATTCGTCGTCGGCCGACGAGGCAGTTCGGCGCCCGGCCTGCTCGAAGGTCAGACGGTCCTCGGCGGAGAGATCCAGAGCCTTCGCGAGCAGGTCGACCGTGAGCGGACGGGGGTGCCGGCGGCGGCCGCCTTCCAGCGCACTGATCGCCTGAACACTCAAGCCGGTCGCCTCAGCCAGGCTCTCCTGGGTGAGGCCGGCCCGAGCGCGGAAGCGGCGTAGCAACTGGGCCACGGACATGACGGACGAACTCCAAGGCTCGGAGGGGGCGACGGCCTCTGCGGCACCACGATAACGGCCAAGGCCGCCCGCTCGATCCGCCTGGTTCGCTAGCCGAACGACCAGGAGGGCTGGAGCGCCGATCCCCTGCGCTGAAACCAGTGAGAGCCGTGCCGCCGGACATGCCGCGGCACGGCTCTCACTCCCCCAGGCTTGGTGGCGTCAGCCCAACCGGGCCGCGGCGGATCCGGCGATGCGCTCGAAGTGGGTCGGCTTGATCCCCTGACCCATCTCGCCGAAGGACAAGACGCTGACGACGGAGCCCTCCAGGGTCACGGCATAGGGGAAGCCGCCGGCCTCGCTGCCGGGGTCGGAGGGCAGCGGGTAGTCGAACCACCGGATGATCCGCGTCCCGTCGCCCAGCGCGAGCGTCCGGTTCTCCGTCATCTTCCGCGCGTGCGTCGGCGCCGGCCGCAACGCCTTGCAGGACTTGATCGTCGCGACGATCTGCCCGTACGCCGCCCGCGCGGCCCGGGCGTCGGCGTACCGGGTGAGCCATTGCCCACCGGAGGCGTCCAGTTCGTCGGTGAAGTGCCTGCGCAGGGTTCCCTGGACTCCGGCGCCGCGGGTCGACGAGGGTCCGCAGATCGGCGTGCCGGGAGTCTGGGAGGTCGCGCGCCACTTCCGGCTCGGGTCGCCCTTGGCCATCTCGCTACCGGTGAGCAGCATCGCCGGGGTGATCCGGAACGGCTTCTGTGGCGTGGGTTCGGGCGTCTGGGTCGGCTGCGCGGTCGGCGTGGTCGACGGCTCAGTAGGTGTGTCCGGAGCAGTCGGGGTGGCGATCGGCGACGGCGTCACCGTCGGCGTCGCAGTCGGCGTACTTCCAGCAGTACCCCCACCGCCGGACCCGCCGCCGGCTCTCGCGTCGTTGCCGCAGGCGACCAACACCAGCCCCATCGTCGCCATCCCGGCCGCCACCGCCAGCCGAGCGCCCTTCCATCCCCGTCCGGACATGGTCCCCAACCCCTCTCCCGAAGTTCCTTGGCGCGGGGTAAGACGCCACCGATCGGGAATTGGTTGGATCTCAGTCCGCCATCAAGTCGGCGACCACCGCAGCATGGTCGAACGACCCAACTTGGCGTACTCCCAGGGGTCCACGAGCACCTGCCCGCGCACTGCGGGCGCAGTACGGGCGCCGCTGAACAGGCGCACCTCAGGCGCGGCGGCGGCCGTCCAGGCCGACCGTGGAGAGGCGGGCGATCAGCGTCCGCGGGATGTAGCGGGCGCCGGCCACGACCACCTTGTAGCGCCAGTTCGGAATCGAGATCGCCTTGCCGCGCATCAGGTCGGCCCAGGCCGCGTCCACCAGTTCGGTCGCGTCCAGCCACATGAACGACGGGATGATCGTCTTGTCCATCCCCATCCGTCCGTGGAACTCGGTGCGCACGAACCCGGGGCACAACGCCATCACCGCGACGCCGCGGGAGTGCAGCTCGATCGCCAGCCCGGCGGAGAAGTTCGTCACCCACGACTTGTGCGCGCTGTAGCTGCCGCGCTGGAGGAAGCCCGCCACCGACGACACGTTGATCACGGCGCCGGAGCCCCGCTCGATCATCGGCAGCACGGCCGCGTGGGTGAGTCGCAGCACCACCCGCACCAGCAGGTCGAACTGGTGCTCCTCCTGCTCGATCGTGTTCGCCCAGAAGGGCTTCTTCTGCCCGTAGCCGGCGTTGTTCACCAGTACTTCGATCGGCCCGGTCCTGAACCGCTCCTCGACCAGCGCGAGCTGGGCCGGCTCGGTCAGATCCGCCGCCAGCACCTCGCACGCGACGCCGTGCAGCCGGGTGATCTCGGTCGCGACCTCCTTCAGCCGCGCCTCGTCCCGGGCCACCAGCACCAGGTCGTAGCCCTCGATCGCGAGCTTGTCCGCGAAGGCCCGGCCGATCCCGGCCGTAGGTCCAGTGATGAGCGCCGTCGCCACAGCTTCAGTCCTCCCGTCGGTGACACGGCCAGTCTGTCACTACTCTGGACCGATGCTGTCCGACATCGACACCTGGGTGCTGGATCTCGACAACACCCTCTACCCACCGAGCACCGGCCTCGGGGACCAGATCAACGTCGGCATCCGCGACTACCTGACCGGGTTCTTCGGGCTCGACGAGGCAGGCGCCCGCCGCAAGCAGGCTGAGCTGATCGCGTCGCACGGCACGACGCTGCGCGGGCTGATGACCCTGCACGCCGTCGACCCGGCCGACTACCTCGCCTTCGAGCGGCGCCTCGACTACTCCGTACTACGCGCTGACGCGCTCCTTGCGACCGCGATCGCGGCGCTGCCCGGCCGGAAGTTCATCTACACCAACGCCTCCGCGTACCACGCCGAGCAGGCGCTGGACCGGCTCGGACTGGCCGGCCACTTCGACGGCGTGTTCGACATCCTGGCCGGCGAACTGGAGCCGAAACCGCATCCCGGCAGCTATCGCCGATTCCTCGACCGGCACGACGTCGTTCCCGGCCGCGCGGTGATGTTCGACGACCTCGAGGTCAACCTGACGGTGCCGGAGCAACTGGGGATGGCGACCGTGTGGGTGGGCGGCGAGGCCGCACCCGGCACCGCGCAGTACCAAGTGATGGCACCGCGGCGGTGGCGGGTGTGGGACCTGGCGCCGTTCCTTCACTCCTTGACGGCGCCGGCCGTCAGGCCTTCGACGATGTAGCGGCTGGCGAACGCGAACAGGATCATCGTCGGGATGATCGACAGCACCGCCGCGGCCGACATCGACCCCCAGTCGATGTTGTAGCTGCTGATGAAACCGTTCAGCGCGGCCGGGATGGTCTTGTTGCTGTCGCTGTTCATCAACGTGACCGACAGGAACAACTCGTTCCAGCAGTTCACGAAGTTGAAGATGTACGACGCCGCGAGCCCGGGCGTCATCACCGGCACCAGCACCCGGAACAACGCCGACAGCCGCGAGCAGCCGTCCACCATCGCCGCCTCCTCCAGCGAGGCCGGCACGTTCTCGAAGAACCCGCGCAACATCACCGTGCACAAGGGGATCGAGACCGCGACGTAGACCAGGACGAGTCCCCAGCGGTTGTCGACCAGGTAGAGCCTCGTCATCAGGATGTAGAGCGAGCCGAGCGCGATGAAGCCCGGGATCATCTGGGTGACCAGGAACGCGCCCATCACCGCGCCCTTGGAGACGAACTCGAACCGCGCCAGCACGTACGCCGCGAGCAGCGAGATCACCGTCGCGAAGAACGCCGCCACGGTCGAGACGATCAGGCTGTTGACCAGGAACACGGCGAAGTTCGACTGGTCGAACAGGCCCTGGTAGTTGGCCAGCGACCAGTCCGACGGCCAGTACCGCAGTGGGTAGGCGAAGATCGTGCCCGGCTCCTTGAACGACGTGACCAGGATCCAGTAGAGCGGGAACAGGGTGATGATCAGGCACAGGCCGAGTCCGGCGAACCGGGCGATCTTGCCGCCGGTGCTGTAGTCGCGAATCATCGGATCGCCTTCCTGACCGTCGTACGCTGTCTGGGCCGGATCGCCAGCAGGTAGAAGATCGCGAACAGCATCAGCACGAAGACCACCATCAGGCCCATCGCGGAGGCGCGGCCGTAGTCGCCCTCCTGGGTCACCTGGATCATGTACGACGTGACGATGTGCGTCTCGTTCGCGGGACCACCACCGGTCATCCCGAAGATCAGCTCGGGTGAGTTGAAGATCCAGATCACCCGGAGCAGCACGGTCAGCGCGAGCGTGGTCCGGATCGACGGGATGGTGATGCTGAACAGCGTCCGGACCTTGCCCGCGCCGTCGATCGCGGAGGCCTCGTAGAGCTCCTCCGGCACCGACTGCAGCGCGGCCAGGATCATAATCGCGAAGAACGTCACGCCGTACCAGACGTTCGCGATGATCACCGCGGCCATCGCGTACTTCGCGTCGGCCAGCCACGGCACCGGGGTGTCGATCAGGTGGCTCTTCATCAGCAGGTCGTTCACGACCCCGAACTCGCCGTTGAACATCCAGCGGAACAGGATCCCGATCAGGAAGCCCGACACGGCCCACGGGAAGAACACCAGCGCCTGGTAGGCACCGCGGAAGCGGAACCTGCGGCGCAGCCACAACGCCATCGTGAAGCCGATCAGGAACTGCGGCACCAGCGAGCCGACCACCCAGACCAGCGAGTTCTTCACCGTGCCGCGGAACATCTCGTCACCGAGCAGGGTGCGGAAGTTCTGCAGCCCGACCCAGGACGTGTCGGACAGGTCGTTCAGGTTGTAGTTGCGGAAGGCCATCTGGACGCCGTTCAGCAACGGGTAGTAGGTGAACAGACCGACGAACACCAGCGCGGGCAGCATGAAGGCGAACAGGATCAGCGCGGTCCGGCCGGTGAACTGCCGCCTGCCGGACCCCGCCCGCCGCGAGGCCGGCGGCTTGGCCGCCGGCCTGTTGGTGGTTCCTTGGGTGGTTACAGCCATCAGCTCAGTTCCCGGCCCACTTCTTGGTCCAGTATTCGTCCCAGCTCTTCAGGATTTCGGCCGGCTGGGCCTTGCCGGTGATCAGCTTCTGCACGTCGGCGTCGGACTTGTTGCCCCACTCGGTCGACCACGGCACCCCGCGCGGCTGGGTCACCACGATGTAGGTGTCCGGCGAGGAGTTCATCGCCACGTACGACGCCCACGGGCCGTCCTTGAAGAACGGGTCCTCCGCGGCGCTCTTCAGGATCGGGACCAGGCTGTTCTCCTTGGAGAAGGTCAGCGCGGCGTCGCCCGAGGTGAGGTGCTTGATCAGCTTCACGGCCTCCGGCTTGTGCTCGCTGCCCTGAGCGACACCCCAACCGGCGTTCGCGAGCGGCTGGGCCGCCTTGCCCGTCGGGCCGACCGGGAGCGGCGCAGTACCCCACTGGTCTTCCTTGATCGTCTTGGACTCCTTCACCGTGGCGATCACCTCCGGGTCCTGGAGCAGGAAGCCGGTGGTGCCGGAGGTGAAGCCCTGCACCATCTCGGGATAACCCCAGCTGACCGAGGAAGGCGGCGAGGCGTTCTTGAACAGGTCGACGTACAGGTTGAGCGCGTCGACGGCCTTCGGCGAGGAGAAGATCGTCTTGCCGCTGGTCAGCTTGAACGCGTTGTCCTTGTTGATCTCGTCGATCACATAGCCGCTGATCACCGCGATCGCGTTGCCGCCGGCCCCGAGTCCGCCGCGGAACGAGTAGCCGTACCGGTTCTTCTTCGGGTCGTTGATCTTCTTGGCCTGCTCGACCATGTCGGTCCAGCTCTTCGGCGGCCCGCTGAACCCGGCCTCCTGGACCAGGTCCTTGCGGTAGAACAGCGAGAGCCCGTAGAAGCCGTAGGGCACCATGTACGACTTGCCGCCCGCTTGGGTCACGTTCAGCGCGTTCGGGGTCAGCGCTTCGAGGCCGTCCCAGTCCTTCAGGTCCGGGGCCATGTCGTAGATCCACTTGTTCGTGGAGAACGGGCCGACGGTGGTGTCGCGGACCTCCAGCACGTCCACGCCCTTGCCGGACTGGAGCATCTGCTGGATCTTCTGGTCCGCCTGGTTGGTCGGCGGCGAGATCAACTGCACCTTGATGCCGGAGTTCTTCGACTCGAAGTCGGCGATCAGCTTCTTCAGCAGCGCGGTCCTGGTCGGGTTGGTCAGGCTCTCGACCATCTGCAGCGTGACCGCGCCCTCCGCCTTCTCGGCCGGACCGGGCCCGCAGGCGACCGCCGACGCGGTCAAGGCGATGGCCGCCAGAGGTGCGAACATCTTTCGGTAGTGCATTGGCACTTCTCCTCAGGGGATGTGGGCCAGGGGCAGGGGGACGATGCCGGAGCAGTCAGGTCAGTTTGCCCTGACATCAGATGAGTTACTCGATCAATCCCCGCACATTAGCCAGATTTGCGCTCTGACGACAAGGTCTTAGCGGTGACGTGGCCAGAAGTGGTCTGAGGACTTACGCTGGAGCGGGTCTATCGATGGGGAGGTGCTGATGGCTGCGACGGACAAGGCCCTGGCCGGGCTGCGGCAGATGATCGCGTCCGGCGAGCTCGGCCCGGGCGCGAAGTTCCCGCCCGAGCCCGAACTCTGCGACCACCTCGGCGTGTCCCGCAGTTCGCTGCGGGAAGCGGCCCGTTCGCTGGCCGCGCTGGGCGTGATCGAGTCGCGGCACGGCTCCGGCACCTACGTCTCCGCGCTGGATCCGGCCGAGATCATCAGCCGGTTCTCGCTGTCGGTCGAACTGATCCCGCTCGAAGGCGTGCTGCAGTTGCTGGAGGTCCGCCGGGTGCTCGAAGCGCACGCCACCGCGGCGGCCGCCGCCCGGCAGGATCCTGAGCTCGAGGAGAAGCTCGGCGACATCCTGGACAAACTGGAGGCGACCACCGACGCGGGCGAGATCCAGGCCCTGGACGCCGAATTCCACGGCTCCATCTGCGCGGCCGGCGGGAATCCGACCGTCACCGCGCTGACCGGCGTGATCCGCGGCCGCGGCGGCCACTACCGGATCTTCGAGCCCGGCGCGGACTTCGAGGCGATCAAGCAGACCAGCGACCGCGGCCACCGTGCGATCCTCGCCGCCATCGCCCACCGCGACCCCGCCGCAGCGGCCACCGCCGCCTCCGCCCACATCGCTCAGACCGAACTCTGGCTCCGTGCTCTCCGCCCTCAGCCCCAGGTGGCCCTCGAAGACGATTGATCTCCCCAGCCCACCCCAAGGCCTTTGGTTTGGCAGTTAATTTCTCCCGTTTGTTGAGATCTTGCAGAGACAAGTCAGGATGCGTATCGTCCGGCTCCAAGCGGTGACGCCCGTCGGGGCCTCGATCAGCAGGCCCGGCCGTTCATCCTGAGGGGGATGTCGCCCGTGTCCCAGAACCCATCTGTTCGCCGTCGTCTGACCGCGACCACCGCCACGGTCGGCGCCTTGCTGGCAGCGGCCGGGCTGTCCGCCGCACCGGCGTTCTCGACCACCGAGTCCTCGGAAGCAGCCGCGGGCTCAGGGCCGGTGATCACCCGGGCCGGGCTTGATCCGAAGTTGGTGGAAGGGCGGGGCGCCACCGTGCCGTTCGTCGAGCAGGAGGCGGAGAACGCCTTCACCACCGGCGAGAAGATCGGGCCCAGCCGCGAGGCCTACACCTTGCCCGCCGAGGCGTCGGGACGGACCGCGGTACGGCTGACGTCGCCTGGGCAGTACGTCGAGTTCACCCTCTCGCGACCGGCCAACGCGTTGACGCTGCGCTACAGCATCCCCGACACCGCCGACGGCAAGGGAATGCGGGCGCCGCTCGACGTCACGGTCAACGGCAAGCACAAGCAGACGATGACGCTGACCTCGGAGTACGCCTGGCTCTACGGCATGTACCCGTTCTCCAACGACCCGATGGTCGACCCGAACCCGGGCTGGTGGAAGCCCGAGCCGGACCCCGTCACCAAGCCGTTCCGGCCGAACCACTTCTACGACGAGCAGCGGCTGATGCTCGGCAAGACGTACCAGGCCGGCGACAAGGTCCGGTTCCAACTCCCGGCGAGCACCCCGGCGGCGTGGTACGTGCTCGACGTCGCCGACTTCGAACTCGTCGCACAGCCGCTCAAGCAGCCGAAGAAGTCCTTGTCCATCAGGCTCTTCGGCGCCGATCCGACCGGCCGCCGGGACGCGGCGCCGGCCATCGACCGGACCATCGCGGTCGCCAAGAAGCTCGGCTGGAGCGTGTTCATCCCGCCGGGCACCTACCAGGTCAACCGGCACATCATCGTCGACAAGGTCACCGTCCGGGGCGCCGGCAACTGGTGGAGCATCATCAAGGGCAGGGTGCTGCCGCTGGCCCAGCCCGCGCCGGACAAGTCCGTGCACAGCGCGCCGGGTTTCTACGGCAAGTACGCGGCCGACGGCGGCAGCACCAAGGTGCACCTGTCCGACTTCGCGATCGAGAGCGACGTCCGGGAGCGAATCGACACCGACCAGGTGAACGGCATCGGCGGCGCGATCGGCGGCGGTTCCACCATCCAGAACCTGTACCTGCACCACACCAAGGTGGGGATCTGGCTCGACGGGCCGATGGACGGCCTGCTGATCCGCGACAACGTCATCACCGACGCCATCGCGGACGGGATGAACCTGCACCTGGGCGTCTCGAACGTCCGGGCGACCAACAACTTCATCCGCAACAGCGGTGACGACGGCCTGGCGATGTGGTCGGAGGCGAACCCCGCGGGGCTGGTCAACCACCACAACGTCTACGACCACAACACCGTGCAGACGCCCGTACTGGCGAACAACATCGCGATCTACGGCGGTCGCGACAACGCCGTCACGGACAACCTGGTCGCCGACCCGATCCGCGAGGGCAGCACCCTCCATGCGGGATCGCGGTTCAACTCGACACCCTTCGAGGGGACGCTGACCTTCGCCCGGAACACGACCGTACGAGGGGGTCCGCGCGACCTGAACTGGGATCTCGGGCTCGGCGCGATCTGGCTCTACGCCCTGCAGTCGAACATGTCGGGCAAGATCGAGATCAGGGACAGCTCGTTGCTGGACTCGACGTACAACGCGTTCCTGTTCGTCGTCGACTGGCCGGTCAAGGACGACTACGCGATCACGAACGTTGCCGTCAGCAACATCGAGGTCGACGGCACCGGGACGAACGTGGTGAACGCCCGGGTCGGCGGCTGGGCCACCTTCGAGAACGTCGACGCGCGGAACGTGGGAGCGCCGTTCGTCAACAACTGCGGCACCTTCCACTTCACCGGTACGCCGGAATTCGACGTCCGGCTGCTCGGCGACAGCAACGACGGCGGCTGGACCGCGGACGCGGGCGCACCGGGTCACTGCGAGGATCGCCCGCCGGTCGTTCCGCCGCCGGCACCGAGCCCCTGGAACTGATCGGCAGCGGCTTCAGTCTCGGCGCGGCTCGTGCGGAAGGCCCCGGCCAGCACGACCGCGCCGAGCAAGGCGCACACCGCCGCCACCCCCGCGGCGATGTGCATGGACTGGATGAAGGCGTCGTTCGCCGACTGGACGAGGTCCGGCCGGCCGAGAGCGGCCGCAGTACGGCGGGTCGCCTCGGCCGATCCGGATGCTGCTTCCCGTACTCCGGCCGGCAGGTCGTCGAGCGCGGGCGTGATCTTGTGCTGGTAGGCGTTGGCCAGCACCGTGCCGAGCAGAGCCACGCCAAGCACGCTGCCGACCTGGCGGATCGCGTTGTTCACGGCGGATCCGGCGCCCATCCGGTCCATCGGAAGAGCGCTGAGGACGGCCGCCGTGGTGGGTGCGACGGCGGTACCGATGGCGATGCCCGCGATCCCGCCGACCAGGCAGAACCAGATCAGCGAGGAGTCGACGGCGAAGGTGAGGTTGAGGGCGTGGCAGAGCGCGAACGCGGCGAGCGCAGTACCGGCTACGGCGGCGACACCGAAGCGACGGGCCAGCCGGGCGCCTAGTGGTGCGCCGATGACGACGCCCGCGGCTCCTGGGAGGGAAAGCAACCCGGCGTCGAGGGCGCTCAGGTCGCGGGCGCCCTGGAGATAGAAGGTGATGTAGAAACTCTGGCCGGTCACGGTGAGGAACAGCGCGGCGAGGGCGAAGTTTCCGGCGGCGAACCGGCGGTTGCGGAACAGGCGCGGATCGAAACTCGGCTCGCGCTCCTTCCATTCGGAGTACAGGAAGGCCGCGATCAGCAGTACTCCGGCGGCGATGCTTCCCCAGACCTGCCAGCGACCCCAGCCTGCTTGTTGACCGCCTTCGATCAGGCCGTACGCGACGCCGAGCAGGCCGAAGGTCGACAGGCCGAGGCCGAGTGGGTCCAAGCGTCGGCGCTCTGGGCTGCGCGGGTTGGGGACGACGAGCGCAGTACCGATGAGGCCGGCCGCCACCAGGGGCAGGTTGATGAGGAAGACCGAGCCCCACCAGAAATGGTCGATCAACAGGCCACCGAGAACCGGGCCGGTCGCCACACCGACTCCGGCCGATGCCGACCAGGCGGCGATCGCGCCGGCGCGGCGCTCGGGCGAGAAGGTCGAGCCGATGATCGCCATCGAGGTGGGCATGATCATCGCGCCGCCGACGCCCATCAGCGCGCGGGCGAGGATCAGTGAGACCGGGCCGTCCGACCACGCGGCCCAGGCCGAGGACGCTCCGAAGACGGTCATGCCCAGCATCAGCACGGTGCGATGGCCGTAGCGGTCGCCGAGCGCGCCGGCGGCGAAGAGGGCCGTGGCGAAGAAGAGCGAGTAGATGCCGAGCGCCCACTGCAGTTGGCCCGGGGTGGCGCCGAGACCGGCGACCGGGTCGGCGAGGCGTTCGAGGGCGATGCCCAGGACGGTGGAATCGATCCAGATGAGGATCGCCGACACGATGAGGATCGACAGGATGCGGCGTTGCCGCGGGTGGTCGACAGGCTGCACAGCCCACTCCTATGATTGACAGGTCCCTGACGGACTGAGTGTCACTCGATCGTCAGGAACCTGTCAATCTATTTGTGGGCAGAATGGCCGCATGGATCCTGTCGATGAGTTGGACGGCGGCTGCGTCACCTTCCTGGTGCGGCACGCCTGGCTGAGCATGCGCTCGGCCGTCGCCGTCGCCCTGGCCGAGCACGAGTTGTCCGTCCAGCAGTACGGCACGCTGCTGGTGCTCGCCGAGAAGCCCGGCTGCACGATCGCCGAACTCGGCCGCAAGGTCGGCACCGCCCGGCAGTCCGCGAACGAACTCATCACCGGGATGGAACGCGCCGACCTGCTGGAACGCCGCGCGAACCCGGCGGACCGCCGCTCCCAACAGCTCTACCTGACCCCTGCCGGCCACGAACGCCTGTCCGACGCCACCCCCGCCGTCCGGGCGGTAGAACGCGACCTCGAATCAGCCTTCTCCCCCGCCGAACGCGCGACCGCGAGAGCGTGGCTAGAGCGCATGGTCACCGCAGAAACCCCGGAAGCGACCACGTAAGCCCTCCGGGCTAACTACTTCGCCTTAACCCCCTCCACCTCCTGCGGGCAGCGCGGCAGGGCCGGGAGGGCAGCGGACGGAGCGTACGCAGTACAGATCAGAAGGTGAGAGTTGCAGCGTCGCCCCCGCCACGGACACTTTCCGGCGACCGCCGGTGCGGGAGGTTAGGGTCGGAGGCATGCGCGAACACGCTCAGCGGCTGCAAGGTCTCGGCACCACCATCTTCGCGGAGATGTCCGCCCTGGCGGTCCGGACCGGCTCGGTCAACCTCGGCCAGGGATTCCCCGACACCGACGGCCCGGACTCGCTCCTCGAGGACGCGATCACGGCCATCCGGTCCGGCGCGAACCAGTACCCGCCCGGCCGCGGCATCCCCGCGCTCCGGCAGGCGATCGTGGACCACCAGAAGCGCTTCTACGGACTGTCCTACGACCCCGACACCCAAGTCCTGGTGACCACCGGCGCGACCGAGGCGATCGCCGCGTCCCTGCTCGCGTACGTCGAGCCCGGCGACGAGGTCATCGCCCTCGAGCCGTACTACGACTCGTACGCGGCGTGTATCGCGATGGCCGGCGGCCACCGGGTCCCGGTGACCCTGCGCGCCCCGGACTTCCGCCTCGACCTGGACGAACTCCGGGCCGCGGTGACGCCCCGTACGAAGGTGCTCCTGATCAACTCCCCGCACAACCCGACCGGCACCGTACTCTCCGACGAGGAGCTCCGCGGGATCGCGACCGTCGCCGTCGAGCACGACCTGGTGGTGATCACCGACGAGGTCTACGAGCACCTGATCTTCGACGGCCTCCAGCACCTGCCGCTGACGTCGTACGAGGGGATGGCGGAGCGGACCGTGTCCATCGGCAGTGCGGGCAAGACGTTCTCCGTCACCGGCTGGAAGATCGGCTGGGTCACCGGCACCCCCGAGATCGTCACCGCGGTGAACACCGCCAAGCAGTTCCTCACCTACGTCTCCGGCGCCCCCTTCCAGCCGGCCGTCGCCGGAGCCCTTGCCCTAGGCAACGAGTACTTCGACGACCTCCGCGCCACCATGCAGGCCAAACGCGACCTGCTCTGCGACGGCCTGGAATCCCTGGGCTTCGGGGTGCACCGCCCCCAGGGCACCTACTTCGTCACCACGGACGTTCGCCCCCTCGGCTACACCGACGGCGTCGACTTCTGCCGGATGCTCCCCGAGAAGACGGGCGTCGTAGCCATCCCGCACCAGGTCTTCTACGACAACACGGAAGCCGGCCGCCCCCTGGTCCGCTGGGCCTTCTGCAAAAAGCCCGAACTCCTGGAAGAAGCCCTCCACCGCCTGACAAAACTCTGACCCGAGCGGGGCACCTCGGGGCAGGCTGGGGCAGATGGTCATCGGCGGTGACAGCGCGCCGTGGGCTGTGCAAGACTTCTAGCAGCTCACGGGCGCTGCCCGATCGAGAAGTGAGGCTGGGAACCCCTCCGGACGGTGGGACCCAGCCTTCGCGCTTTCTACCGCACGTTGACGGTGTGCCGACTGACAATTTCAGACACGGCCAGCAGCCAGCGTGGCTCTCCCAGCTCGGCAGCGGTCACGGCGCCCGCGACGGCATCCGGAACCCAGAGCATCGGCTCCTCCTTGGGCCGCCCGAACCCCACCTGCAGCCCAGCCGTCACCATCCCCTTGTTCCGCGCACTGTCGACGAGCCTGATGTCCCTCCGATCTGGTGCCGCCGACCGCGACTCCAGCAGAACGTCGGTGACACCACAGTGGCCAAGCTCGTAGAGGAGCCGCTCGAGGCAGCACCGTCTCGCTCTTTCCTGCTTCGGACCCATCACAGGCTTGCCGATCACGGTGACGACTGCGATGTCGATCGACGCTATGAACGCGGCGATCGCATCTCGCCGCTTCGGTGATTCGTGAGCCCAGTGCAGTCGCTCGGCACGGCCGACGGTGAGCGAGCGGAGGCCGGCCCTGATGTCATCGCACTCAACCGGATCGGCGATGGCGGCCGCCATGGTGTAGGTGCCGGATCTGTCGTCGCGGCCGACGATGATGGATTCGTCGATCCAGGCGGAGAGGGTGAAAGTGGGTGAGGGCGCGCTGGGCATCAACGGATGATGCCGGAGGTCGCCGGCGAGTGTCCGGCGACATTCGCAGGGTCCGGTGGGGCAGCCTGGGGCAGATTCGAGGGGGCCCGAGGGTTCGCTACGGGTGCAGTAGGCGGGCGAGGGTTTCCGGGTCTCGGGCTATTGCGGTGGTGCCGTCGTCGGTGGTGAGGATGGGGCGCTGGATGAGGATGGGGTTGGTGACCATCGCTTCGATCCAGTCGGCGTGGTGGGCCTCGTCGCGGGGGAGGGATTTGAGGGCGGCGGCTGCTGGTTCATTCATGCGGACCAGGTGCCAGGGGGCGAGGTTGAGGCGGGTGAGGACCTCGGTCAGTTCCTCGGCTGTGGGCGGGGTGTCGAGGTAGCGGCGGACGGTGTAGGAGATGCCGGCCTCGTCCAGGGCGGCGGTGGCGGCGCGGCACTTGGAGCAGGCGGGGTTGATCCAGATCTCCATCAGCGGCGCGGTCCCAGGAACCAGAGTTTGGTGGGTTGCTGGAGCATCAGGACCAGCAGGGTGAGGTGCAGAGCCAGGCCCAGGAGGCTGCCGGGGAGGGCTGTGACGCCGCCGGTGATGCCGAAGACGGCGACCACCATCAGCATGATGCGGGCCCAGCGGCGGCGCTTGCGGAGGAAGACGGCCGGGAGGATGTACGCGACCGCGCAGAGCAGGACGACGGCGACCACGAGGGCCTGGGAGTCTTTCGAGCCGGTGAGGGTTTCCGCGATCTGCTCACCTGCCGAGGTCACGGAGAACGCCCCGAGCAGGACGCAGAGGCCGCCCAGGCCGAAGGAGATCGCCGAGGCGATCGTCACCTGCTTCGGCGGAGCCACCGGGTCGGGCCCGTACGAGTACGGGTTGGGCTGCTGGCCGAAGGAACCCCCGTACGGGCCGGGCTGGCCGCCGTACGGCGGTGGTTGTCGGCCGGATGAGCCGAAGGCGCCCTGGTAGGGCCCTGGCCGGTCGTCGGCAGGCCCGGGCCCGCCGCTCTGGTCGCTCATCGCCTAGAAGTCCTTCCACCAGAGACACCCAGCGCGTCCCTCCCCCGATCCTCCCAGATCACTACAAAGTATGGGGGGAGCCTCGGGCCTGGACCCGAGGCTCCCCCACTGTCTGTCTGTCAGTCGGAGGTGACTTCCAGCGCGTCTTTTGCTTCGTTGATGTGGACGTGGACGGTTTCGCCGTCGCGGACGGTGCCGGAGAGGAGGCCGCGGGCCAACTCGTCGCCGATCGCGGACTGAACCAGGCGGCGGAGCGGGCGGGCGCCGTAGACCGGGTCGTAGCCGGTCATGGCCAGCCACTCCATCGCGTCCTCGCCGACGTCCAGGGTGATCCGCCGGTCGCTCAGGCGGCGCTGCAGGGCGGCGATCTGGAGGCCGACGATCTTCGTCAGTTCCTCGCTGCCGAGGGCGTCGAACAGGACGATCTCGTCGAGGCGGTTGATGAACTCCGGCTTGAACGCCTGCCGGACCACGTTCATCACCTGGTCGCGCTTGGCCGAGTCTTCGATCGACATGTCCGCCAGATAGGTCGACCCGAGGTTGCTGGTGAGCACCAGGATCACGTTGCGGAAGTCGACCGTCCGGCCCTGGCCGTCGGTCAGCCGGCCATCGTCGAGCACCTGCAGCAGGATGTCGAAGACCTCGGGGTGCGCCTTCTCCACCTCGTCCAGCAGGATCACCGAGTACGGGCGGCGGCGGACCGCCTCGGTCAGCTGACCGCCTTCCTCGTAGCCGACGTAGCCGGGCGGAGCCCCGACGAGCCGCGAGACGCTGTGCTTCTCCCCGTACTCCGACATGTCGATCCGCACCATCGCGCGTTCGTCGTCGAACAGGAAGTCCGCGAGCGCCTTCGCCAACTCGGTCTTGCCGACACCCGTCGGGCCGAGGAACAGGAACGAACCCGTCGGCCGGTCCGGGTCGGAGATGCCGGCGCGCGCTCGCCGTACGGCGTCGCTGACGGCCTTGACCGCCTCGCGCTGGCCGATCAGCCGGCGGCCGAGCTCGTCCTCCATCCGGAGCAGCTTGCCGGTCTCGCCCTCGAGCAGCCGGCCGGTCGGGATCCCGGTCCACATCGCGATCACCTCGGCGATCTCGGTGGGGCCGACCTCCTCGTTGACCATCGCGTCCGGGCCGTCGGTCACCTCGGGCTCGGCGGCGGCCGCCTCGAGCTCCTTGGTCAGCTCGGGGATCTCGCCGTACAGGATCTCGGAGGCGCGCTGCAGCTCGCCGTCGCGCTGGGCGCGCTCGGCCTGCCCGCGCAACTCGTCGATGCGTTCCTTGATCTCGCCGACCCGGTTCAGGCCGGACTTCTCCTTCTCCCAGCGGGCTTCCAGCGCGCGCAGCTCTTCCTCGCGGTCGGCGAGGTCGGCCCGCAGCCGCTCGAGCCGCTCCCGGCTGGAGGCGTCGTCCTCACGCGACAGCGCCAGCTCTTCCATCTTGAGCCGGTCGACCGTACGCCGTAGCGAGTCGATCTCGACCGGGGAGGAGTCGATCTCCATCCGCAGCCGGGACGCGGCCTCGTCGACCAGGTCGATAGCCTTGTCGGGCAGTTGGCGACCGGTGATGTACCGGTTGGACAGCGACGCGGCGGCGACCAGCGCGCTGTCCGAGATGGCAACCTTGTGGTGCCCCTCGTAGCGCTCCTTCAGGCCGCGCAGGATCGCGATCGAGTCCTCGACCGACGGCTCGCCGACGAACACCTGCTGGAAGCGCCGCTCCAGCGCCGGGTCCTTCTCGATCCGGGTCCGGTACTCGTCCAGCGTGGTCGCGCCGATCATCCGCAGTTCGCCGCGGGCCAGCATCGGCTTCAGCATGTTGCCGGCGTCCATCGCGCCCTCGCCGGACGCGCCCGCGCCGACGACGGTGTGCAGTTCGTCGATGAAGGTGATGACCTGGCCGTCCGACTCCTTGATCTCGGTCAGCACGGCCTTCAGCCGCTCCTCGAACTCACCCCGGTACTTCGCTCCGGCCACCATCGCGCTCAGGTCGAGGCTGATCAGCCGCCGCCCCCGCAGCGACTCCGGTACGTCGCCGGCCACGATCCGCTGCGCCAGTCCTTCGACCACGGCGGTCTTGCCGACGCCGGGCTCACCGATCAGGACCGGGTTGTTCTTGGTCCGGCGCGACAGCACCTGGACCACCCGGCGGATCTCCGAGTCCCGCCCGATCACCGGGTCGAGTTTGCCGTCGCGAGCACGCTCGGTCAGGTCGACGCCGTACTTCTCCAGCGTCTTGGTGGTGCCTTCGGCCTCCGGCGAGGTGATCCGCCGGTTGCCGCGCATCGTGTCGAACGCCTGCAGCAGCGCGTCCGGCGTCACATCCAGCGCGGTCTTGGCGTTGCCCTCGACCGTGGCCAGCGAGATCAGCAGGTGCTCGGTGGAGACGAACTCGTCCCCCAGCCCGAGCGCACGCTGCTCTGCCTGGTTCAGCACATCACTGGTCTTCCCCGACAGGCTCGGCGCCTGCACACTGCCGCCACTCGCCTTGGGCAGGCGGCTCAACTGCTCCGCTGTCCGGCGGCGCACCGCATCGACCTCCCCGCCCGCGGCCTCCAGCAGGCCGATGGTGGCCCCTTCCGGCTGCGCGAGCAGGGCCGACAACAGGTGAATCGGTTCCACGGTCGGGTTGCCCGCCGCGGAGGTCTGACGGATCGCGACCGACAGGGTTTCCCGGGCCAGCGTCGTCAACCGCTGAACATCCATCTGGTTTCCAGCCTCTCAAGCTCAATGACAAGTCCTACTACCTACAACTTATCCAAACTTGAGTGCATTCCACTCAACTCTGAGAAAACCTGGGGACAACTCAGGGTCGCTGCGGTTGGAGCCCGTACCGGTAACGCTGCCGACCCCGCCACGAACTGAGCTCCGGTGGGGCTGCGGTTCGTCGCCCGCCGGCATCACGAGGCGGACCTGCTCAGGGTTTGAACTCCGCGGCGCGGATTCGGTAGACCTGCAGGTTCAGGTCGTAGTACTTCTCGGTTTCGCCGACCCACTCCATGCCGAGGCGGCCGGCGGTGGCGATGGCGCGCCTGTTGTTCGGCCTGGCGACGGCGAAGAGTTCGTCGATCGCGCCTTCCTTGAAGGCCCACTTCATCAGGCCCCGGCTGGCCTCGGTGGCGTAGCCCTGGCCCCAGGCGCTCGGGCGCAACTGCCAGCCGATCTCGAGGTCCTCCTCGTACGGCGGGAGCAGGCGGATCAGCAGGCCGCCGACGACCTCACCGTCCTCCTGGCGGGCGACAGCCCAGCGCCCGGCCGGGACGACGAAGTTCGGCTGGGCCTCGATCCAGGCGCGCAGGATGACCCGCATCGTCGCCGCGTCAGTGACCTGGTCGATCGCCGGCGACAACCACTGAGCCACGTCGGCCGAGCCGTAGATCTCCAGTGCGGCGTCGGCGTCGTCTTCTTCCCAGTCGCGAATCAGCAACCGGTCGGTCTTCAAGGTGAGCGTCACCTTGCCAGCGTAGGCGGCCACCGCCCGGATCCCCACGCGTCCGCGGTCGTCCGGCGGCCGAACGCGAGGAAGCCCCCGGACCACCAGGGATCCGGGGGCTCCACGCCCGGAGGCGCATCGGGGGTGCGCACTCCGGGGTCCGGAGGCGCGTTGGGGGGTCGCGCACTCCGGGGTCCGGAGGCGCGTTGGGGGGTCGCGCACTCCGGTGTCCGGAGGCGCCAAGGGGATGGCGCGCTCCGGTGCCCGGCGGGGAGCTTCGAGGGGTCGAAGCTCGCACCGGGGCCGGGGCTCTCGGGTGATGGAGAGCCCCGGGGGAGCCGGAAGCCTCGCGGGGGTCAAGGCTTCCGGAAGTCTGTAGTCCTGCGATCAACCTGCCGGCCGGTCCCAGCAACAGCAGGAAGAGATGGTTGGCTCGCTGGTCCCGGGAGCCTCGAAGGAGGCTCCCGGGGAGCTCAGCGTTGGCCCAGTTCCAGGGGGTGCGTGCGGACCCACCGGGTGGTGGTCTGCTGGCGACCCATGGCGATCACGTCGCCCGCGGGTCCGGCCGAGAAGACTCGGCTGGCCCGTTGACTGCTCTGCCGGGACACCCCGACACCGCGCTGCACCTCGGCGAGCAACTGGTTCACCCGCCTGCGCAGGTCCTCGACCTCAGACTGCAACTCGAGGACGTGCCGGATGCCCGCCAGGTTGACGCCCTCCTCCTGCGACAGGTGCTGGACATACCGCAGCTTCGCCACGTCGTACGCCGAGTACCGCCGGCCGCGGCCACTCGCCCGGCTGGGAGTGACCAGGCCGAGCCGGTCGTACTGGCGCAGGGTCTGCGGGTGCATGCCGGCCAGTTGGGCCGCCACCGAGATCACGTAGATCGGGGTGCGGTCGTCCCAGGTCGGCACCTGCGAGAACGGGATGCCCATCAGGAACTCCCGAACAACCCAGCGCGCAGGTCAGGTTGCGCCGCCGCCGAGGAGAACTCCTGCAGCTTGGTGCGCTGCTCCTCGCTCAACTCGTGCGGCACCTGCACCTCGATGGTGAGCAGCAGGTCGCCCTTGCTGCCGTCGCGACGGACCGAGCCCTTCCCGCGAACCCGCAGCTTGCTGCCGTTCGCAGTACCGGCGGGGATCCGGACCGTGACGGGCAGGCCGTCCAGGGTCGGAACCTTGATCTCGGCACCCAGCGCGGCCTCGGTGAAGCTGACCGGAACCGCCAGGGTCAGGTGCTCACCCTGCCGGCCGAAGATCCGGTGCGGCTTGACGTGCACGCTGACGTAGAGATCGCCCGAGGGGCCACCTCGTTCGCCGGCGGCACCCTTGCCCTTCAGCCGGATCCGCTGACCGTCCTGCACGCCCGCGGGGATGCGGACCTGCATGGTCTTGCTCGACTGGCCGCGGCCGGAGCCGTGGCAGGTCTCGCAGGGCTGGTCGACGACCAGACCGCGGCCCTTGCACTCGGTGCAGGGCTCGGTCATCGCGAAGACGCCACCCTGGACCGAGGTCTGCATGCCCGTGCCTTCGCACTTCAGGCAGACCTTCGGCACCGTGCCGTACTTCGCGCCGGTCCCGCGGCAGGTCTTGCACGGTTCGTCGCTGGTCATCCGGAGTGCGACGGTGACACCGTTCACGGCCTCGGCGAACTCGATCGTCGCCTCGGTCTCGATGTCGGCACCCCGGCGCGGCCGCGCCGTCGACGAGGTGGTCGTGGTGCGCCCACCACCGCCGCCGCCGAACATGCCGCCCAGGATGTCGCCGAGTCCCCCGCCGCCGGTCGAGCCGGACCGGTTGAACAGGTCGCCGACGTCGAAGCCGAATCCCTGTCCACCCTGCGTCCCGCTGCTGCCCGGCATCCGGAAGCCGCCGCTGCCGAACAGCCGGCGGGCCTCGTCGTACTCCTTGCGCTTCTTGGTGTCCCCGACGACGTCGTACGCCTCGGAGACCTCCTTGAACTTGGCCTCGGCCGACGCGTCCCCGGCGTTGGAGTCCGGGTGGTACTTGCGCGCCAGCTTGCGGTAGGCCTTCTTGATCTCGTCGGCCTCTGCCGTCTTGGAGACGCCGAGAACCTTGTAGAAGTCCTTCTCCAACCAGTCTTTCGTACTCATCGACGTCTCACCTCCTCGGGGAGAATCCCTTACTCCGTGGGCTTGTTGACCTGGTCAGCGTCCTCGGTCGAGTCCGCCGGGAGCTGCTCGGTCGGTTCCGAGACGGCGACTCGCGCCGCCCGCAGGATCCGCTCGCCGAGGCGGTACCCCGGCTGCATCACCATCGTGGCGGTCGGGCCGTCCACCTCGTCGGAATAGTTGTGCAGCAGCGCCTCGTGGATCCGCGGGTCGAAGGGATCGCCGACCTCGCCGAACTTGACCAGGCCGAGCTTCTCGGTGACCCGCTCGACCGACTCGGCGACCGCCTTGAACGCGCCCTCGAGTTCGCCCGCCTCGCGGGCCCGGCCGATGTCGTCCAGCGTCTGCAGCAACTCGGTCAGCACCGAACCGATGACGACCTCGCGGTTCGCCTCCCGGTCCCGATCCACCCGCCGCTTGTAGTTCACGTACTCCGCCTGCAGTCGCTGCAGGTCCGCGGTACGTTCGGCGAGCGCCTCGGTCAACAGGGCCTCCTGGGCCGACGGCCCGATCAGGTCGGACGGGTCCCGCGGCGGCTGGGCGCCCGGCGTACCGGGCATACCAGGCGCGGCGCCACCCGCGGGGGCCGCTGAGGTCTCAGCGGCCTCTCGCAGGTTGCCGGTCTCCGGGTCGATCCGGCGCTTGTCGCGGACGACGGGCTCCCCGTCGCCGAACTCGCTACCAGGGTCGCGGTCGGTCACTTGTCGTCCTCTGCCTGAGAAGATCCACTCTGCTTGTCCTGCGGGCGGTCCTCGTCCACGATCTCGGCGTCGACCACGTCGTCGTTGCTGCTGGAGCCGCTCTCGTCCGCCGACGCGCTCTCGTCCGAGGTGCCGGCCGCCTGGGCGTTCGCGTACATCGCGGCGCCCATCTTCTGGCTGGACTGGGCGAGCTTCTCCGACGCGGTCTTGATCGCGTCGGCGTCCTCACCCTCGAGCGCCTTCTTCAGCTCCGCGACGCCGTCCTTGACCTCGGTCTTGACGTCGTCGGGGACCTTGTCCTCGTTCTCCTGCAGGAACTTCTCGGTCTGGTAGACCAGACCCTCCGCCTGGTTGCGGGACTCGACGGCCTCGCGGCGCACGCGGTCCTCCTCGGCGTACTGCTCGGCGTCGCGGACCATCTGGTCGATGTCGGTCTTCGGCAGCGCGGAGCCACCGGTGACCGTCATCCGCTGCTCCTTGCCGGTGGCCAGGTCCTTGGCGTTGACGTGCACGATGCCGTTCGCGTCGATGTCGAAGGTGACCTCGATCTGCGGCACGTTGCGCGGCGCCGGCGGCAGGCCGGTCAGCTCGAAGTTGCCGAGCGACTTGTTGTCCCGGGCCATCTCGCGCTCGCCCTGGTAGACCTGGATCATCACCGACGGCTGGTTGTCCTCGGCGGTGGTGAAGATCTCCGAGCCCTTGGTCGGGATGGTGGTGTTGCGCTCGATGATCTTGGTGAACACGCCACCCTTGGTCTCGATGCCCAGGCTCAGCGGGGTCACGTCGAGCAGCAGGACGTCCTTGACCTCACCCTTCAGCACACCGGCCTGCAGGGAGGCACCGACGGCGACGACCTCGTCCGGGTTCACACCCTTGTTCGGGTCCTTGCCACCGGTCAGCTCCTTGACCAGTTCGGCCACGGCGGGCATCCGGGTGGAGCCACCGACGAGGATGACGTGGTCGATCTTCGACACGTCGACGCCGGCGTCCTTGATGACGGCCTTGAACGGTGCGCGGGCGCGCTCGAGCAGGTCGTTGGTGAGCTTCTGGAACTCGGCCCGGGAGAGCTTCTCCTCCAGGTGCAGCGGGCCGGAGTCGGTCAGACTCAGGTACGGCAGGTGGATGCTGGTCTCGGCGGCGCTGGAGAGCTCGATCTTGGCCTTCTCCGCGGCCTCCTGCAGACGCTGCATGGCCATCTTGTCGCCGGACAGGTCGGTGCCGTTCTTGTTCTTGAACTGGGTCACCAGCCACTGGACGATCCGCTGGTCCCAGTCGTCACCACCGAGGTGGTTGTCACCGCTGGTCGCCTTCACCTCGAAGACGCCGTCGCCGATCTCCAGCAGCGACACGTCGAAGGTGCCGCCGCCGAGGTCGAAGACCAGGATGGTCTGCTCGGTGCCCTTGTCCAGCCCGTACGCCAGCGCCGCCGCGGTGGGCTCGTTGACGATCCGGTGCACGTTCAGGCCGGCGATCTCGCCGGCCTCCTTGGTCGCCTGCCGCTGCGCGTCGGAGAAGTAGGCCGGCACGGTGATGACCGCGTCCGTGACCTGCTCCCCGAGGTACGCCTCGGCGTCCCGCTTCAGCTTCTGCAGCACGAACGCGCTGATCTGCTGGGCGGTGAACTTCTTGCCGTCGATCGAGACGTTCCAGCTCTCGCCCATGTGGCGCTTGACCGAACGGATCGTCCGGTCGACGTTCGTGGTGGCCTGGCGCTTGGCCACCTCTCCGACCAGGACCTCGCCGTTCTTGGCGAAGGCCACGACCGAGGGGGTCGTGCGTGCTCCCTCGGCGTTGGGGATGACGGTGGGCTCGCCACCTTCCAGTACGGCGATGACGGAGTTCGTCGTACCGAGATCGATACCGACCGCGCGGGCCATGTGCGTTACCTCCACGAAGTTGAGTGATGCAGACTCAATGTTGCCGTTCCGGGGGCCCGGATTCAAATCGGACCGCAGCCTGGTTGCGCAAACTTGAGTTCACCTGGCTCAACATTGCCGCACGCCCGGCTCATTCCCAACCCCGGGGCCGGGTTTTCGGGGCAGACTCCGGTCAAGCCCTGGTCAGACCCCTGCCGCGGAAGGTGCCGCGCGTGGGAAGGTGTGCAGGTGAAACTCCGCCCCATGACGTCCGCCGACGAACCGGCCGTGCTCGCCCTGAACGCCGCCGCCGTCGAGCAGACGGACCCGCTGGGCCCCGACCGGCTGGACTGGCTCCGGCTGATCGCCGCCCATGCCGCCGTGGTGGAGATCGAGGGCGAGATCGCCGCCTTCGTCCTCACCTTCGCACCCGGCTCCGCCCACGACAGCCTCGACTTCCAGTGGTTCGTCTCCACCTATGCCGACCGCTTCCTGCACCTGGACCGGATCGTGGTCGCCGAGGAGTACCGGCGCCAGGGTGTCGCCACCTCGGTCTACCGCGCCGTCGAGCGCGCCGCCAAGCCCTTCGACCGCCTGGTCTGCCGGGTTCAGTCCGATCCTCCCGACGAAGCCTCCCTCGCCTTCCACGCCGCCCGCGGCTTCGTCGAGGTCGGCAAACTCCGCCGCCCCAACGGCACCACCAGCGCCATGCTCTCCAAGGAACTGGCCGACTAGTACTGCGCACGCCCGGCCCGGCGTCGGGGCGGCTCGGCGTACGGGCGGCCCAGCGACGGGCGGCTCGGCGCACGGCGGCTCGGCGTACGGGCGCTCGGTCAGAGCGTGCGGACGTCGAGCAGCGCGCGGACGGGCAGGTCGTGGCGCAGCCGCGGGTCCATCAGTCCGTCGACGATGCAGGCGGCACCGATCCACTGGGCGCCGCAGTCGTCCACCAACGCTCTGACCGCCCGCGCCGTCGCCCCGGTGTCGGCCCAGTCGTCCACCATCAGCACCCGGTCACCGGCGGCCACCAGGTCCCGCGGGAAGCCGAACACGACGTGCCGATCGCGGTAGTCGGGCGCGGTGGTACGCAGTACCCAGCGGTCGCTGTCGGTCGCCGGCCCGTCGTCCTTGCGCACCTCCACGAACCCGACCCCCACAGAGGCGGCCGTGAGCGCTCCGAGGAGAGCGCCACGCGACACCGGCCCCAGCACCACCGTCGGCTGCTCGTCATACAACGCGGCCAGGGCGGGACCAAGCTCGCGGATCAACTCCGAGTCGCGCCACCAGCCCGTGAGATCGGCCGACCCCCGCCAGGAACCGCGGTCCCACTGCCACTGGAAGGCAGCACGCAGCCGCCGACGAAACCCCTCGTCGACCCGCTGCGCCGTTGCCTTGGACATGCCTCAAGGGTGACGTCCAGACCGGCCGAGCGCACCGGATTTACAACTGACGCCCATCCACGAAGGTGTGCGCGACCAGAGGCACGCCCGGTCGATAGGCGAGGTGCAGATAGGAAGGCGCATCCAGGACCGCCAGATCCGCCCGCGCGCCGGGAGCGATCCGCCCCACGTCCGTACGGCGAAGAGAGGCGGCCCCACCAGCTGTAGCGGACCACAGGGCCTCCGCAGGCGACATACGCATCTCACGGACCGCCAGGGCGATGCAGAGCGGCATCGACGACGAGTACCCAGAGCCCGGGTTGCAGTCGGTCGCCAGAGCGACGGTGACGCCCGCGTCGATCAGTCGCCGCGCATCCGGGTACGGCGACCGGGTGGAGAACTCGACCGCCGGCAACAACCCCGCGACCACCCCGGTCGAGGCCAACGCGTCCACATCGGCATCACTCAGATGAGTGCAATGATCCGCCGCGGCAGCACCCAGCTCACAAGCAACCCGTACTCCGGGCCCCTCGCCGAGCTGGTTCGCATGCACCCGCAGCTCGAGCCCCTTCTCCTTGCCTGCCAGGAGAATCGCCCGAGCCTGGTCCTCGTCGAACGCACCCCGCTCGACGAACACGTCGATCCACCGAGCGTGCGGAGCGGCCGCTTCCAGCATCGCCCCGGTCACCAGGTCGACGTACCCCGCCGGATCATCCGCGAACTCAGCCGGTACGACGTGCGCCCCGAGAAACGTGGTCTCGTCGGTGAAGTTCGCCGCGATCGCGAGCGCCCGGGACTCGTCCGCCACGGTCAGCCCGTAGCCGGACTTGATCTCGACGGTGGTGGTCCCCTGTCGCCGCATCTCGGTCACCAGGCGCGCCACGTTCGCCGTCAACTGGTCGTCCGTCGCCCCGCGCGTCGCCACCACCGTGGTCCGGATCCCACCCGCGCTGTAGGGCTGGCCGGTCATCCGCGCGGCGAACTCCTCGGCCCGATCGCCCGCGAAGACCAGGTGCGAGTGCGAGTCCACGAACCCCGGGATCACCGCCCGGCCGCCGAGATCCAGCGCGCTGTCAGCGGCCGGAGCATCCCGCCGGGACCCGACCCACGCGAACCGGGATCCGTCGATCACCACCGCGGCGTCGTGGATCTCCCCGAGCAATCCACCCTGGGCCGGGTCGTTCGTCACCAGCGAACCGATCCCGGTCAGCAACAATGAGGTCATTCCGCAGTCACCGCTCCGATCGACGCGGCCAGCTCCGCCGCCACGTCCAGCTTCAGATGCTCGCCCGAGGCAACCAGGTGATTGCCCGAGACAACGACATCCACGACATCCGCCGCGCTGGCAGCGAAAACGGCCGTCTCCACGGACGCGCCGGTGCCCGCAGTACGGACGCTGTCGAGTCGTACCGCGACCAGATCCGCCCGCGCGCCGGCCTCGATCCGGCCCGCGTCGTCGAAGCCGAGCGACCGGTGGCCGACCACGGTGCCCGCGGCCAGCAACTCCGGCGCCGACCAGTGCCCGCGCTGCTGCGACGCCAGCCGCTCGTCCAACTCGACCGCGCGCATCTCCTCGAACAGATCGATCACCGCGTGGCTGTCCGATCCCAACGTCAGCGGGGATCCCGCGTCGCGCAACGCGACCGACGGCCCGATCCCGTCGGCCAGATCCCTCTCGGTGGTCGGGCAGAAACACGAGTACGTTCCCGAACCCCCGAGCAGTCCGACATCCACCGGGGTCAGATGAGTCGCATGTACTGCGCTCGTCCGTCCGCCGAGGAATCCCACCTCGTCCAGCACTTGCGAGGGCGTTCGGCCATACGCTTCGAGGCAGGCCGCGTTCTCCGCGACCTGCTCGGACAGGTGGATGTGCAGCGGCGCGTTCGGCAGCGCGTCCGTCACCGTGCCCAACTGGTCTTGGGGCACGCCTCGCACCGAGTGCGCGGCCGCGCCGATCACCACGTCGTCCGCGCCGCGCAGGTCGAGCATCCGGGCGGCCCAGCGTGCGGCATCCCCGTCGCTGAATCGCTGCTGCACCTCGTTCAGCGGCTGATCGATGCCACCCGCCACGTAACAGGTGTCGAGCAAGGCGATCCGCAGGCCGACATCCCTGGCGGCCGCGATCAGCGCCTCGCCCATCGCGTTCGGGTCGTCGTACCGGCGGCCGCCGGGGGCGTGGTGGAGATAGTGGAACTCCCCGACCGCGGTGATCCCGCTCAGCAGCATCTCGCCGTACACGGCGCGCGCGAGGTGGTAGTAGCTGTCCGGCGTCAGTCGCGACGCGACGGAGTACATCTGCTCTCGCCAAGTCCAGAACGTGCCGCGCTCGGTCTGCGTGCGGCCGCGAAGGGCGCGGTGGAAGGCGTGGCTGTGACAGTTCGCCAAGCCCGGAAGCACCAGTCCCAGCAACCTCACCGCGTCACCGGCGGGCACCCCGGCCTCGACGGATGCGAATCTGCCGTCCACGACAGTGACCAGCACGTCCGAGGCGATTCCCGAAGGCAGCAAGGCCCGCGAGCACCAGTAGGCGGTCACCGCGCGAGATCCTTGAGCACCGTCGCCAACGCCTCCACCCCGGCCAGGCAGTCGTCCATCTCGGCGTACTCCGCCGGCGAGTGCGAAACCCCGGTCGGGTTCCGCACGAACAGCATCGCCGTCGGGATCCCCGCGTCGGAAAACACCCCCGCGTCGTGCCCGGCCCCGGTCGGCAACACCGGCGCCCCGTCCAGTACTGCGGCCAGCCGGTCCCGCAGGCCCGGCTGGAAGTCCACGATCGGCGAGACGGACTCGGCGACCACGGAGACGCTGGTCCCGTCCCGCTCGGCCCGCTCCGTCGCCAGCCGGGTGATTGCTGCCAGCAACGACTGGAGCACGTCGTCGGTCGCGGCCCGGGCATCCAGCCAGGCGGTCACCTGCGACGGTACGGCGTTCGTCCCGTTCGGCTCGACCGCCAGCCGCCCGAAGGTGGCGCGTGCTCCGGCCAGCCGGGCCTGCTTGTTCGCCGCGAGCGCCGTCATCGCGTAGGTCAGCATCGGGTCGTGCCGGTCCTCCATCAACGTGGTGCCGGCGTGGTTCGCCTCCCCCTGGAAGGTGAACCGGAACCGCCCGTGCGGCCAGATCGAACTGGCCACCCCCACGGGCGCCGCCAACGCCCGCCCCTGCTCCACGTGCAACTCGACAAACGTCCCCATCCGCTCCAGCAGCGGCGACGGCCCGACACCGGCCGGATCCGTCCCCGCCGCGCTCAAGGCCTCGGCGAGCGAGACCCCGCCGCGGTCCCTCAAGGCAAGAGCCTTGTCAGCGGCGAGCACACCGGTAGCGATCCGCGACCCGAGACAAGGCATCCCGAACCGCGAGCCTTCTTCCTCGACGAACGCCCCCACCCCGATCGGCACCGAGGGAGTGAACCCCTCAGCCCGCAACCGATCAACAGCCGCCAGCGCCGAAACGACCCCCAACGGCCCGTCGAAGGCCCCACCATCGATGACGGAGTCGAGATGGCTCCCAGTCACAACCCCGGGAACAGAGCGCACCTCACCGCCGACCGCTCTCCCAGCCGCAAGCCCCCCGCCCCCCGTTCCACCTGGCGCGGCCGGCACTTCACCTTGCGCCGGCGTGCCTCCGGTACGCCTCGCTTCTCCGGCTGCCGACTTCCCGGGGGCGGTTTCACCCGGCGCGGCCGGCTCCCACCACCCGACCAGGTTTCCCAAGCCGTCAGACTCGAGTGCCAGGCCGCGGGCAGCGCACTGGTCGACGAACCAACCGGTGGCCTCCCGTTCGGTCGGGGTCCAGCCGCCGCGGTGATATCCACCGGTCTCGGGGTCTTTCCCCATCGCGGCCAAATCGGCCCACAGCCGCTCGAACGACTCGGTCACTCGCACTCCTCCATCGGAAAACCGCAGGCAAGACAAGGGGCCGCCGGGCGCGGAACCACCGCCCCGGCGACCCCCGTCACTCCTAGGACAGCTGGTTCTTGCTCAGCCAGTCGGCCGCGACCGCCTTGGCGGCCTCCTTGCCCACGTCGATGCGCTTGACCAGGTCGGTCAGCGAGTCGGTGGTGAGCTTGGCCGACACGGCGTTCAGCGCGTCGGTGATGTTGGCCGCCTTGTGGTCGGTCCGGATCAGCGGAACGATGTTGTTCGGCGGCAGGATGTTCTCCGGGTCCTCCAGCATGACCAGGTTGTTGTCCTTGATCAACGACTGGGTGGTGAAGAAGTTCGACACCTGGATCTGGTTGTCCAGCAGCGCCTTGGCGCTCAGCGGACCTCCGGCGTCCAGCGTCTTGTACTCCTTGAACTCGACGCCGTACTTGTCCTTCAGCCCCTTCAGACCCGCCTCGCGGACCTTGAACTCCGAGCTACCGCCGGCCACCATCTCCTTGGAGTGCGCCTTCAGGTCGCCCAGCGACTTCAGGCTGTACTTGTCGGCGGTCGCCTTGGTCACCACGATGGCGTCCTCGTCGGCGGCCGGCGACTTGTCCAGCACCTCCAGACCCGACGGCAGCGCCGCCTTCAGCGCGTTGTAGGCCGCCTCGTCCTCAGTCTCGGTGGCGTCCTTCTTGAAGTAGCTCAGCGCCGCACCGGTGTACTCCGGCAGCAGGTGCACCGAGCCGTCCTTGATCGCGGCCATGTAGGTCTCGCGGTTGCCGATGTTCTGCTGCTGCTTGACCTCGACGCCCTTGGCGGCGAGCGCCTGGCCGAAGATCTCGGCCAGCAACTGGCTCTCGGAGAAGTCCGCGGAGCCGACGGTGATGCTCTTCACCTCGGCGGGCGCGGGGGAACCACCGGCGTCGTCGTCACCCGACAGTGGATCGCCCCCACCCCCACAGGCAGCCAGGCCGAGTACGGCGACCCCGGCAATCGCGGTACGGATGAGTGTGGATCTCAACACGGGAGCCTCCAGGATTTCGATTGACGCCGGCGCTTACCGGCGGTGTTCCAGGTCGAGCGACGGATTCCGGCCATCAGTCGACCCGCAGTCCTTTGGACACGGTGATCCGGCCTGCCAGGGCGAAGAGCAGGTCGAGCGCGATGGCCAGCAGGGCCACCAGCAGGGCACCGCTGAACATCTGCGGGAAGTCGCGCAGCTTCAGCCCGTCCACCACGTACCGGCCGAGCCCGCCCAGCGAGACGAGCGCGGCGATGGTCGCGGTGGACACGATCTGCAGGGTCGCGCTGCGCAGACCGGAGATGATCAGCGGCATCGCGATCGGGACCTCCACCTTGGTCAGGATCTCTCGCCCGGTCATCCCCATCCCCCGGGCCGCGTCGATCGTGGCCGGATCGACACCGGACAGCCCGGCGTACGTCGACGCCAGGATCGGGGGAATACCGAGAGCGACGAGCGCGATCAGTACCGGCAGGAAGCCGATCTGGTCGGTCAGCAGCACCGCCAGCATCAGCAGCCCCAGGCTCGGCAGCGCGCGGGCCGCGTTGCCCAGGTTGATCGCCAGGAACGCGCCCCGGCGGGTGTGCCCGATCCACAGCCCGACGGGCAGCGCGATCACCGCGGCCAGCCCGAGCGCGGCCGCCGTGTACCAGATGTGCTCGATGATCCTGGCCGTGATGCCTTCCGGTCCGGACCAGTTGAACGAGTCGGTCAGGTATTGCCACATGTCAGGCCTCCTTCACCGACGAGACCACGCGAGCCCACGGCGTCAGTACCCGTTGCAGGCCGACGATCAGCAGGTCGGCCAGCAGGGCCAGCAGCAGCGAGAGGATGACCCCGACCACCACAGGCGTCAGGAAGTCCTTCTGGAAGCCCTCGGTGAACAGCTGACCGAGGCCGCCGATGCCGATCACGGCGCCGACGCTGACCATCGAGATGTTGGCGACCGTGACCACCCGCAGCCCGGCGAAGATGACCGGGACCGCGATCGGCAGGTCGATCGTCAGCAGCCGGCGGGCCGGGCCGTAGCCGACCGCGACCGCGGCCTGCCGGACCTCCGGCGGGACCGAGCGCAGGCCGTCGATGACGTTGCGGATCAGCAGCGAGACCGCGTAGATGGTCAGCGCCACCACGATGTTGATCCGGTCCAGCACCTGGGTGCCGAGCAGCACCGGCAGCACGATGAACAGCGCGATCGAGGGCAGTGAATAGAGCACGCCGCCGAGCGCGATCAGCGGGTTGGCCAGCCAGGAGAACCTGGTCGCCACGTAGCCGAGCGGAACCGAGATCAGCAGCCCCAGCACCACCGGCAC
Source organism: Kribbella sancticallisti (assembly GCF_039530625.1). Taxonomy (NCBI): domain Bacteria; kingdom Bacillati; phylum Actinomycetota; class Actinomycetes; order Propionibacteriales; family Kribbellaceae; genus Kribbella; species Kribbella sancticallisti. The sequence goes on along the minus strand of NZ_BAAAOS010000006.1, from coordinate 6,672 downwards.
GATCGCCAGGTAGATGTGCTCGCTCAACTGGTCCCAGATCAGCCCGAGATTGTCGCCGACCCAGGTCATGAGACCTCCCGCCCTGGACTAAAGAGCGGACGCCGCGCCGGAGGCGTGGCAATTTGTACCCTCATGAGCGAAGCGCCTCGGCTGAGCGGACCGCCGCGGCGACGACCGTGTGGTCGACCACACCGACGGCCTTGCCGTTCTCGTCGACGCAGACGCCCTGCCCGGTCGGCGAGGTCAGCAGCGAGTCGAGCGCGGCCCGCATCGAGTCGTTGCGGGTGAACACCGGGCCGATCGGCTGCAACTCCTGGCCGCCGGCCGCGGTGCGCCAGCCGATCGGCCGCCCGGCGTCGTCGAGCGCGAGATCGTCCGGCAGCCCGCCGAGCTCGATCTGGCCGATCTGCAGGAAGGTCAGCGCGCGGTATCCCCGGTCCTGACCGACGAAGCTCTCGACGAACTCGTCGGCGGGGTTCGCGAGCAGTTCCGCCGGTGGGGCGAACTGGGCCAGCTTGCCGCCGACCCGCAGTACGGCGACGTTGTCACCGAGCTTGATCGCCTCGTCGATGTCGTGCGTGACGAACACGATGGTCTTGCCGATGTCGCGCTGCAGCCGGAGCAGTTCCTCCTGCAACTGGTGCCGGACGATCGGGTCGACCGCGCTGAACGGCTCGTCCATCAGCATGATCTTGGGATCGGCCGCGAGTGCCCGGGCCACGCCGACTCGTTGCTGCTGGCCACCAGACAGCTGGGCCGGATACCGCTGGGCCAGCTTGAGGTCCAGGCCGACGCGCTCGAGCAACTCCATCGCCACCGAGCGGGTCTTCTTCTTGTCCCAGCCCAGCAGCTTCGGCACGGTGGCGACGTTGTCCACCACGGTCTTGTGCGGGAACAGCCCGGCATGCTGGATCACATAGCCGATGCCGCGCCGCAGCGCGACCGGGTCGCCGGAGTTGATGTCCTCACCGTCGATCGAGATCCGGCCGCCGCTGCGTTCGATCGTGCGGTTGATCATCCGCAGCGAGGTCGTCTTGCCGCAGCCCGAGGGCCCGACGAAGACGGTGATCTCGTTGCTCGGGATCCGCAGCGACAGCTTGTCGACGGCGACGGTGCCGTCCGGATACTGCTTGGTGACGTCTTCGAACTCGATCATGGCGCCCCTTCGCGCTCGTCGGAGATCGCCCGAACGATCCTAGGCGAACAAGAGCCCGCGCTCACGTGCTGAGCAGGTTTCTCGCCGCTTGAGAAAGTGCACCCTAGCGCTACGGATAGCCTCGGTCGCACTGTGCAGCGGTCAGTTCTCCCGCATCGGAATCATGACGCCTCGCTCGGTTGCTACTTCTTCGGCCCGTTCGTAGCCGGCGTCCACGTGGCGGATCACGCCCATCGCCGGGTCGTTGCTCAGCACCCGTTCCAGCTTGCGCCGGGCCAGGTCGGTGCCGTCGGCAACGGATACCTGGCCGGCGTGGATCGACCGGCCCATCCCGACGCCGCCGCCGTGGTGGATCGACACCCAGGAGGCACCGCTGGACACGTTCACCATCGCGTTCAGCAACGGCCAGTCCGCGATCGCGTCCGAGCCGTCCAGCATCCCCTCGGTCTCCCGGTACGGCGACGCGACGCTGCCGGTGTCGAGGTGGTCGCGCCCGATCACGATCGGCGCCTCCAACTCACCCGAGGCGACCATGTCGTTGAAGCGCACGCCCGCCTTGTCCCGTTCGCCCTGACCGAGCCAGCAGATCCGGGCCGGCAGACCCTGGAACGCGACCCGCTCGCCGGCCATCTTGATCCAGCGGGCCAGGTGCTCGTTGTCCGGGAACAGTTCGAGGATCGCCTGGTCGGTCTTGTGGATGTCGGCCGGGTTACCCGACAACGCCGCCCAACGGAACGGGCCCTTGCCCTCGCAGAACAACGGCCGGATGTACGCCGGTACGAAGCCCGGGAAGTCGAAGGCGCGGTGGTAGCCGGCCTTGCGAGCCTCGTCGCGGATGGAGTTGCCGTAGTCGAACACCTCGGCGCCCGCGTCCTGGAATCCCACCATCGCCTCGACGTGGCGGGCCATCGACTCCTGCGCCCGTTCGGTGAACCCGGCCGGGTCCTTCTCACGCGCCGTACTCCAGTCGGCGAAGTCCACGCCCACCGGCAGGTACATCAGCGGATCGTGCGCGGAGGTCTGGTCGGTCACGATGTCGATCGGAGCGCCGCGCTTCAGCAGATCCGGCACGATCGTCGCCGCGTTGCCCAGTACTCCGATCGACAGCGGCCGGCGGGCCGCCTTCGCCTCCTCGGCCAGCCGCAAGGCCTCGTCCACGGAGGCGGCGCGGACGTCGAGGTACCGGTGCTCGATCCGGCGTTCGATCCGCGACTCGTCCACGTCGATGCAGATCGCCACGCCGTCGTTCATGGTCACGGCCAGCGGCTGCGCACCACCCATGCCGCCGAGTCCGGCGGTCAGCGTGATGGTCCCGGCCAGCGAGCCGTCGAACTTCTTCGTCGCCACCGCGGCGAACGTCTCGTAGGTCCCCTGCAGGATGCCCTGGGTGCCGATGTAGATCCACGACCCGGCCGTCATCTGGCCGTACATGGTCAGCCCCATCGCCTCGAGCCGGCGGAACTCCTCCCAGGTGGCCCAGTCGCCGACCAGGTTGGAGTTCGCGATCAGCACCCGCGGCGCCCACTCGTGCGTCTGCATCACGCCGACCGGCTTGCCGGACTGGACCAGCATCGTCTCGTCGTCCTTCAACGTGGTCAGGGTTCTGACCATCGCGTCGAACGAGTTCCAGTCGCGCGCCGCCTTGCCCGAGCCGCCGTACACGACGAGTTCGTCGGGGTGCTCGGCCACCTCGGGGTCGAGGTTGTTCTGCAGCATCCGCAGCGCGGCTTCCTGCTGCCAGCCACGGGCGGTGAGGGTGGTACCGCGGGGCGCGCGCACGGGACGGGGTCCGGACATAGGTGATCCAGCCTTTCAGAGGAGCGGGCCGGTGACGGCCTCGACTGCGGACAAGTAGGTGCCGTCAGCAACAAGCCGGACGGAGTGTTCGATCTCGGGGGCCAGGTGACGATCGGTCCCCGGCCCTTCGACGTGCTCCCGCAGCCTGCTCCGTACTGCGGCGGTGGCGGGCGACGGCTCGAGCGGCGCGCGCAGATCGAGGCCCCGCGCGGCGGTCAGGATCTCTACCGCGAGCACCTGCTGCAGCCCATCGATCGCCTTGCGCAGCTTGCGGGCGGCGGACCAGCCCATCGAGACGTGGTCTTCCTGCATCGCGCTGCTCGGGATGGAGTCCACGCTGGCCGGCACGGCGAGCCGCTTCAGCTCGGACACGATCGCCGCCTGCGTGTACTGCGCGATCATGTGCCCGCTGTCGACGCCCGGATCGTCGGCCAGGAAGGCGTTCAGCCCGTGGTTGCGCGCGACGTCGAGGAACCGGTCCGTACGCCGCTCGCTCATGCTGGCCACATCCGCCACCGCGATGGCGAGGAAGTCCAGCACATAGCCGACGGGGGCTCCGTGGAAGTTGCCGTTCGACTCGACCCGGCCGTCGGGCATCACCACCGGGTTGTCGATCGCGGCCGCCAACTCACGTCCGGCGACCATCGCGGCGTGAGCAGCCGTGTCGCGGGCGGCGCCATGCACCTGCGGCGAACACCGCAACGAATAGGCATCCTGCACCCGGTTGCAGTCGGGTCCCCGGTGACTCGCGACGATGCCACTGTCAGCCAGTACGGCGCGCAGGTTGGCGGCGGCTGATCCTTGACCAGGGTGCGGGCGGAGCGCCTGCAGGTCCTCGGCGAATACGCGGTCGGTCCCGAGCTGTCCCTCGACGCTCATGGCGGCGGCGATGTCGGCTGTCTTGAACAGGCGATCCAGGTCGGCCAGCGCGAGTACGAGCATGCCGAGCATGCCGTCCGTGCCGTTGATCAGGGCCAGACCTTCCTTCTCCGCAAGGACGACCGGCGCCAGGTTGTGCTTCGCCAGCGCGTCGGCCGCGTCCAGGAGGTTGCCCTCGGCATCGCGGACCTTGCCCTCACCCATCACGGCCAGCGCGACGTGCGACAGCGGCGCGAGATCACCCGAACAACCGAGGCTGCCGTACTCGTGTACGACCGGAGTCAGCTGCGCGTTCAGGAGCCCGGCGTACGCCTGGGCGGTGTCGACCTTCACCCCGGTCCGGCCGGTCGCCAGGGTCGACAGCCGGAGCAGAGCGAGCGCGCGAACCACTTCGGCCTCAACCTCGGGCCCGGAGCCGGCCGCGTGCGACCGGACCAGGCTGCGCTGCAACTGCGCCCGCAACTCCGGCGCGATGTGCCGCGTCGCGAGCGCACCGAAGCCCGTCGACACCCCGTAGTGCGGGGTATCGGCGTGCGCCAGCGCCTCGATCGCGGCCCGAGACTTGGCGATCTCCTCGAGCGCCTGGTCGTCGATCCGCACGGGCGCCCGGTACCGCGCCACGGCCACGACCTCGTCAGCCGCCAACGGCCCGACCCCGACTACAACCTCAGCTATCTCCGTCACCCGCCCATTGCACCGCGCCAACCCCCTCACCTGGCAGTACCCCCACCCATCTCCTGTCTCAAACCCGAGACTCTCACCCTCTCCGGGCGCGACTGGGGTGGATTACACCCCCGTGGAGGGTGGAGATCCTCCACGTTCTCGCTGGAACCTTCCGGGGGCGGCGGAGACCCTGGTGGGAACTAGGGTCAGGGGATGGGGTTCGAGATCCGGTCGGCGACACCGGCCGACGCGACGGGAATCGCCGGAGTGTGGGCGGCCGCGATGCCGCAACTGGTGAAGACGGCCAAGGGCGTCGAGGCCGAACTCCGGGGGAGTACCCGCAGGGTGGTCCTGATCGCCACCGAGCCCGGTGTCGTCGGGTTCGGGAATGTCTATCTACCGGATCCGCAGGAGCGGGAGCCTCGGTTGCGGGTAACCGTGCAGGTTCCGCCGGCGCAGCGCGGACGCGGTATCGGCAGCGCCCTGTACCAGGCGATCGAGCGTGCCGCCCAGGATGCGGGCGCCGCGAAGTTGCTGATTGTGGTCTCGGACGACGACCGCTCGAAGGACTTCGCCATTCGCCACGGGTTCACCATCGGCCGGCGGATGACCCACGCGAAAGCCGACCTGGCTGAAGTACCCGCGCCCGCACCGGTGCCACCGGGACTCCAACTCGTCGACTTCGACGACCTCCAGCCGGCGCCGCTCTGGGTGGCCACCAGCGCGGTGGCCGACGGCGACCCGAGCGGCCTGTCGCACGTGCCGGAGTACGACGATTGGGTGCGGATGGACTGGAACCACCCGGACCTGCGCCGAGACCTGAGTATGGCGCTGGTCGCGGACGGCATCGTCGTGTCTTTCGTGACCACGGCGGCGGACCCGGACCGCAAGGTGATCTGGTCGAACCTGACGGGCACGGTCCCGACGTACCGCGGCCGCGGGCTGGCCAAGGTGGTGAAGTCGGCCGCGCTGAGCCGCAGCCGCGAGGCCGGGTTCCTGACCGCATACACCGGGAACGACGCCGACAACCAGCCGATGCTCGCGGTGAACAAGTGGCTCGGCTACCAGCCCACCGCGGCTGCCTGGACCGCGGAGAAGGTGCTCTGAGCGTGACTCGGTTCCTCCTGTCGATCGCGTTCTTCGCGGTCCTGGCGATCACCGTCGGTTTCCTGCTGTCCGGGCGGGACAGTTTCGACTGGGTTCTCGCACTCGGCCTGTTCGCGGTCGCGCTGGCCGGCGAGGGTCTGCGGCTGTGGCTCCGGCGCGGCCGCGCCAGGAGCCGTCAATCGTCCGCAACCTGAGACGGTGCCAGTAGTCTCGTAGTTGTGAACGGCAACGTTCCCGCCTCGACCCGCACCCTGCGGGTGCTGACCTTCCTGGCGACCCAGCCCGGACCGGTACCGATGGAGCGCATCGCCTCCGCGGTCGGCCTGCCGCGCTCGTCGACCTACCACTTGCTGAAAGCAATGATCAGCGAGGGATTCGTCGTGCACCTGCCGGAGGAGAAGAGGTACGGCCTCGGGGTCGCCGCCTTCGAGATCGGCTCGGCCTATCTGCGTCACGATCCGCTCGAGCGCCTGGCGCGCCCACTGCTGGCCCAGCTGGTCGCCGAAATCGGCCAGACCGCGCATCTCGGGGTTCTCCATGGACGCGAGCTCGTCTATCTCCTGAAGGAACAGCCACCCCGCCCGGTCACGCTGGTCACCGACGTAGGCGTGCGTCTACCCGCCACCCTGACCGCCTCCGGCCGCGCTCTACTCGCCGAGCTCCCACCAGCCCAGGTCCGCGCGCTGTTCCCCACCCCAGAAAGCTTCGTACGCCGTACTGAGCAGGGGCCGCAGACGCTCACGCAACTCCGCCGCATCCTGGCCGATGAGAAACGTCAGGGGTATGCGGTGGAGGACTCACACATCACCCCGGGGGTCGCCTCCGTAGCCAGCGCTGCGGTCGACCACGCCGGCCATCCCGTAGCCGCCATCAGCGTCACCTTCCGAACCGACGCCATCCCCTCCAGCGAACGCTTCCTGCTGGCGCGCCGAACCCGCCAAGCCGCCGACGCCTTGACCCGGCGCCTCCGCGGCTAGTGTCCTGAGTCGGCGCTGAGAAATCATCGGGGAAAATGCTAAGGGCCACCCGGTGTGGGTGGCCCTTAACAGTGTGAATGTCCGGCGACGTCC
>NZ_BAAAOS010000005.1:0-196302 GCF_039530625.1 Kribbella sancticallisti | reverse complement strand
AACCCAACCAGCGGCACGACAACCAACCTCGCACCAGCCGCTTGACATAGGAGAAACCATGAACAACGACACCGAGTTCCGCCCCTTCCGCATCGATATTCCGCAGGCCGATATCGACGATCTCCGGTCTCGACTCACCCGCACCCGCTGGGCCGCCGAGCTCCCCGGGTCCGGCTGGGAGCGCGGCGTCCCCGCGTCGTACCTGAAGGAACTCGCGGACTACTGGGCAACCTCGTACGACTGGCGCAAGCATGAGGCCGAGCTGAACAGCTACCCGCAGTTCGTCACCAGCATCGACGGTGAGGACATCCACTTCCTGCACGTCCGCTCGACCGTCGAGAGCGCGACACCCCTGCTGCTCGTGCACGGCTGGCCGGGCTCGGCTGTCGAGTTCCTCGACCTTGTCGGCCCGCTGACCGACCCGGTTGCCCACGGCGGTGACGAGGCCGACGCCTTCCACCTGGTCATCCCGGCCCATCCCGGCCACGGCTTCTCCGGCCCGATCTCACGGACCGGCTGGAACGACAAGCGCACCGCCGCCGCGTTCGCCGTACTGATGGAACGGCTCGGCTACGACCGGTACGCCGCACAAGGTGGCGACGTGGGGGCCTTCATCCTGCCCGCGCTCGGACGGCTCGCACCCGACCAGGTGATCGGGATCCACCTGAATGCCCATGTCACGTTCCCGACCGGCGATCCCGAGGACATGGCCGCACTCACCGAGTCCGAACGAGGGCGACTCGCCGCGTTCAAAGACTACCAGGACGACAAGTCCGGCTACATGCAGGTCCAAGGAACCCGGCCACTCACGGTCTCGTACGGCCTGATCGACTCCCCGATCGCACAGCTGGCCTGGATCACCGAGAAGTTCAAGGACTGGACAGATCCGAAAGCCGAACTCCCCCACGACGCAGTCGATCGCGACCGCCTGCTGACGAACATCAGCATCTACTGGTTCACCGGTACCGCGCTGTCGTCGGCCAACTCGTACTACGAACGGTTCCACGACGCGGCCGCCTGGGCGCCCAAGGAGCGCTCGACGGTGCCGACCGCGGTCGCGGTCTTCCCCACCGACGTGGCGATCCGGCGGTTCGCCGAGAAGACCGACACCATCATGCGCTGGACCGAGTTCGACCGCGGCGGCCACTTCGCCGCCATGGAGGCACCCGACCTACTGGTCGACGACGTCCGCGAATTCTTCAGCTCACTGAGGTAGGGCCCGTCTCATCGGCTTGACGCTGTCAGTGAGGTGAGGACTGTGCCGGTCGCGGTGACCACGTCGATGCGGTCGATGTCCGGCAAAGCGATGGACGTGCTGGCCGGCACCTCGGCGGCGTAGACGTAGTTGGTCGTCCACCAACCGGTCGTCTCTGATTCGCCGCTCCGGGCGTGCACGACCAACTTGCACAGCTGTCCGGGTTCGAGATCCTTCATCCGCAACTGGATGCCAGTGCCCCACGACTCGTTGCTGAGCCTCGCGGTGGTGTCGATTCCCCCGACGCCGTCCGTCGCCGACCAACTGACACCTGCCTGCTCTGGCGGCGCTGAGTCAGTGACCAGTTCGCGACCGACCAGGACGCCTGAGAGCGCCACGAAGACGACCGCAGCGGCGGCGATCAGCGTACGTCTGCGAGAGGAAGTCCGCGGCTTGCCCAGGGCAGACTGGCCAACGGTGGCGGGGATGTCGGCTGAGTCAGGCACACCAGCCGCCAGAGCAAGAAGGGGCTCGTCCTCGAACGCTGTGGAGGTGACCTCTTCGAGCGTCAGCGTATGAAGGAGCCCTGGCAGGTTCGCGAACCGGTGCAGGGCGTCGCGGCAGGTCGCACAGTCGCGGAGATGTCCCTCGAGATCGAGCCGCTCGCCGGCGGCCAGCGCACCGAGCACGTAGGCGCCGACCGCGATCGTCTCCGGACACCTCATGAGCCCGTCACTCCTCGCTCCTCCAGCGCCGCGCGCAGAGCGTGCAGCGCGTAGTAACTCCGGGACTTCACAGTGCCCGGCGGAATCCCGAGTACCTCGGCGGCTTCCGAGACGGTCCGCCGGCGGTAGAACAGTTCGATGATCACCTGCCGGTGGTCGTGGCTCAGTCCCTGCAGGACGTCCATCACCTGCCAGGCCAGCATCACGTGGCCGATCTCGTCATCGGTCGTCTCGATCTCCTGCCCGGCGAGCGGCACCTCGCTCACCCGTGCGGTCCGTCGGCGATGTCCTGAGATGACCAGATTCCTCGCCACGGTGAACAACCACCGTCCGGCCCGCTCGGGCTCGAGTACGGCCGGATCGCGCCAGGCTCGCATCATGGTCTCCTGAACGATGTCCTCGGCGTACTGGTAGTCGCCGCCCACCGAGCGCAGGACGTAGCCGAACAGCGGCCGTCTGTACCGGTCATACAGGGCGCGGACGATCGTCTCCTTGTCGGGCGCCTCCTCCACACCAGACAGATACGCAAACCAGCCGCGAACGGTTCAATTGCCGTCTCGATTGAACCGTCGCGCGACCAGCGGCGTACTCACCGCAGTACGGGCCGTACCTCGACGGCCGGACTGAGGAAGAGGAATCCCGAGATGAAGCTGATGCCATCGCGATCCGGAAAGTGCTGGGTGACCATGGCCATCGGGGCGCTGGTTTCCGTTAGCGCGTTGGCGGGGTGTGGCAACCGCAACGACGGATCGGACGCCGCGACAGGCGACGCAGGAGGTACCGGTTCTGTAGCGGTGAAGAACGTCGACGGTGTGGGCATGGCCCTGGTGGACTCCGCCGGCAAGACGCTGTACTTCGCCGATCAGGAAGCCGACGGATCGATCCATTGCACCGCGGCCTGCCTGGACTTCTGGTTCCCGGCTGGTGCGGAAGGTGCGGCCGGCGGAGCCGTCGCGGGTCTGTCCACCGTGCATCGCCCGGACAACGGCCAGGACCAACTCACCTTCCAGGGCAAACCGCTCTATACGTTCAAGCTCGACACCGGACCGGGCCAGCACGAAGGCAACAACCTCGAAGACACCTTCGGCGGCACGAAGTTCACCTGGCGCGCTGCAACAACGAGCGCAACCGAGCCTGGCCAGCCCACCACCAGCGATCCCCAGCCAACCGACGGAGGCTACGGCTACTGACTCACCGTCGTGCTGTCGTACTGGAACAGCGTGGCGAAGTAGAGCGCGGCGGATCAGTGGATCGTTCCCGACGGCACCGTCCTTCTCGACGAAGGCTTACGAGGTTGCGGCGTTGTAGGCGTTGACCAGGCCGGCTCCGAAGAAGGAGTTGCGGTTCGGGCTGCCGTAGCAGCGTTGGCGGTCGTCGGCTTCGTCGATGGGCTGCCAGTTCGCCGGGCAGGCCAGCGGCGTGGCGGTGCGCTCGAGTGCTGCCGCGACAGCACCTGGCGACCAGCCGGGGTGCTGCTCGATGATCAGCGCGGCGACTCCGGTCGCGTGCGGTGCTGACATCGACGTTCCGTTGAGGAAGCCGTACCGCTGCCCTTGGTCAACGACGGTGATACCAGGAAGAGCCGGCTCGAGTGGGTCGAACGCGTCCCACAACAGCGACGGCGTGTTCGGCAGCGCACCCAGTACGGCGTCCTGCACCGTGCCGGTGGCCGAGAAGTAGTCGCCCCCCGGCGCGGTGACGTCCACGACGCCCATGCCGACCGACGAGTAGTCGGCGATGTTCATGTCGTACCCCGGGTAACCGACCGGCCCAGTCGCGGACACGGTCACGACGCCAGGCAACTCAGCCGGTGCGACCCTGCAGTTGTTGCGGACCTGCCGCGTCACCGCGGAGTCCGGCGGGTAGTCGGGGCTGATGTCGTCGATCGTCGGGTGCTGAAGGTCGTCAGCCTGGTTGCCGGCCGATGCCACCAGCAGTACGCCGCGTTGCTGGGCGTACCGAGCCGCCGACTTCAACTGCTCGAGCATGGCCCGTTGTTCGGCCTCGTTCTGGCAGTAGTAGAGGTACGGATCCGCGAACAGGCTCATGTTGACGACATCGAGCCGCTGGTCACCGGCGTACCGCAGCGCCGCCGCGACCGCGTCGACGAAGCAGTACCCCTCGGCCGTGCACGCCTTGAGCGCGACCAGGGTGGCCTCCGGAGCGACCCCGGCGATCCCGATCCCGTTGATCGGGGCCGCGATCTCCGACGCCACGTGCGTTCCGTGGCCGTAGAAGTCCCGCAATGCGGCCTTGTTCGTGCAACTGGTGGCGAACTCGGCCGGCAGCGCGGTCGGCGTACCCGGCCTGATGAACGAGCAGGACGCGGCCAGGTCGAGGTTCGGCGCGATGTCGGCGTGGGTCGCGTCGATCCCGCTGTCGATGACGCCGACCCGGACGCCTTCACCGGTGCCGATCGCCCGGGTCGACGCGTCAGCGTCGATGATCGCCATGTCCCACTGACAGACGGCGAGCGGTTCCGCGCTCGGTGCCGCGTAGACGTCACCGAACAGGTCCTCGCAGATCGCCGTCAGCTCTCCCGGTGTAGCGGCGGTGACTCTGGACGACGTCGCCGAGGCCGTGGACACCACTCCCCCCAGACACAATGCGGCCGCCGAGATCATCACCAAACCTGCGCTACGAATCTTCATTGCGCCCCTCCCCTTCCGAACCGTTGGGCCGATTCGGACGCTACGCCGCGGGACCGGGTGCCGGAAGAGTGAGCGGCTTACCGCCGAGCCTTTGCTTTGAGCAATCATGTCTGCCGGATCGTGCGCGTCACCCCCCGGGGCGACTGCGTTCCGAACTGCAGGTCGTCGGCGCCGCGGCCACCCTGGCCGTTCAGTGCAGGGCGACCGTCAGCAGCAGGACGGATGGCTCTCGAGCTTCGAGGTCGTGGCGCTGCGGCGGCACCGCGACCAGGTCACCGGGTCCGAGCTCGACCTGTGACTCGCCGGCACGGAGCAGGACTCGCCCCTCCAGACAGAGCACCGACGCGTCACCGGGACTCTTGTGCTCGCCCATCACCTGACCGGCCCCCAGCGCGACAAGCGTCTGCCGCAGGCGCGCACCCGACCTGCCGTACACCGTGACTGAGCTACGCCCACTCCCGGCCGTGGTGGCCTTGGCAAGCAGGTCCGCGCCAAGCGCGTTCATCGATGCGACAGCCATCTGCTGATGGTCGCACGGGGACTCCGCCCCCTGGTAGACCGGTTCGGTGGCGGCGCCCCCAGTACTGCGGCCACCGGCAACTCGTGGTCCCACGTCATGCCCCAGAGCCACCAGGTCACCACCGGACGTGATTTTGCGTCAGCGAAGAGTAATCATGGAGGTACTTAGGGATGTGAGGGTTGTGGCAACGGATTTGCGGCCCGGTATCAGGGCCGGTCTCGGGCTCGGCGGGCTCGCGCTCGTCGTTGTCGGGGTACTCCTCGCTTTCCGCGGCGCCAGCGATCTCACCGCCCTCGGATCGTTGCTCGTGGGCGCGGTCGTGGCTGTCACCGCCGCCAGCGGGCGGTTGCCCCAGGAGGTCGGGCTGCAACGCGTCACCTTCGGCGCGGAGGACCGCAGCGCCCAGGCCTACCGGGAGGCCCTGTACGACGCAGTACGGCAAGCACTCCCCGAGATCGATCCACCCAGCCGGGACAAGGACTGGCATCCGCGACGGCCGACGTACTGGGTGGACGAACTCCAACTCCGGGTCGTCATCCGGTGGGCCCCCGATCGGTCGGTCCACCTTGATGTCTCGACGGTCGAGTCAGACCTTTCCGGGACCCGCGCGGCTGTTGCCGTGCTGCTCATCACCAACGTGGATGAGATCGACGACCTCAAGGCCGCCGCCCGGTCGACGGGTGAACGGGCTGCCGTTGTCCGTTGGCGGTCGACCGAGGACAACACCACCCTCCGGCGCACCGTCCGCGGCCTCGGCGCACCGGACGGCCAATCGTCCTGACGCCTGTCACCTACGCGGCCTTCATCCCGCGCCCCGGGCCACCGGAGCACGTGGTCGGCACGTAGTGAACACGTGGTCGCCACCGATGCCCGTTCGCCCTCCTGAGCCGCAAGCTAAGGGCACCAAGAACGACGGAGACGCCCTCACAGGCACGATGGAAGGAAACGACTATGTCCGAGAACACCGAGTTCGAGATGCCGACCCCGGATGCCGCCCTGAGGCAACTGGACTTCCTGGTGGGTTCCTGGAAGCTGAAGGGCTCCACCATCGAGGGGCCGATGGGGCCGGCCACCGAGATCCTCGGTGAGGAGACCTTCGAGTGGATGGAGGGCGGCTTCTTCCTCGTCCACCGCTGGTCGAGTTCCTTCGAGGTCGCCGGGACGGAGGTGCTCGACGCCGGGTACGAGATGTTCGACTACGACCCCGCGACCGGCCGGTTCCGCACGCACTTCTTCAACAGTCTCGGCCCCTACGACGACACGAGCAGCAAATACCACGGCGGCTTCACCGGGGACGCCCTGGTGGTCACCGGCCCTGCCCGGATCACCCGTACGCCGAACGCCGACGGCACCGTCACGGTCGACTCGGACGTGCCGATCGGCGAGAACACCTGGGCGCCGATGATGACCTACACCCTCACCAAGACCGGCTGACATCTTCCGGTAGGACCTTGGGGTGGAGAAGGAGAAGGGTACGGGCGTGCTCGAAGCGGGCGCCCAGGCGTTCCCAGCCTTGGAGGGAGGCCTCCAGGGCTGCGGAGTCGCCGGACAGGCGCCAGTTGATGCGTTCCAGGCAGGCGCCGGCCCAGTCATTCTCCTCCGCGTCGGCCTCCAGTTCGGGCAGGCGCTTCTCGGCCCCGGGGAGTCCGGCCATGACGGCGAGTTCGACGGCGGCGGCGTGGGCGTACGGCTCGTGGCGCGCGCCGGGAACGTACCGGAACGCACGTTCCAGAAGATCGGCCGCGTCGGCGAGGTTGCCGGTGTGGACGGCGATCCGGGCGTCCACGAAACAGGCGAGCGGCGTCAGCTGGGTCTGGAACGGGTTGGGGATGCCGGAGACCGCGTCGACGCGGCCGCGCCACCGCGCGGACAGTTCGCGGTCGCCGAGCAGCCCGTAGGCCAGCGAGGTGAAGTGGACCGCAGCCGGCATCCCGAACGCGGGCGGGCTTCCGGAGCGCTGCCAGCTGTCCCACATCGTGACGGCGTACCGCAGTGCCTCCTGGAAATCCCCGGTGAGCACCAGCGCCGGGATCACCTTGGCAGGCGACAGGTAGGGGTGCCGGCCGAGCAGGTCATCGGCGAGCAGCCGGTGCGCGGCGGCGATCGCGGCCGGCAGGTCGCCAGCGGCGACCGCGTCGGCGCACGCCCCGCCGTACACGTCGTCGATCTCCGGGGCCGGGTACGGATCGCCGGCGTCCATGCGCGGCAGCAGGGCGAGCCGTTCGCCGCTGAGCCGGTGCGCCTCGCGCAGCCGGCCGGACGTAGCGGCCGCGGTCCGCAGCGCGTCCAGGGCACCGCTGATCAGTACCGGGTCGGCGGTGGCCCGCGCCGCTTCGACGGCCCGCACGCCGAGCACCGGATCGGGAGCGAGCTTGCGCGGGCCCGCGTTCCACGCCGCCGCGCAGGCCAGATGGGCGGCGACGGCGGGATCGGCGGGGTCGCCCACGCCTGCCGCCTTCTGGAGCAGGTCGTTGAGCTGCTCGTGCGGTATCTCCGTACGGAACGTCGCCGGGAACCGGCCGGCCAGCTCGGCGGCCCGGGCCAGCGCGATCGCCTGGGCGTTGCCGTCCCCGGCGGCATCCGACGCCGCGGCCGATTTCAGCCGCAGCTCGAACGCTCGGCCGGTGTCGTGCATGACCTGCGCGCAATCCGCCGCACCGCCCCAGGCCTCGGCCGCGTCCGTCGCCGTGAGGGCGTGCCCGGCGGCACGCTCGTAGTGGCCCTGGGATTCCCGCAGGAACCGGCGCGTGTAGGCCAGGCGGCTGAGCGAACGCGCCAGCCGGTACGCGACGGGGTCCGGACCGGCGGGCGTCGCGGCCAGCGCCGCCCGCAGTTCGGCAGCGACGGTGTCGAAATCCTCGCTCGATCCGCCCCGGGGGTCCTCCAGTGCCGCCGCGGTCGCCGCGGCCCAGGCCAGGTGCCGGTGCCCGACCTCGGCCCGTTCACCGCTGAGGTCGAGCTGCTCGGCGGCGCAGGCACGGATCGTCGCCAGCATCTGCCACCGGCTCACCGGCCCGCGCCGATGCATCACCAGGCTCTTGTCCACGAGCCGGCCGAGGACGTCGGCGCCCGCCGCCGGATCGACGTCGCAGACCGCCGACACGGCCGCCAGGTCGAACGAGCCGGTGAAGGCCGCCAGCCGGCGCCACAGCGCCCGTTCTTCCTCGTCCAGCAGGTCATGGCTCCAGCCGATCACCCCGCGCAGCGAACGATGCCGTACGGCGGGGCCGCGGCCGCCGGCCAGCAGGCGTAGATAGTCGCCCAGCGCCGTGAGCAGGCCGGACGCCCCGAGCGAGGCGCTGCGGGCGGCCGCGAGCTCGATCGCCAGCGGCAGCCCGTCGAGGCGCGCGCACAGATCCGCCACCACCGCCGGATCGGCCACGTACGCCGGATCGGCGGCCAGCGCACGGTCGGTGAAGAGCCGCTCGGCGTCGGAGTCCAGCGGAAGCGGCCCGACGTGCAGGACCTGTTCGCCCGGAAGGCCCAGCCGTTCGCGGCTGGTAGCCAGAATCGTGGAGCCGGGGCAGGCCGACAGGATCCGCTCGGCGAAGCCCGCGGCCGCGTCCAGCAGGTGCTCGCAGTTGTCCAGGATCAGCAGCGACCGGCCTCGGGCGAGCCGTTCGGCGATGGTGTCTTCCAGCGGCTGTTGCGGCTGTTCCGAAACGCCCAGCGCCTCGGCCGCCGCCTGGGCGACGAACTCGGCGCCGACGGGAGCCAGATCGACGAACGCCCCGCCCATGGGGAACAGGGGACCGACCTCGTCACACACGACCATCGCCAGCCGCGTCTTGCCGACACCGCCGGGACCCAGCAGCGTCACCAGCCGTCCGTCCCGCAACGCGACCAGAACGGCGTCGCGCTCCCCTGCGCGCCCGATGAACGAGGTCCGCGCCCGCGGCAATCCGGCCAGCCGTCCCAGCGGGGGCGGGACGCCCGCACCGACCGTTTCGGCGAGATCGGCCAGCGCGCTCCGGCCCGCCACCCCGTACTTGCGCAACAGCGACGAAACATGGCCCTCGACCGTCCGCACCGACACCTGCAGGCGACGGGCCATCTGGGCGTTCGAGAGCCGAAGCCCCAGAAGTGCCAGCACTTCGGCCTCACGCGCGGACACTTCGACGGAATGCTCCCCCACCGCCCAATCATGACCGACTTTCACCATTTGTGGCCGGATAGCGGCACCGCATGTCGTGAGCCGGCACGTGCGCCGCCGGTGACGAGGCAGCTCAGCCTCGCGCACTGCGCGGCCGTACTCCGGACCTCCGACGACGCCTGGGACGTCGCACCGCCGCTGGGTGATCTGAAACCTTCGACGGGTTCCAGATCACCCAACGCCGCCACCGTCAGTGCAATCTGGCGATCGTGTACCGGATCACGTCGCTTCGCAGTACGTCACCTGAGACCTTCACGATGCGCAGAGTGTGCTGCCCATCCTTCAGGCCGGGATGGGTGAACACCTGCCGCGTCGTGACGCGCGTCTGGTTGAACAGGTTCACCCGGTCGATGAGCTTGCCGTCGATGTAGATGTCGGCTTCGCCCTGATCCGGACCCAGCGCCGTGACCCAGTCGACGCCGGTACCCCGGAAGGCGAACTCGATCGCCGCACCGTTGGCAGTCGCGGCGTGCACGTCGTCGCGGTAGTCACCGCGGAAGCGGAAGTCCAGCTTCGTCGTACCGGTCGGCTGAGCCGCGAGGTACTCCTTCTTGATCGTCACGACCCGGCCGTCGACGGTGTAGTCGTTGCCCTTGACAAGGTCCGTGCCACCGTTCGCTATCGCGACCAGCTCGCCGGGGTCACGCCCGATCTCGGTGCTGACATCGGCCTGAGCGGACGGCGACTTGTCGAAGGCTGCCGTGCCCGGGTTCAGCAGGCTCTCCTGCCGCACGACCAGCTTGTCGACCAGCATGAACGATCCCGACTTCTTCACACCGCGGATCGTGTGGCTTCCGTTCGGCAGGTCCGAGATGCTGTACACCGTCTGCTGCGCGGCGCGTGCTTCGGAGTGGGTGTTGACGGTCTCCTTGAACGCACCGTCGACGTAGATGTCGACCTCACCCTGCGAGCTGTCGGTCTCCGTCACGTAGTCGACACCGGTTCCGACGAAGGTGTGCGTGAAGGCGTCGCCGTTGGTCTCCGTGTACTGCACGTCGTCCTGATAGTCACCGAATCCACGGCCCGTACTCCGGCTCCACGAACCCGTGTAGACGATCTGTGGGTCGTCGTTGTTCAGCTCGACTGTCCGTACGCCGGTGGCAGCGGCCTTGCCGGCCGGTTCGGCCCCCGAATCCGTCACCGCGACCGTCAGCGGCTCCGACACCGCCGGGACCTCACGGTTGCCGTTGCGCTGCCAGACGCCGTCGTAGGAGACCCGCAGATCGTCGTCGTTGACGCGGATCACCGAGTCCTTCTGCGGCGTGACCTTGAACAGGCGGACACCATGCGGGGGCACAGTCGCCGCGGTGTAGCCGGACGCGAACTTCCCCAACTCCTTCTTCGCCCACAGGTCGCGCACTGTCGCCGAGCCGTCCAGACCGAGGTCCGCCCAGTTCGCTGTCATGTCGGCCTCGGTGGTCCCGAGGTTGAACAGCGCGACGGTGTACGAGCTGTCCGCGTTGAGCGAGTACCACACCTGCCGGTTGGTCTTGGTCGACACCGGTTGCGCGGGACGCCCGGCCTGGTTGACCGCGATCACCTCGCGGTTCGTGAGCAGTTCCAGGCCGTACGAATCGAGCTTGGTCATGTCGTTGCCGATGTAGAACGGAGCGGCGGAGACCGCCCACAGCGTCGCCGCCGTACGCCGTTCGTCCTTGGTCAGCCCGTCCATCGTGCCGTTGCCGGCATTCAGCGAGTCGAGGTCGTTCCAACCGCCCGGTCCACCATGGCGCCACCAGTCCGCCACCTTGGGGAAGAGCCGCGAGATGTTCGGCCAGGCCGTGAGTGCCTCACCCGGGCAGTAGCACTCGACATCCCAGTCGACCCGCCAGCCGTTCGCCCACTGCTTCCAGTAGTCCGCGTAGTTGATGTCGAGAGCCCAGGAGAGTTCGAGCCAGATGTTGTGCCGAGCGAGAGCCTGCGACCATCCCTTGACCTCGTCGCGTGCATCGAGCGACAGATCGTTCTTGCCGGAGCCCGGCGTCACGCTGTCGAACTTCAGGAAGTCGACGCCCCAGGAGGCCAGCAGATCGACGATCGAGTCGATGTACCCCTGGGCACACGGCTTCGTCATGTCGATGCGGTACCCGAAGCCCCAGTAATCCCCCTGCTGCAACGGTTGCTTGGCCAGGTCCCCCGTCGTACACCCTGGGTGGCCGTAAACGGGAAGGTTGGCGTCCAGCACCGCCTTGGAGATTCCCGGGATGCTGTAGAGCCCGACCTTCTGGCCGTTCGCGTGGATGTGGTTGATCACCGCCTGCAGGCCGTTCGGGTACAGCTTCTTACTCGGTACGGGCCGGCCGTACTCGTCGATGCCGCCGTTCCAGGCCGCGTCGATGTTGATGTATTCGTACCCGTACGGCTGGAGTTTCTTGTGCATCGCATCCGACTGGGCCATGATCTGGGCCGCTGAGATCCAGTTGCCGCCGTCGTTCGAGTACACCTGCATGCTGTAACTGCTCCAGCCCATGTAGGGCTTCCGCGCCGCCTCCCCCGCCGGCCCCAACGACGGACCCGCCGCCGCTGTGACGCTCGCCGGGCTGCTGATGCTCGCGGCGCTGGGGGCGCTCGCCGTCGTGGTGACTCCGCGCGGCCCCGGCCGCGGTCCACTCGCACCGGGTACGGCGGAAGACGTCGCGGCCGCGCTCGCCGGGAGCAGCGCGCCGACGGCGACGAGAGCGACTATGCCTCGCATCGCCCTGTTTCGAAGGGATCTGGTCATGAGCGGCGACCTCTCTGATGATCTGACAGCCGAGATCCCTGGTGCGCGCGGTCTTCGACACACGGCTGCCAGGAACTCGGATCCGATAGGATATTGGAACACTTACTTAACTCTGTCAAGATTTGGATGTTCCGCAGTTCCGTACCGGCCGGCTGTGGGCACGTCGGAGGTGAGCCGGGCGTCGATGGAGATCACCCGAGGTGCGAATGGTCGACGCTAGGACCAGTGCGACGGGCGGATCAGCCGCGGCGGAAGCGTCGTACCGGCGTCGCCGCGGGCCGCGTTGATCTGCATCTGGGTCAGGAAGATGCTCCGCGCGAGATTGGCGCCGCGCAGGTCGGTATCCCGGAGATCGGCACCGATGAGGTCGGCGGCTGTGAGATCGGCCTGACGCAGGTCGGCGGCGGTCAGGTAGGCGCTCCGCAGGTCCGCACCACGCAGGTCGGCGCCGTGGAGGTCTGCGCCGATGAGGTCCGCGCCGCGGCGGTTCATCGGTGTGGGCGAGACGCCGGCACGGACGAGCTCACTGGTCCGTAGCAGCAAGCCGTTGACATAGGAGCGGTGGGCGGACACGTCGAGCTCCGCGAGCGACTCCGGGCTGCCGAGGGCCAGGCGTTCGGTACCGTCGAGCGCCCGCCTGAGCTCGCTGTGCAGCGGGCGTGCCAACTCCAGCGCCTCGGTCAGGTACCAAAGCAGCTCGTGCAGCAGCCGCAGCACCGAGAACACCTCGAACATCTGCGCGCCCGAGTCCGCCACCTGCCGCCAGTCGCGGCCGCCGAAGGTCACCTGAGTAACCTTCTGGCCGGCCCCGAAGCAGTCGTACACAGTGCAGCCGGGGAAGCCACCGTCCCGCAGCCTCGCGTGGATGCCGCAGCGGAAGTCGCGCTTCAGGTTCGGGCAGGGTTCACCGGCCGGCTTGTCGATGGCGAAGTCGGCCGACGCGGTCATCGTCAGCGCCACACAGCACAGCCCTGCGCACTGCGCGCAGTCGGCGCGCAGGTCCAGGCGTCGTACGGGCTGGTGGGTCGTGGACATCTCGCTATCGAGGCTAGGGCGTTCGGCGGCAAGTCGCATCAGTCGCGCCGGGCGGGTCTTCGTGTCCGCGCAGCTGCATCGTCACCTCTCGCGCGAACGAAGCAGCCGTTGGATGCCCGGAGTCGATGGCGAGTTGATAGGCATCCTCCGCCCCGGCGAGGTCGCCCTGATCCTCACGGAGCACGCCGAGGTTGAAGGCCGCCTTCGGGGCCATGTCGGCGTGCCCGGAGTCGATCGCGAACTGGAAGGCCCTCTCCGCCCCGGCGAAGTTTGCCCGACCGTGGCAGAGGACGCCGAGGTTGACCCCCGCCTGCGGAGCCAGGTCGGCGTGCCCGGAGTCGATCGCCACCTGGTAGGCCCACTCTGCTCCCGCGCAGTCACCCCGGCCCTCACGAAGCACCCCGAGGTTGACCGCCGCCTTCGGGGCCTGATCGGCGTGCCCCGAGGCGATCGCCAGCCCATAGGCCCGCTCAGCCCCGAACTGATCGTCACGAAGCACCCCGAGGTTGACTGCCGCCATCGGAGCCATATCGGCATGCCCGGAGTCGATCGCCAACTGGAGCGCCCGCTCTGCCCCGGCAAAGTCACCCCGGCCTTCACGAAGCACCCCGAGGTTGACCGCCGCCTTCGGGGCCTGGTCGGCGTGCCCGGAGACGATCGCCAACTGGTAGGCCCGTTCCGCTCCAGCGAAGTCGCCCCGATCCTCACGGAGCACCCCGAGGTTGAACGCCGCCCGCGGTGCTCGCTCGGCGTGCCCGGAGTCGATCACCAACTGCAGGGCGCGCTCCACCCCGGCGACATCACCCCCGCCATGCCCGCCCGACTTCATCACGGCAGCCCCCTACCCCGGCGCACGCGCTTCGCGCCGGTCTACCCACGATACAGAACATCGCCCGGAAAAGACCGTGCTCGCAAACCCTCAGACAATGAGGTTGATGTTGCCAATGACAACAACTCGGTCACTGGTACGGAGTGACGGGGAGAGTTCTTCCGGTGGAGTCATCCGGCCGCGTCAGGGGTGTGAGGAGCGGTAGCGGGCGGCCTTGGCCTGGTTTCCGCAGATTTGCATGCTGCACCAGCGCCGGTACAAGCCTGATCCCGCGAATGTCGAGGGCTGAGCACGCGCCCTTCCGCGGTGAGCGGAGTACCGGAGCCGTCGGCAGCACTTGACCGTTGACACGCCGGCCGGCAACGACCGGGTTGCCACCGGCAGGGTCGCGCCGGGCATCGTCACGCTCAGCATCGTCTTGATCGAGCTTCGCACCACTCGCCGACCGCCGCGGCCGTCTCGGCAGGCTTCAGCAGCGGGAAGTAGTGACCGGCGGCGGCGATGTCGACTGAAGTGGTCATGGGCAGCCACTCCTGCAGGATGTCACGGCTCTCGGTGAAGTGGGGCGGGCTGTCGGCACCGCCGATCCACGTGATCGGAGTCGTGATCTCCCGAATCGTTGCCGGCTCGGCCATGGTGACCCAGGCGTCCATCGCGGGCCCGTCGATCTGGAGGAAGGTGGCGAGATCCGCGGCCGCGAGCTCCCCGGCACCCTTTGGCAGGGCAGACTCGACGACCGTCCTCGCGCCCTCGACGCTCGAGGTGACCTCGTAGAACATCGCGACAGCGCCGGACCTGTCGCCGCTCGCGTACTTCTCCGCCATGGCCGGAGCGACGACCTCAGTGAAGCCCTTCAAGCCCTGCTGCGACTCCTCGGTCTTCAGATGGGCTCCGAGGACGAGTTCCAGCAAGAGGGCCGACAGCAGCCGATCGGGCGCGCGGCCCGCCAACTCCAGGGCGATGTAGGCGCCGAAGGAGTGCCCGGCCACATGCGCGTTCTCGATCCCGAGCGCGTCGAGGATGGCGACGACGTCCGCTGCCTGCCCGGGGATGTCGGTGGCCTCGGCCGGCAGCCCGCGACCGCCGTGCCCGCGCCGGCCGAAGTGGATCGCCTGGTAGTCGCCTCGCTTGGCGAGCTCGTCGGCCAGTGGCACGAGGAAGTCGCGCATCATCCCGCCGTGGACGAACACGACCGGTGTGCCCTCGCCGAAGACCCACACGTCGAGTTCGTCGCCGTCGGAGACCTTGACCCTGGCCGTTGGGGCCGGCATGACCCGCTGGGTCACGGTGTCGCTGATGTTGCTCATCACGTCGCTCCCTGGGTTGGTGCGCGCTCCTGCAGCGTGCGTCCGACCCCCGA
The DNA here is from genome assembly GCF_039530625.1 of Kribbella sancticallisti. NCBI lineage: Bacteria > Bacillati > Actinomycetota > Actinomycetes > Propionibacteriales > Kribbellaceae > Kribbella > Kribbella sancticallisti. The sequence continues at coordinate 181,112 of NZ_BAAAOS010000005.1, read as the reverse complement.
CGCTAGACAGCGCGATGGCCCTGCCTCATCGAAGCGATTGACCAACCTTGGCGGCGGCACTACGCGGTTGTGCGTAGCCGCCTCAACGAGACGTCGACAGCCCGTGGTCGATCGCGTAGCGAGCCGCCTGCGTACGAGAGGTGGTGCCGATCTTGTGGAAGATGTTCGTCAGGTGCCGGGCGACCGTGCGGTCGCTGATATGGAGCGCCTCGCCGATCTCCCGGTTGGAGCGTCCGTCGGCGACCAGGGCGAGCACCTCGCACTCGCGCCCGGTGAGCCCGTCCGGCGCTTGCGGTGCTGGACGGTGTACGCCGAGTCGCTCGTACGCCGCCTCTGCCTGCGCGCGCTCCGCGGCCGCAGACGTCTCGTCACCGAGCGCCCGGTAGGCCTCGGCGAGGCGGACACAGGTGCCGGCAGCGTCGTACGCGGCGCCCAACTCGTGCCACCGCCGACATGCGTCCCGCAGCACCGGCAGAGCCTCCGCGGCGCGGCCTTCCGCGAGCAGCACCGCCCCGTGCGCGGCGCATGCCATCGTCTCCAGGCCCGAAGTGGCGTACGTCGCCGCCGTCGCCGCCAGTTCGGACGCGGCGTCCGCCGCTTCGTCCAGTCGTCCCGCGGCGATCGTGATCTCGACCGCCGCCGCGCAGATCGGCGCCCTCCGCCGCGAGTCGTTGCCGGCGGCCACCAGCGCCGAGCGCACCGACGTCGCGGCGCCCACGACGTCGCCGTGCCGGAGCCGCAGCAGCGCCCGTCCCGGTTGCGGGTCGCGCCCCCGCGCGTGGGCCTCGTCGTACGCCTCGGCGGCGCTCGAGGCCCCACGCAGCCGGCGTACCTCGGCAACGACGTACCAGGCCTCCGCGGCGTAGTCGACGCGGTGGGCGTCGAGCCCCTTGGCGACTTCGAGCGCCCGTCGTTCTGCCTCGTCCCACTCGCCGCGGAGCAGGTGCAGTTGCGCCCGGTGCACGCCGCACAGGGCGTCGAACACCACCGCTGCGGGAAAGGAGGCCAGCCACCGCTCGGTGAGCTCGGTCCAGCGGACCATCCGGCGGAGGTCAGCGACCGCATGACAGGTCGCGATGGTGTGGCAGTAGAGGCCGCCGGTCACGAACGAGTGACGGCGCGTGACACGGCTGTCCGTGACGGTGGCCATCGCCTCGTCGATCAGCGCCAGCCCGTCGACCACCTGACCCGACCTGACCAGGGCGCGGCCTTCACCGTGGAGGCCGGCAGCCACCAGGTCGGGCTCGTCACAGCGGCGGCCGATGTCCCGCACCCGACGCGCCGCGTCCAGCGCGGCCGCCGGCTGGCGGTCGGCCATGAGCTTCGACTCCACCTCGGTGAAGTGGGCGACGTAGCCGTGCATCGGGCACTCCGGCATCCCTTCCATCAGGCGTCCCGCGCGGCCGAGCCAGCCCATACCCTGCGGTTCGTCCCCTCGGGCCAAGTGGAAGATGCCGACCATCAAGGCAGCCCAGGCGGCATCGGCCGGTCGCCCGTCGGCCTGGAAGACATCGCACGCAGCAGCGCCGAGCCGCAGCGTGTCGTCGATGCGGCCGAGCCACCACGCAGCATCGGAGTACGCCGCGAGGTCGTCGGCGCTCAACCGCTCGCTCGGGACCGCATCGAAGCGTGCCGCAGCGGTGGGCCAGTCTTGGGCCGCGCAGGCCTGCCGCGCCTGGATGAGGGTGTCTGTGTGCTCGTCCACCTGTACTCCTCGACACTTGCATGCTAGCGAGCCCCACGGCTGGCTGGCCGGGGGATCGTGACCGACACTGAGGTGAGTGGGCATTCCGCGCCGGGGAGGGCGGCTGGATGGCAGGGCGGCGCAAGGCTCTGATCGTCGCTAACGACGTCTATGAACACGAGGGGCTCGGGCGGCTTCGCGCACCGACGGCGGATGCGCAGGCTCTGGCCGGCGTTCTCGGTGACCCCGGAATCGGTGCCTTCGACGTGCGGGTCGTCCGCAACGAGTCGGTGCACGTCATCCAGGGGGCGGATCGAGGATCTGTTCCCGCACAGCCGGCCCGACGACGTGTTGCTTCTGCACTTCTCCGAGTTCGTCCTGCACGACGCCACCGACGGACGCGATGTCCAGCAGCTGAGGAGCGGCGGTCACGCGCTTGCACGGCCTGCCCGGTCTGTCAGCGCAGAGCTCAGGTCTCGGGGTCGGTGCCGTCCTCGTTGAGGCCTAGGTCTGACATGCCGAGGATCTTGTCGGCGAAGTGCTGGTGCATCCAGGCGAGGTGGTCCCAGCGGCTGTCGATTATCCGGTGGGTGTCCCAGGCCGGGAGGTCCTGTTGGTTGAAGATCGCCATCTTGTCGGGATCGACCTCGTAGACGTGGTCGAACCGCATCACCACGTCGTCGGTGATCCGCCGTGCGTCGGGTGGTTTCTGCGCGGAGAGCCGGAAGCCGAACATGACTCTTCAGTCCTCGTAAGCCTGGTCGAGAAGGTATTTTCCGGGATTCATGATGTTGTTCGGATCCAGCGTGCGCTTGATCTTCTTCATCACGTCGAAGGCCCCACCGAGTTCCTGGGGGACGTACTCCACATCGCCGGCGCGACTCGCCCCGTGGCAGGCGCTGATCGAGCCGCCGTACTTCAGCGTTACCTCGATGATCTCGCGTTTGAGGTTCAGCCAGGCCTCCCACATCTCGTCGTCGAGCTTCTGCTCCCAGATGCCGATGTCGATCTCGACGAGGTAGTCGCCCCACGGCTTGTACGCGCCATTGGTGTAGGCGAAAATGCCCCAGTCGTCGAAGACGCCGTACCGCCGGATGTAGTGGTCGGCGATCCTGTGCCATTCCTCGCGGACACGGGGCAGCACGCTGTAGTTGAGTGCCGCGTCCTCGCAGTGCCAGGACATCGGTACCACCTCGCCGGTGCGTAGCCGGCCGTGCAGCGGGATCGCGTACCGGTCGTGGCGGGCGGCCCAGTCGCCTTGGCTGACCTCGTCACCGAGGTAGCTGCCGCCGGACTCCCGCCCGATCCGCATGATCTCCCGAGCGGCCGGGACAACCTCGGCTTCGTTGCCGTACATCGCCACCGCGACGACGCTCTTCAGCCAGTCGGGCTGCTCGATGTACGCCTCGTCGTCGCGGCGCAGGTACGCGAGCTTCCACTCGTCGAAGAGCACCACCCCGGCGAGGGTCGCGAACCCCGACTTGGCCAACGCACCGGTGCTCTGCCACGCGGTCTCGTAGTCGCGGTAGCCGAAGAAGGCCGCGAACTCCACCTGCGGCCGCGGGACCAGTTCGAGGGTCGCCTCGGTGACGACGCCGAGCGTCCCCTCATGACCGATGAAGAGCGGCTTGATCGTGTACCCGGTGGATGCCTTGCGCAACTTACGCCCGCCGCCCTCGCCGACCCGGATGACGTCGCCGGTGGGAAGCACCACCTCCATCGAGCAGACGAGATCGCGGGTATGGCCGTAGCGCGCGCCGATCAGTGACCAGCCGCTCGTGCCGATGCGTCCGCCGACCATGGAGCACGGATAGCTCGCCGGGTCGTCGGGGTACATCACGCCGTACGGCTGGAGGACTTCGTTGAGCTTCTGCATGTTGATGCCGGGCTGCACGGTGACGGTGCGGTCCTCCAGGTCGATCTCGCGGATCTCGTTCATCCGCTTCACGTCCAGCAGGATCCCGCCCCGCATCGGGGTGGCTCCATCCGTCAGGCCGGTGCCGGCCGCACGCGGCACTACCGCCGTACCGGTGCGGTTGGCGAGGCGGACGATCTCGGCGACCTGCTCGGTGGTGCGGGGCAGCACCACCACGTCGGGGACGTGCTCCTGCCAGCGATGCACCGGGAACGGCGCAGGCGTCCGGGTTCGGTTCCACCGCGCCGGTTTGCCGGTCAGTACGCCGTCCTCACCGAGGATGCCGACCAGTTCGTCGTACAGGGCGTCGGAGATCGCCATCGTGGTCATGTCGTCACCGCCGTCACCTCGATACCGGCGGACTCGGCCACGAGCTCCATCAAGTCGCGGACCTCGATGTCCAGCCCCTCCCCCGCGGCGGCCAGCGGGCGCTCCGACCAAACGCAGGCGCTGACCAACAGGTCGACCTCCAGCGCGGCCGCGCGATCGAGCCGTTGCGCACTGATCGCCGCGGTGATCTCCGGACGTTCGATGCTCAGCCCGCCACCGGCACCCGAGCAGTACGACCACTGCGTCACATGGTCGACGTCGCGGAAGTCCAGTCCCGGGATCGCCCGCAGGATCTCCCGCGGCGACTTGTGGATGCCCTTGCGTTTGTTCAGCCGACAGGGGTCGTGGTACGTGGCCACGCGCTCGATCGGCACCGTCAACGACAGCGTCCCCGCCCGGATCAACTCGGCCACGAGTTCGGTGATGTGCACGATCTCGAACTCGTACTCGGCACCGAAGAATCGCGGATAGTCCTCGGTGAACGTGATGTAGTCGTGCGGATCGAGCGTGATGATCCGGCCGGCGCCGATACTGCGCCAGTCGGCCACATTGTGTACGGCGAACTCCCGCGACCGGGCCACATAGCCCATCTCCGCGGCCGGTCCGCCGCAACACCATTGCTCTTGCATGAGCCCGAACTCGACCCCGCCCTTCTGCAGAATCTGGGCCACCGCGCGCGGTAACGTCGTACGGTAGAACGCCGCTTCGCAGTCGACGAACAACACCGTCTCGCCGCCGACGCCGAGACCGAGGCCGTCCGCCCAGTTCGCGACGTTCTCCTGCGCGACCGGCACGTCGAGGACCGGCTCGTTCTTCCGATCGACGGTCGCCTCGACCCAGCGCTTCCAGTTGGGCTGCTCGATACCGGAGTCGACGGCCAGTGCCCGCATCGCCTTGACGACGTCCACGGTTCGGGTCCGGGCCCGGTAGAACTCGCCGGCCATCAGCGTGTTCGGGCAACGCAGTTCGCAGGCGCCGCACTGGGTGCAGTGGACGTAGTCCTCGGCGACGTCGGCGACGGTCAGCGCGCCCTGTTCCATCGCGACGATGTTCGCGTGGAACGCGGTCGGCGAATGGTTCTCGTTCTGGGTGACCTGCATGACCGGGCACACGTTGCGGCAGAACTTGTGACCCGAACTGAAACAGCCGTACGCCGGATCACGCCACTCCTTGACGAAATCCCGCTGCTGACCCTCGGCGTCGGTGGTCATGGGGCCTCCCGTCCTGGACTGGGGATGGGAGGGAGCCCGGTCATGGGGCCTCCCGGCCTGGACTGAGGAGTGGAGGGAGCGAAGCGACCGGAGCGACGAGGGAAGGCCGGGAGTTCCAGCCCCATGACCCGCCGAGCCGGAGGCGAGGCCAAGGGCACAGCGACGAGGGAAGGCCGGGAGTTGCAGGCCCATGACCCGCGCGCCGGAGGCGCGCAATTCAGTACCGTCATGGCGTCCTCATCCGAGTTCGGGCATCACCTTGTCGTGGATCAGCCGCAGCTGTCCCTGGACGTCGGGAACGCCCTGGATCTCCTTGCCGCTAAAGGCTTTCACCATCATCGGGTCGGTGACCGCGGCGATGATGTGGTTGACCCCGGTGGGCAGGATGTCGGTCTTCAGCTTGGCGACACACTCCTCCGGCGTACCGGCCACGGACAGGGTCGCCGCGAGCTCCGGCGACGTCAGTTCGATGGCCCGGTCGATCTGGCCCGCGCCGAGCGCGTCGATGATCGGCTGCAGGTCGTCCCGGTCGAGACCGTGCCGGGCCAGTTGGTTGGCCGGCATCGACGAGATGTAGAAGCCGACCATGATCCGCGCCGCTCGCTTGGCCGCCTCGGAGTCCTCGGCGACCGCGAAGACCACCCACGCTCCCAGGTCGAAGTCGTCCAGGCTCCGGCCGGACTTGTCCAGGCCCAGCTTGACGTGCTCGGCGACGTACTCGTAGTTCTCCCGCGAGTAGCCGAGCGCATGGTGCATCCCGTCGGCGATCTCCCCCGCGACCTCGAACGAACGCGGTCCGCCCATCGCGCCCATCTTCAGCGGGATCTTCTCCTGCACCGGGCGGGCGAAGGTGAACAGCCCGGTGTACTTGAAGAACTCGCCGTCGAAGGTGATCGCGCCTTCGTCGAGGAAGCGGCGCATCACCTCCATGCCCTCCCGCACCCGGGCCAACGGCTTCTGCGTCTTCCAGTCGATGTTGTACTGCTCCAGCAGGCCGAGGTTGCCGAAGCTGACCACCGCCTCGGCCCGTCCGCCGGACAGTTCGTCGAGCGTGGCCAGCATCTGGCAGATGTGGGTCGGCTCGCGCAGGATCACATGTGTGACATTGGGCCCGAGGCGAATGTTCTTCGTCTTGTCGGCCGCCGCGGCGAACAGCAGCCACATGTCCTTGTGCCAGGTCTCGTCGACGCTGTACGCGGCGTAGAACCCCAACTCGTCGGCGGTCTTGATCATGTCGACGCAGTCCACGAGCGGGTAGTCGGGAAGCTGGACGTAGCTGAACCGCACCATCGAATGCTCCTCTCCACACCGAGCACAAGGGGCGGCAGCAAACGGGCGGCGGACTGCATGGCTCGGACCCATTCCGAATCTTTTCACTGTAGCCAGCCGATCGTGGGTTTGTCTCTGCCTCGTTGTCACCGGCGCCCATGGACTTTCCTGGTCTTTTCCTCAACGCTGGCGATGTAGGCGAGTCATCGGAGGGACCTGATGAACGCGAAACGAACGGTCCGCAATTTCATCGACGGCGAGTTCCGCGACGCCGCCGACAGCCGCACGTCCGACCTGGTCGATCCGGTCACCGGTGAGGCGTTCGGCACCGCGCCCCTGTCCGCACCGGCCGACGTCGACACCGCGCTGCGAGCCGCGGCGAAGGCTTTCGAGACCTGGCGCGAGACAACACCGAGCGAGCGGCAGCGAGCGCTTTCCAAGCTCGCGGACGCGATGGAGGCGCGCGCGGACGAACTGGTCGCGGCCGAGTCGGAGAACACCGGCAAGCCGATCGGGCTGACCATGACCGAGGAGATCCCGCCGATGATCGACCAGCTCCGGTTCTTCGCCGGCGCCGCGCGGGTGCTCGAGGGCAGGGCTGCGGGCGAGTACCTGGCGGGACACACCTCGTTCGTCCGGCGGGAGCCGGTCGGGGTCTGCGCGCAGGTGACGCCCTGGAACTACCCCATGATGATGGCGGTCTGGAAGTTCGCGCCCGCGCTGGCGGCGGGAAACACGGTGGTGCTCAAGCCGAGCGACACCACGCCGGTGACCACGGTGCTGCTGGCCGAGATGGCCGCGGAGTTCCTCCCGCCGGGCGTGTTCAACGTGGTGTGCGGCGACCGGGACACCGGGCGAGCGCTGGTGGAGCATGAGGTGCCGCAGATGGTTTCCATCACCGGCTCGGTGCGGGCCGGCATGGAGGTGGCGCAGACCGCGGCGCGAGACCTCAAGCGGGTGCACCTGGAGCTCGGCGGGAAGGCGCCGGTGGTGGTGTTCGACGACGCCGACGTGGCGAAGGCCGCGGAGGCGATCGCGGTCGCGGGCTACTTCAACGCCGGACAGGACTGTACGGCGGCCACCCGGGTGCTGGCCGGGCCGCGGTCGTACGAGGACTTCGTCGCGGCGCTGACCGAGCAGGCGAACAACACGAAGACCGGCATGCCCGACGATGAGGACGTGCTGTACGGCCCGCTGAACAACCCCGACCAGCTGGACCGGGTGAGCGGCTTCGTGCAACGGCTGCCCGATCATGCCCAGCTGCACACCGGCGGCACGCGGGTGAGCGAGCGCGGGTTCTTCTACGCACCCACGGTGGTGTCGGGGCTGCGCCAGGACGACGAGGCCAGCCAGCAGGAGATCTTCGGCCCGGTCATCACCGTGCAACAGTTCAGCGACGAGGACGAGGCGGTGCGGTGGGCCAACAGCGTGCAGTACGGCCTGGCGTCCTCGGTCTGGACCCGTGACCACGGCCGGGCCATGCGGACCGCGAAACGGCTGGACTTCGGCTGTGTCTGGATCAACTGCCACATCCCGCTGGTCGCGGAGATGCCGCACGGCGGCTTCAAGCACTCCGGCTACGGCAAGGACCTGTCGATGTACGGACTGGAGGACTACACCCGGGTCAAGCACGTGATGACCAACATCGAGGCATGACCGCGTTGTCCCAGGATCGACTTCGGCTCGGGGATCACCGTCAACCGCCGCCGGCGGTGGATCAGTCCTTCCGGTAGAGCGGCGTGCCGCGGCCGGTTTCGACGTACTGCTTGAGGCTGGTCATCAGCTGGCCCCAGGTCATCGCGGCGCCGGGGAACGGTCCGTCATCGCTCGCCCAGCCGTCGTGGCCGAAGTGCACCTGGGTGCCACCGTCGGTCGGGGTCAGAGTCCAGGTGATCGTCGTGCCGGACCAGTGCGGCGGGAAGTCCCCGACCGATGTCCACCGCACCAGCTTGTCGTCGACCCCGTCGACCCGAAGCTCGAACGGCTTGGGCGCGACCGGGAAACCGACTCTCATGATCGACCCCTCACCGCCGGCGAAGTCGACGTCCCCGGTCCACCAGCCGGCGATTCCTTCCGCGCTGTCCAGAGCCCGCACCACCGCGGCCGCCGGTGCCTCGATCTCCAGTTCGAACACGATCCGGGCCATGCTGATCACCTTCCTCAAGCGTTAGCGAATGCTTACGTAAGAGGATGCTAACCTAGATCGCGATGGACGAACAGATCCGGGCCCTGGCCGACGCGCACCGACGCCGCATCCTTGAACTGGTGCGGGATCGGGAGCTCGCCGCGGGCGAGATCGCGGCGTACTTCGAGGTGACGCGGCCGGCGATCTCCCAGCACCTGACCGTGCTCAAACAGGCGGGCCTGGTGGACGAACGCCGGGCGGGAACGCGGCGGCTGTACCGGACCCGCCCGGACGGCTTGCTCGGGCTCAAAGAATTCGTCGATCGGCTGTGGAGTACCGGCTTGAGCCGGCTGAAGGACGCGGCCGAGGCCGAGGCCACCGACCCCGAGAAGGACTGATCCGATGGCGATCGACGGCGACACCCTGGTGCACGAGATCCGGATCCAGGCCGATCCGGAGACGGTGTTCGCCTACTTCACCGACGAGGAGAGGCACGTTCGCTGGCTCGGCCAGCAGGCGAGTCTCGATCCCCGCCCCGGCGGCCTCTACCGCTGCGTGGTCAACGAGACGGCGACCATAGTCGGCGAGTACGTCGAGGTCGATCCGCCGTACCGGGTGGTGTTCACCTGGGGGTTCGCCGGCAACCCGATGGTGCCGCCGGGCAGCAGCACGGTCACCGTCACCTTGGCCTCCGACGGCGCGGGAACGCTACTCACCCTCGTGCACACCGGCCTTCCTCATCCCGCGCTCGACGCCCACCACACTGGATGGCAGGGCTACCTGAACCAGCTCGCCGACGCGCTCGCGGACAAGTGATCCAAGCCGCGCAGCGCGGCTTCGGCTGCCGGCTGTCCCCCTCCCCCGGACCGGACCGTGGCGGCCGCAGCACCGGCAGGCGGTGGTCAGCAGTCGTAGGGTTCTTGGTGTGACCGTTGAGGATGTTCTGGCCGCTCATCGCGGCGCTGGACGGGAGTTCAGCGCGGCTGGGGTGCGCAGTTTTGCGCTGGATCAGGGGCCGTCCGACGCGGAGCCGGTCGTCTGCCTGCACGGCGTACCGAGTTCGTCCTTCGTCTACCGTGCCGTTCTGCCCGAATTGGCGAGTCGTGGGCTGCGCGGGATCGCCTTCGACCTTCCGGGCCTCGGACTGGCCGCGCGGCCGGACGACTTCGACTACTCCTGGACCGGGCTGGGGCGATGGGCGACCGCCGCGCTCGACGCGCTCGGGCTCGGGCGGGTGCACCTGGTGGTCCATGACATCGGCGGGCCTGTCGGTTTCGAGATCGCGGCCGCGGCACCTGACCGCGTCCGCTCAGTGCTGCTACTGAACACCATTGTTGTCGTCGACACCTTCCGCCGCCCGTTGGTGATGGAACCCTTCGCACACGGCCCACTCGGACAGGCCTGGCTCGCAGCGGCACGGGTACCGGTGGTGTTCCGCACGCTGATGCGGACGATCGGTGTCGGACCAGGTGTGCCGACCGCCGAGATCGACGCACACCTGCGGCTGCTCCTCGGCGATGACTCAGGCCGCGCGTTCCTGCGGATCATGCGCTCCTTCGAGCGAACTGCCGAGAAACGGCGGCGCTACGAAGCGGTCGTCGGCTCCAGCGCCTATCCGGTGGGAGTCCTATGGGGCAGCAAGGACCCGGCTCTGCCGCTACGCACCTACGGCGTCCAGGCCCGGCTCGCCGCGCGACTCGACGACCTCCCGACCGTCCCCGGCAAACACTTCCTCCAGGAGGATTTCCCAGCCGCGATCGCCGCCGCCGTCGCAGCCCTGGCGCATCGCCCCGATGCCGCGCAGTGACGTTCTCCGCCCCGCCCAAGAACCACCGATGCACGACGGAAACACCTCCACACGCTGGTCTCACGAACCGATAACAGAAGCGGCCCGACCGACTAGGCGTCTGGAGGCGACGTGGTGGTCGTTGTGCTGGAGTTTGCCTTCCTCTCGTCGCCGCGCCAGTTGGTGTTGAAGCCGCCCAGGTGAGGGTGGTACATCTCGTCGCCGTCGTGCTGGGTGAACTCGACCTTCAGCCACAGGGCGTCGAGTACGAACGTGTCCACGCAGGCGTCGATCAGTGACTGCGCCAGCAGAGCCCTGGTTTCGGTCGGGCGGCCTTTCCGGATGTCACACATGATGAGGCCTGAGGGTGTGGGCGGACCGGATTCGTGGCACCGCCACACTCCACCGACCCCGAGGTCGTGGATGGAGACCGTGAGGAGATCCATGCCGACCTGCATGATCTCCCCGTAGATGCGCCCGACGCGTTGTGCGAACGCTCGTTTGGTGGCTTCGTCCGCGGTCAGCGGCAGGTCGATCTGGATCGAGGGCATCGTGTTCCTTTCTTCAGGCCCGGCTACTTGGCCAGGGCGATCTCCAGATCCCGGGCAGCAGCGAAGAGGAGTCCTTCGTTGCCCGGCGCGGTGACGAGTTGTACGGCGATGGGCAGTCCGTCGAGGCGGCCTGCGGGGACGCTGATCGCCGGTGAGCCGGTCAGGTTCCAGGGACTGGTCAGTGAGAGCAGCGCGCCACGTACCTCGAGGTCGGTGCCGGCGATCGAGACGCTGCGATCGCCCACGGCCGGCGCCACGATCGGCACAGTCGGCAGAGCCAGTACGTCGTACGTCGACAGCAACTCGTCGATCATGACGCGCAGCTCGTGGCGCGCTTCGTCGGCCCGGGCATAGAGCCGATCAGAGATCTCGCGACCCTTGTTCAGTCGTGCATATACCTCTGGATCGATGAGGTCGGCGTCTGCGTCCAGGTGGTGCTCGTGCACCCGGAACGCTTCCCTGCCTTGCAGTGTGGAGAAGACCTCGAACAGGCTCTGCCGCCGCTCCCACTTGGGGAACCCCTGGACGACGTCGATGGTGAACCCTGCATTGGTCACGAGCTGCCGTGCCAGCTCCTCGACTCGCGGATCGGTCACGGCGATGGACATCGGCGGGATCCATCCGACGGAGAGATCGCCGGACTGGAATTGCACTGGCCGGTCACTGAGGGCCTGGTAGCCGATGAGGGCGTCTTCGGACGTTGCCGCGAAGAGACCGACGTGGTCCAGGGTGGGAGCCAGCGGATACACGCCCGCGCTCGGGACGGCGTCGTACGCCGGCTTGAGCCCGACGACGCCGCAGAGCGCAGCCGGCACGCGGACCGAACCCGCTGTATCAGTGCCCAGCGCGAGGGGCACCATGCCGGCGGCCACCGCGACGGCGCTGCCGCCGCTGCTGCCTCCGGACATACGACGGGGATCGCTCGGGTTGCGCGAGGCGCCGTGGACCGATCGATCGCCGGTCGCGCCGTACGCGAACTCGTGCAGGGTTGTCTTACCGATGATCACGGCCCCGGCATCGCGCAACCGCCGTACGACCTCGGCGTCCTCGGTCGCGGTGGCGCCGAAGGAAGTGGCCGATCCACAACTGGTGGGCAGACCGGCCATGTCGATGAGGTCCTTCACCGCCACGGGAATGCCGTGAAGCGGGCCGAGGTCGACACCCTCAGCGAGTTGTTCGTCGGCCCGGCGAGCCGCCGCGCGGGCGCCCACGTCGTCGATGAGCGCGAACGCGTTGAGGGTGGGATTCAGCTCGCGGGCACGGCGCAGAACCGCATCGACCAACTCGCCTGCCGACGTTTCCCGACCGCGCAGAGCCCGGCCGAGTTCAGCGGCCGTCACGACGTGAATCCAGGGAGGAGACGGAGCGGCGGCACGATCAGCGCCGTACAGATGCTCATCGATGCGACGTTGCCGATGAAGGGGTGGAAAGTCTTCGGCATCCGAGCCGAGATCGCCGCTGCTACCGGTGGAGCGATCAGCGCGCCGGCCAGTGCACCGACCACGATGGACTGGAAGGTCCCGCCGAAGGCCAGCACGGTGGCCGGCGCGACAGAGACGACCGGCACGAAAGTCGGGTAGAAACCGTGCTTGCGCCACCTCGTCCGCCAGATGACCACACCGGCGACCGCGGTGAGGACCTGGCCGGCGAGCACCGCGTAGAACAGGCCGGATCCGTAGGAGGTGCTGGATGGACTGATCAGGTGGGCCACGACGGCTCCGAGAATCAGCATCGCGCTTGCCCATTCGTTGCCGGAGAACTGCGCCTCGGAGAAGTCAGCCAGTGCACGGCGGGACGCCCACAGCAGCGAATGCCCGCCGTCAGTCGCTGGAGCCGGCCCATGCTGGGGCCGTGCGCGCCAAGCGCCCGGAGCCGGCATCCAACTGAGACGACCGCAGAGCCAGAACGCCGCGATCGCACCTAGCCACATTCCTGTGGTGGCACCGACGACAGGCGGAAGGTCCAGTGGTGCGGAGATGCGCTCGACGGCGAGGATCGACGCCGGTGGGGTCAGCAGCGCTCCCAGACTGGCCGCGGACAGACCGACTCTCCATCCTGGTCCATAGAGGACGACGATTGCCGGTGCCACCGAGACCAGTGGCACGAACAACGGCTGCCAGCTTCCGGGAGCGAGGGTCCACCCCCAGACGATGTTGCCCAGCAGAAGGCTGACCAGCGCAGTACCTGTTGCCCACGGCCACAGACCTGTGCCGCATGCCTGGACGAAACCCTGCCAACGCCACGATCGCCGGTGCGCGACATGGCCCATCATGCCGCCGACGAGCAGCAACGCGCCGGCCGGAGCAACCGCGTAGAACTGTGGTTCGCTGATCGATCCGACCAGCCACGAGGAGAGTCGGCCGAGGTCGGTGTAGTCGCCGTCCCACGGCTGCCAGGTCGCGCCGCGGGTAGCTCGTGAGAACGTCCAACCGGCGAGGGCCAGGAGCGCGGCGCCGACCACGGCAGCACAGAAGGTGGCAACTCTCCGCGAGCCGGCGACACCCGTCATACTGCGGACTGTCGTCATGACGTCACCTCGGTAGTGGAGCGCGGTCGCCGTAGCCGAGCATCTGGTCGTACAGGTCGGTACGCCGATCCCGATGCAGATCGTTGAGCTGATTCCAGATCGGAGCCGTTCGCGCCGCCGTCAGATCGATGTCCGCGTAGATGACCGTGTCCTCGTCCGGGCCGGCGATCCGATCGATCGGCCACCCGTTCGTCCCGGCGATCAATGAGTTGCCCATGAACCCCGCGCCGCGCTCCTGGCCGATCCGGTCCGCGGTGGCGATGAAGACGTTGTTGGCGTGGGCCGCGGTGATGGTCAGGTACGCCGCCATGCAGACACCGCTGGCGTCGTACAGGGGCGGAGGCGTCCAGACCCAACCGGTGGGTACGCAGATGATGTCCGCGCCCATCTGGGCGACGATCCGCGCGGTCTCCGGGAACCAGATGTCCCAGCACACGAGCATCCCGATCCGGCCGATCTTGGTGTCGAACACCGAGAATCCCTCGTCACCTGGGGTGAACCACAACTTCTCGGTGTTCCACAGATGCGTCTTGCGGTATCGACCGATGTATCCCTCCGGGCCGACCAGCACAGCGGTGTCGTAAAGCGTCACGCCGTCGCGCTCCGCGACACAGCCGACGATGTACACGTTCCGCGCCGCCGCGATCCGCGCGAACGACTCGACCGTGGGCCCGTCCGGTACGGCTTCGGCGTGAGCGTAGGCCTCCTCGCGGCTCTCGAACACATATCCGGTGGTCGCCAGCTCCGGGAGAACGATCAGACCTGCGCCGGCGTCCGCCGCCGACGTCAGCCGCTGCTCCACCGCCAGAGCATTGGCCTTCAGGTTCTCGACCCCGACCCGCGGCTCGAACTGGACGACTGCGACCCGTACCGGGCTCACCTTCGGATCCGCCTGTGAAGTCATGACGTGGCCTCCTCACCTGTCGCTGAAACTGGTTTCAAGTTGAAACCGATGGACGGGAGCGTAGAGGACCTGGTTTATACTTGCAACCACTTGCTTCCACTGATCCGCGCGGCTGCCGGCCGCATCACCGAGGGAGACGCGAATGCCGCAGCGGGTGACTCACGAGCGAGCGGAATGCCCCGTCGCCAGGGCGGTCGACGTCATCGGCGACCGCTGGTCCCTGCTCATCGTCCGAGACGCCTTCGACGGCATCAGCCGGTTCAGCGAATTCCAGCGGAACCTCGGCCTGGCCAAGAACATCCTCTCGTCACGGCTGCGCGAACTCGTCGCGCACGACATCCTCGAGATGCGCCCGGCCGCCGACGGAAGCGCGTACCACGAGTACGCGTTGACGCAGAAGGGGCGTGACCTCTTCGTCATCCTGGTCAGCCTGCGGCAATGGGGCGAGAACCACCTCTTCGAAGACGCCGAATCCCACTCGGTGCTGCTCGACACAACGGACAACCGACCGGTCCGGAAACTCGAGGTCACCGACGACGCCGGGCGCGTCCTCGATCCCTCCGAAGCCTTCGTCCGCAAAGTCGCGAGCTGAGCCACGAACCAACACCGATTCTTCTTCTGCCGGCTCACGGGGAGGCATCGATGAAGCGATGGCTGTGGCGGGTTCCGGGCCGCGAACAGGTCGGCGTTCCGGTTGCTCGAAGCAACATTCAGCTCGGGTGAGCGGCTGCGTGGTGAAGACGAGTATGTCGTCGCGGGCTTCCAGTTCTCCGATCGTCCCGAGCCTTGCCGCTCGCGGCCATCACCTGGCCACCGATCGAGGGGTGCGCGGGGTCGTACAGGAAGTTGGTCGTACCTGGCTTGGTGGACGGCGGATCGCCGAGCAGAAGCTGGAGACGATGGGCTGGTCGAGCCCTGATCCCCTGTCAAAGGCAGGTCTCAGCGAGGTTGCCGGTGCTCGGCAAGCCGGGTGTTGTCTGTTGGCCGGTCTCGTGCCTACCTCCTCCTGAGGCGCGGCGGCATTGTGGGCTGTGGCTTGCCCTGGCCGTTACAGCGCTGGTTTCACCTTGCTGTGATCCGGCATCCGCTCCGGTCCGGGCTGCTGCCCCTACGTGACGCAAGGAGGTTCTCGATGACACAAGTCAGCCAGGCTGTCGCGCCGGACGGCCGCGACAGCCGAGGTAACTGGGACGACGTCTTCCAGGCAGAACTCGAACAACAACGACAGTTTCGGGTTGAACAGCTCGCCGACCTGACCAGTGACAGGCTGGCCGTAGGCGATGGTTCACTCGACGAAGTCACCTCGGCCTTGCTGACGGCAGCGGCAGCAGCCCTGCACGACATCGACGCTGCGTTGGAGCGCATCAAGTCAGGCTGTTTCGGGCTCTGCCAGCACTGCGGTCAGGTCATCGCACTGGAGCGCCTCAGGGCGCTGCCCATGGCGAGTCTGTGCATGGACTGCCAGTACGCGAATGAGGCGACCGGTTCGGGAACTCTCGGAGGAGTGCCCGCGGAGTATCTGACCTGTGAGGCGAAGCGCGGCGCCGGACACCATCGATGACCGGCTTCGTAGCGCGGACGACGACACCCGCGACCACAGCCGTCCGTCGCCGTTCGCTGGGACGGGTCGCGGTGAAGTGGCTCACCACCACAGACCACAAGCTGATCGGACATCTGTACCTGATCACCTCGTTCGGCTTCTTCCTGATCGGCGGCGTGATGGCGCTGCTGATCCGCGCCGAGCTGGCCAAGCCGGGGCTGCAGATCGTGAACGAAGAGGTCTACAACCAACTGTTCACCATGCACGGCACGATCATGCTGCTGCTGTTCGCGACGCCGCTGTTCGTCGGCTTCGCGAACGTGATCATGCCGGTCCAGATCGGCGCGCCCGACGTGGCGTTCCCGCGGCTCAACATGTTCAGCTATTGGCTGTTCCTGTTCGGCGGCCTCATCGCTTTCAGCGGCTTCTTCACCCCGGGTGGCGCGGCCGACTTCGGCTGGTTCGCCTACGCACCACTATCTGACGCGGTCCGCTCCCCCGGTGTCGGCGGTGACCTGTGGATCATGGGTCTGTGGATGGCCGGTCTGGGCACCATCTTGGGCGCGGTCAACTTCGTCACCACGATCATCACCATGCGCGCGCCCGGGATGACGATGTTCCGGATGCCGATCTTCACCTGGAACATCCTGGTGACCTCGATCCTGGTACTGATCGCGTTCCCGATCCTGGCCGGCGCGCTGCTGATGCTGGAGGCGGATCGGGCACTGGGGGCTCACGTCTTCGACGCCGCGAACGGCGGGCCACTGCTGTGGCAGCACCTGTTCTGGTTCTTCGGCCATCCCGAGGTCTACATCATCGCGCTGCCGTTCTTCGGCATCATCACCGAGATCCTGCCGGTCTTCAGCCGCAAGCCGATCTTCGGCTACATCGGCCTGGTCGCGGCGACGCTGGCGATCGCTTCGCTGTCGGCCACCGTGTGGGCGCACCACATGTTCGCCACCGGTGCGGTGTCCTTGCCGTTCTTCTCGTTCATGTCGTTCCTGATCGCGGTGCCCACCGGGGTGAAGTTCTTCAACTGGATCGGCACGATGTGGGGCGGGTCAATCTCGTTCGACACCCCGATGCTGTGGTCGGTCGGGTTCATGACGACCTTCCTGTTCGGCGGCCTCACGGGTGTCATCCTGGCGTCCCCGGTGCTGGACTACCACGTGACCGACTCGTACTTCGTCGTCGCGCACTTCCACTACGTGGTCTTCGGCACGGTGGTGTTCGCGATGTTCGCGGGCTTCTACTTCTGGTGGCCCAAGATGACCGGGCGGATGCTGGACGAGAAGCTCGGCAAACTGCACTTCTGGCTCCTGTTCATCGGGTTCCACACCACCTTCCTGGTGCAGCACTGGCTGGGCGTCGAGGGCATGCCGCGCCGCTACGCGTCGTACGGGGCCAACGAAGGCTTCACCACGCTCAATACGGTGTCGAGCGTCGGCGCAGCCATCCTCGGCGCCTCCACGCTGCCGTTTCTCTACAACGTCTACAAGTCGCGGAAGGCGCCGCTGGTCGGCGTCGACGACCCGTGGGGCTGGGGCCGCTCGCTCGAGTGGGCCACGAGTTCGCCGCCGCCGCGGCACAACTTCGTCAGCCTTCCCCGGATCAGGTCCGAGAGCCCCGCTTTCGACCTGCACCACCCGCAGATCGCGATGGCGGAGTACCCGGACAGCGGCGCGCCGCGGGACAACCTGCTGGACGCCGGCGACGACGACCGAGCCGGCTGACCTCCGGGGTGACCCGTCAGGTCGAGAAGGCAGCTTGAGTCGTTGCGGCAAGGTCCGCCAGAACGTCTGGCGGGCCCTGCCGAAAGGTGTGGGGGCGTCGCAGTTGCGTCATCGCCTACCCGGCCCGAGCGGGGCACCGGTGTCGTTGATGTCGAACTCCCTGGCGCTCGGCCGGTTGCGGCTGTCAAGCCAGGGATTTGTTCATTGGTCCGTGTCGTGAAGCAGTCCGTCCCAGTCGATGCGCGCACGGCCGGCGGCACCGTCACCCAGGACGAACCTGCTGGGGTCTCCAGCGGCTCTGGCTCCTGATGCCAGCCACGCGGCCATCCCCTGGGCGTTGCGGCGCTCGATCTCGTCGAGATAGGCCCTGCGCTCTTCGATGATGCTCAGTCGTTGTGCTGGTGAATCCGCGCGTTGCAGTGCTGAGTAACTGGCCCGCCACGCCAGGCACAGGGCGTCGTCGCTCAGCGCGGCGGGTGCGACGCGAGGCTGTGCCAGAGGGTCAGCTTCAGCCGGCGGCGGCGCGGACTCTGGTGAGCGCTCGCCAGGGTCCGGTCGAGCAGGCTGCGGTTCCGACTCGGGCAGGTGGCCGCGTTGTCTGAGCCAGCGAACACCATGGCTGATCGCCCAGGGCGATCCGCCGGCCGTGATCGTGAGCAGCAGAACCGCGGTCGGAGCACCGAGCAACGTGCCCAGTCCGATGAACGCCACAGTCCCCGCACCGCTGAGGACCGCGCTGGTGGCAACTATCCGTCGTTTGTCCCGCGGAAGCCGACTGCTGTCGTCAGGGTCCAGAGCGACCATCGCGACGACGCCGCCGGTGAGGACCGCGCAGATGAGTAACAAGATGAGCGTCTCCAGCGACCAACTGGACGCCACGACCATACCGAGAACACCGAGGACGCCGCAGAAGGTCAACCAGCAAGCACGATAGATCCTCATCGTGAATCAGCCGGTTCTGCGGAGATTGGTGGGCTTGACCGGACGGCGGAGGATGGGTTCACGAAAACCTCCTGACGGTTCGTGGGGCGAGCTCGAAGCTATTCCTGCAGCTACGACTCTGCCGCGTTCCGGCCGGAACAGCTACGGCCACGATCGGCGACCTACGACAGCCCTGTTCGCCGACGCCCGGCAACGAGAGCTCGCACAGGATGGTGACTCAACTGTGTGCTGCGGCGCCGGTCGCAAGGTCGTGCGCGGGCCACTCGAGCAGCCGTGCACCGAGTACGGCGATGTGCAGGGCGAACCGCTGTGCTGGATCTCCCGGATCATGACCGGTGAGCTGCTTGATCTTGGTCAGCCGGTAGGTGACGGTGCGGACCGAGACATTGAGACGGCGGGCCGCCTCGGTGGCCACCTCGCCGGTCGCGAAGTACGCCTCGAGGGTCTTCAGCAGCGGCTCGGCACCTCCGCGCGCTTGCGTCAGCGGGACGAGCACGGCCTGGATGAGGTCAACGATGGCAGCCTGGTCACGGACCAGAACCCGGTACACGAGCATGTCGCGCGCGTCGACGACGGGCGTATCGAACTGCAGTCGCTCGGCCAGGGTCAGCGCCTCCCGGGCCTCCTCGTACGAACGGGCGATGCCGTAGGAGCCGGGGTAGGCACGGCCGGTCGAGACGCGCCACGCCCGCCCGGCCCGATGCCGGACCAGTGCGTCGTGGATCAGTTCCCCCACGCCCTTGGTCACGGTGCGCGGTGCCGCTGACGGGGCGGTCGCGGGGATCAGCACCACCAGGAGGCCTTCTTTGGTGGCGACCAGCACTTCACGGTCGCCGAAGCGGTCGAGGATGAAGCGTTCCAGCATGCCCGCCGCCGTGTCGCCATCAGTCAATCCATCGGCTGGGGCGGCGAGGGCCACCTGGTGGGGCCGGCCGAGGTCAAGCCCGAAAGGTTCAGCACGCTCGACCATCCGGGAGACGTCGGGGTCGCCGCGAAGCAGGTCGTCGACCAGTTCCCGGCGCAGCGCTTCCTCCTGCCGGATCAGCTGCTGGGTTGCGACCTGGTAGCTGTCGACGAGGACGGCGATCGCTTCACCGACGGCCCGCAGTACTGCCTGGGCTGAGGCTCTGACCGTGTCGCGGTCGCGGTACGGCACGACGTCGGGCAGGTCGCGCCACATCCGCCAGGCCGCGGAGAGGTACAGGTCGACGACCCTTCCGGCTGGGATGCCCTGCTCGGCGGCACGCCGCCCGAGCTCACGCACGATCGCCAGTTCGTGCTCGCCCGGCCGCCGCCCGGAGATGGCAGCATCGGCGAGGAGGGTGAGGTATTCGACCAGCAGCTCCAGCGGCGCCTGGGAGTCACCGGCGGCGGCCTGCGCGATCGCGGTCAGCCAGGCCTCATCCGCGCTGTTCGCGGGATCGGCAGCACCCGGCCAGTGCGGCACACCGGATTCGCTCATCTCACTCCCTTCACGCGGGATCCAGGCAGCTGCGCGGTGATGTCCCAGTAGAGCATCGTTGCCGGGCGTCGGCCATAAGACCGGTCACAGGTTGGCCGATCGTGCCAGTACCCGTGCAGCCGCCGGAACGGCACAGTCGAGCCCGCAGGTATCCAGAGCTGAAGCGGAGCGGCGACATGATGAAGACAACTGCAGTTGGCAACCGCGACCGCCGTCCGGTTCTGGTCGGGGTCGACGGCTCGGTCTCCGCTCAGGGTGCGCTGGCCTGGGCCGCCGCGGAAGCCTCGTCGAGACGTTGCCCGCTGCGCATCATTCACACCTTTGTCTGGCCGATGATCGGCAACGCGCTCGACCTGGCCTCCGTCGGGGACATCGACAACGGACTCCAGTCGGCCGGGGAGTGGATCCTCGCCGAGGCAGAGAACTACACACGTCACGTTGCTCCCGACATCAAGGTCACCGGTGAGCTGTTCGTCGCCGGTGCCGCGCCGACCTTGCTGAGCCAAGCCCAGGACGCCGAACTGGTGGTCGTGGGCAGCCGGGGCTTCGGCGGCTTCCGCGGACTCCTGATGGGGTCGGTCAGCGCCGCGGTCGCCGCGCATGCCCCGTGCCCCGTCATCGTCGTCCGCCCGCACCGAGACGGCACGGCGTTCCCCGCCGGATCGACCGGCCGCATCGTTGTCGGCGTCGACGGGTCGGAGGTCTCGGCCGGCGCCATCCGGTTCGCCCTCCAGCAGGCGGCGCGTCGCCACGTCGGCGTCACCGTCGTCCATGCCTGGATGCCGACGCGACAGCATTCATCGCCGCGCGTCCCCCCGGAGATCATCGAGCAGGTCGAACAGCAACTGCTCGCCGAGGTGATGGAGGGTGAGCGAGCGCTCGTCCCCGGCATCGACCTCGAGCTGAACCTGGTACACGACCACCCGGTCCAGGCGCTGGTGGACGCATCCGGCGACGCCGGAATGGTCGTGGTCGGTTCACATGGCCGTGGCGGTTTCGCCGGCATGCTCCTGGGCTCCGTCAGCCAGGCCGTTCTCCAGCACGCCGCCTGCCCCGTGGCCGTCGTCCACCGCCGCCGGACCAAGCCCCTCGAAGCCCTGCCTGCGCACCGACGTCGTCTCCAGCTGGCATCAACGAATCGCCTACCAGAGCTGAAGGAACTGTCATGACGTCCACACCGCAAGGCCTGCCGGCAAGCCTGGGCCTGCACAGTCAGCTACTCGACCTGGACCCTTCAGAGACCCAGGAGTGGCTGGAATCGCTGGATCAGGTGGTGGACCACGCCGGTCGGAACCGGGCGCGGTACTTGATGCTCAGTGTGCTGCAGCGGGCACGGGACCGGCGCGTCGGTGTGTCGAACCTGCGCAGCACCGACTACCTGAACACGATCGCTCCCGACGCCGAACCCGACTTCCCCGGAGACGAGCACATCGAGCGGCGCATCCGGGCATACAACCGCTGGAACGCCGCCGTCATGGTGCACCGCGCACAGCGGCCAGGCATCGGCGTAGGCGGCCACATCTCCACCTACGCCTCCGCCGCCGCACTGTACGAAGTCGGGTTCAACCACTTCTTCCGCGGCCACGACGCGGCCGGTGGAGGTGACCAGATCTACTTCCAGGGCCACGCCTCCCCCGGCATCTACGCGCGGGCGTTCCTGGAAGGGCGGCTGAGCACCGACCACCTCGACGGGTTCCGCCAGGAGTTCTCCCACGCAGGCCTCGGCGGCGGGCTGCCCTCGTATCCGCATCCGCGGCTGATGCCGGACTTCTGGGAGTTCCCGACCGTGTCGATGGGGCTGGGCCCGATCAACGCGATCTACCAGGCCCGCTTCAACCGGTACCTGCATGACCGCGGCCTCAAGGACACCAGCACCCAGCGGGTCTGGGCGTTCCTCGGCGATGGCGAGATGGACGAACCGGAGTCCCTCGGCGCGATCGGTGTCGCCGCCCGCGAAGAACTGGACAATCTCACCTTCGTCGTCAACTGCAACCTGCAACGCCTCGACGGCCCGGTCCGCGGCAACGGCAAGATCATCCAGGAACTGGAGTCGTACTTCCGCGGCGCCGGCTGGAACGTCATCAAGGTGATCTGGGGCCGGGAATGGGACCCGCTGCTGGCCGCCGACACCGACGGCGCACTGCTGAACCTGATGAACACCACCCCCGACGGCGACTTCCAGACCTACAAGGCGGAGTCCGGCGCGTTTGTCCGGGAGCACTTCTTCGGCCGGGACCCGCGCACCGCCGCCATGGTGCAGCACCTGTCCGACGCCGAGATCTGGAATCTGAAGCGCGGCGGCCATGACTACCGCAAGCTCTACGCGGCCTATCGGGCCGCCACTGAACACACCGGCCAGCCGACGGTGATCCTGGCCAAAACCATCAAGGGCTGGACTCTCGGATCCCATTTCGAAGGCCGCAACTCCACCCACCAGATGAAGAAGCTGAGCCTGGAGGACCTCAAGGGCTTCCGGGACCGGCTGTTCCTGGAGATCCCCGACAACGACCTCGACGCGGTGAGGCCGCCGTACTACCGGCCGCCGGAGGACTCACCGGAACTGGAGTACCTGCACGAGCGGCGCCGCGCCCTCGGCGGCTACCTCCCCGCCCGCACGGTCCGCAGTACGTCCCTCACGTTGCCCGGCGAGTCGGCGTACGCCGTGGCGCGCCGCGGGTCGGGCCGGCAAGAGGTCGCCACCACGATGGCGTTCGTCCGGTTGCTCAAGGACCTGATGAAGGATCCACAGATGGGTCACCGATTCGTGCCGATCATCCCCGACGAGGCCCGCACCTTCGGGCTCGATTCCCTGTTCCCGTCCAAGAAGATCTACTCCCCGCACGGACAGACCTACTTGTCGGTGGACCGCGAGCAGATGTTGAGCTACCAGGAAGACACCCGCGGTGTGCTTCTCCACGAGGGCATCACCGAGGCCGGCTCCGCGGCATCGTGGACGGCGGCCGGTACGTCGTACGCCACTCATGGCGAGCCGATGATCCCGCTCTACATCTTCTACTCGATGTTCGGCTTCCAGCGCACGGGCGACCAGTTCTGGGCCGCGGCCGACCAGATGACCCGAGGCTTCCTGCTCGGCGCCACCGCCGGTCGCACCACCCTCAACGGCGAAGGCCTGCAACACCAGGACGGCCACTCGTTGCTGTTGGCCTCCACCAACCCCGCCTGCATCGCGTACGACGCCGCCTATGCCTTCGAACTCGGCCACATCACCGCCGACGCGCTCCGGCGTATGTACGGCGAACCGCGCCCCGGTGAGGACCAGAACGTCTTCTACTACCTCACCCTCTACAACGAGCCGATCGCACAGCCCGCTGAGCCCGCCGACGTGGACATCGCCGGAATCCTCGCCGGGATGCACCGCTACTCCCCCGCCGGCCAAGGAACCGGACCGAAGACGCAGATCCTTGCCTCCGGCATCGCCATGCCCTGGGCGCTCGAGGCACAACGTCTCCTGCGGACCGACTGGGGCATCCAGGCCGACGTCTGGTCGGTGACGTCCTGGACCCAGCTGCGCCGCGACGCCCTCGCCGTCGAAGACTGGAACTTGTCGCACCCCGACCAGGAACCCCGAATCCCCTACGTCACCAGGCGTCTGAGCAGAGCCCCTGTCCTGGCGGTCTCGGATTGGATGCGAGCGGTGCCGGACCAGATCGCTCAATTCGTCCCGGGGCCGTGGGCGTCGCTCGGCACCGACGGCTTCGGGCGCTCCGACACCCGGACCGCGTTACGCCGGCACTCCGGCGTCGACGCGGAATCGATCGCCGTGCGCGCGCTACAGCAGTTGGCCGGCTGCGGAGAGCTGGACGAGGCGATACCAAGGCTAGCCATGGCGTCCTACCCGGCCGGCCAACGGCACGCAGACTCGACGTTCGGCGGCGGCGATGACACGCCAGGGTGACCACCGGTACCCGACCGCGAACGATTGTTGCTCCGCGCAACAGGCAGCAGCTCACCGGTCGTCGGGTCTGGTCGCGGCATTGCCTGACCCCGGCAACCAGCGCGTGGCGAAGGTCGCCGACGGCGTCACTACCTTCCGACGGTGGGCAGCGGCAATGTCAGAGATACCAGATCAAGCATCCCGGAGTGTGCCATGCAATCCATCGTCGCCACCCGAAGTGAGCTGCTCGACCGTAGACGCCGGGCGGTCTTCGTCGCCCAGGGCCGCGACCTGCTCAAGGACAAGAGAACGGCGCTGGTGCGGGAGTTCCGGTACCACGAGGGTGAACTCCTGAACGGACTGGAAAGACTCCGGGCCCTCGCGGTGGAGGCTCGGCAGCGCCTCGACGAGGCCACTGCGGTCTGCGGACCCGAGGCGCTGCGATCCGGTGCGCTGGTGGCCCCGACCGGTATCGGTGTGGATCTTCGGTCTCGGACTGTGGCCGGTGTCCGGCTGTTCGACCTGCGCCACGATCCGGTACTGCGTAACCCGGCCACCCGCGGCTGGGCGCCGGCCTTGGTCTCACCGCACCTCGACACCGTCGCCCAGGCCTACGAGCAGCAGTTGGAGTGGCTGCTGGACCTGTGTGCGCTGGAACTGAGCGTCCGCCGGCTGGCCACGGAGATCGCGCGAACCACGAAGCAGGTCAATGCCCTGGACAACATCGTGCTCCCCCAGTTGCACGACGAGGCGCGCCGGATCGCGCTGACGCTCGACGAGCGTGAACGCGAGGAGCACGCCCGGCTCCGGCGCGCCCGCGCCCGCCGAGCGTCCCGTGACACCGCCGGTGGCGGACCCGACTACACCCGGAGCGCCGCATGAGCCGCACGCACGACGACAGCGAGACGATGGAGCCTGCGACGCCGCACGAGCTGGTGCGGGAGCTCGAAGACTCGATCGCCGCTCGGCTGACCGCGGCGGACCAAGCCCGCGATGAGGTGGCACTGGCTCGAGTGCGGGCGGATCACCTCATCGCCGAGGCCGAAGCGCAGGCGGCGGAGGTGGCGCGGCAACGAGCGGCCGCGATCCTGTCCGTCGCCCGCGCCGAGGCCGCCCGGCTGACCGGCGCCGGTATCGCCAGGGCGGCCCACCTGAGTGCCGTCGCCGCCGGGCGCCGCGACCAGGACGTCGACTCTGTTGTCTCCGCAGTTCTGCCGCAGTCGCCCGAGTCGTCGTGGGACGAGGCAAGCCGGCCATGATGGTCCCCCTCACCCAGCTCGAGGTCGTCGGCCTCAGACCCAGGCTGGATGATGCGCTGGCCGCCCTGCAGGAACTGCGGCTGGCAGAAGTCGTGACCATCGTCGACCCCGGTGACACCCCACCCGGCTTGGCTGATCTCATCGCCCGAACCGACGCGCTGTGCGCGCTGACCGAGCAGCCGGCAACCGGCACGGTGCTGAGCGATGCCGCCCTCCAGGCAACCCTCGACCACCTCGAACCACAGGTTGCGAAGCTGCTGGCGGCCGACGAAGAACTGCGCGGCGAGGCTGAAACACTGCCCCGCTCCATCGACGCCCTGGACGCGCTGCAGCCCCTCGTGCCGGAACTAGGACAGTTGAACGACCGGCAGCTGGCCAACCTCGGCCTGGCCAGCATGGTGCTGATCCTCGACGACCCCGACCTGCGGATCGTCCCCGAGCTGACTCGCCAACTCGGCGAGCTGCTCGGACGCGGGCACTTGCTGGTCACCTCCGCGGCCGTGCGCGGCGGCCCGGTCGGCTGCCTGCTCGTGCTACGGCGCACCAACCTGCCTGACGTCAACACCCTCCTCGGCACCGAGCGCATCGTCGAGGTCGGCGTCCCCGACGCCTACGCCGGCAAGTCGCTGCGCGTGACCGTCGTGGCAATGCGCGAACGACTCGCCGCACTGCCCGCTGACCGCGACCACGTTCGCGCCCAGCTGGCCGCGACGGTCGAACCTTTCGCGGGTGCGCTCCACGTGACCGCTGCCGCGCTGCGGGCCCGCGCGGAACGAGGAGTCGCGGCCACACAAGCGGACCTGTCCTCGCGCACGTTCTTTGTCAGACTCTGGGTTCCCACCCAGCAGATCGCGCGGGTCGAGCAGGCACTCGTGCACCGGCTGGGGTCGGCTGTCGCCGTACAGCAGCTTCCCGAGGCAGGGGCCGAGGATCAACCGGTGCTGCTGCGGAACCGGCCCGGCTGGTGGCCGTTCCAGCAGCTCGTCGGGTTCTTGTCCTGGCCGTCGCGCGACGGACTGGACCCGACCGGGCTGATGGCGCTGGTGCTGCCGATCTTCTTCGGCGTGATGGTCGGCGACGTAGTCTACGGAGCCCTGCTGCTGGCCGCCGCGTGGTGGCTCAGATCGCGCCGGCCGAAGGACAGCACCCTCGGTGAGGCCGGCAGGGTACTCACGCTCGGCGGCGGTTGGACGGTCCTGTTCGGTGTTTTGTACGGCGAGGCGTTGGGCAGCCTGGGCCACAGCCTCGGGATGCCGGCGCTCTGGTTCTACCGCGGCGGCCCGACCGCGCTCCAGCCGCTGCTGTTGTTCTCCTTGGCCATCGGCCTTGTCCACATCGTGCTCGGACTGCTGCTGGGCGTGTGGACAGCCGCCCGCGCACATCATCGCCGGCACCTCGCCTCGAAGGCCGGGACACTTCTCGTCCTGGCCGGACTGTTCGGGCTCGCCGGTGTCACCGCCGCGGGATTCCCAGACACACTACTGACTCCCGCGGTGGCCGCGCTCGTCGTCGGTGTGGTCGTGGCCTGCGTCTCTCAGGGCGCGCTCGGGCTGCTGCTCGGCCCGCTCGATCTGCTCGGCGCCCTCGGCAACGTCTTGTCCTACCTGCGGCTCGCGGCGGTCGGACTCGCCTCGACCTACCTGGCGGAGGTCGCCAACCAACTCGGCGCCCGGGGACCGCTGCTGCTCGGGATCCTCGTCGCCACCTTGTTCCACGCGCTGAACCTTGCCCTGGCGGCCTTCAGCCCGACCATCCAGGCGCTCCGGCTGCACTACGTCGAGTTCTTCGGACAGTTCCACGAGGGCGGTGGCCGGCTTTTCGCGCCGCTGGGCGGTTCTGTTGCCGACGGCCCGGAGTCTCGCAACTCGGACGCACTCCCCGCAGCTGTATCCCCGAGCCGGTTCCCGGCCGGATCACCCGTCTGAAAGGACACACATCATGGAACTCGGACTGATCGCTCTAGCCGCCGGCCTCGCTGTCGGTCTGTCCGCCTTGGCCACCGGCTACGCCCAGGCGCGGATCGGAGCCGCGGCGATGGGCGCCGTAGCGGAGAAACCTGAGCTGACCGGCCGCGCGATCCTGCTCGTGGCCATCCCGGAGACGCTGGTCATCCTCGGGTTCGCCGTCGCCGCGATGATCATCTTGCTGCTCGGCGGCAAGTGATGGCGCTGCGCGATTTGCTGACCGCACTCGAGGAGGAGGGAGCAGCAGACCACCAGAAGGCCCAACAGGCCAGACGCCGGCAGGCAGCCCAGATCCTCTCCGACGCTCGTGAACGAGGCACGAGAATCCAGGCGGACGCTGTTGCGGCGGCCGAGACCAGCGCCCGCCAGGAGGCGCAGAGCCTGTTGATCGCGGCGCGCTCGGGCGCCCGACGGGCGGTCCGGACCGCAAGGGACGACGCGCTCGCCGAGGTCCTCGGACGGGTTCACCAGCGATTGCTTGCGCTGCCGGGCAGTCCGGAAGGCGCAAAGGCCGCGATGGCCTGTGCCGACGAGGCACTCGCCGCGCTGCCGCACGCCTCGACACTGCGCGTCCACCCAGCCGACGCGATGGCACTGCAGCCAGGCGTGGCGACGCACCTGGTCACCGACCTCGGGACCAGCGGCGTCATCGCCGAGGACGACCAGGGCCGCTACATCGACAACACCTACGCCACCAGGCTGGCCAACCTGTGGCCGGGGATCCGGGCCGACCTGAGCCGTTCCTGGGAACAAGGGTCATGACCGCCCGCGCCGACTTCGTCGCCGGCAACACCCGGCTGCGGGCGCGGCTACCCGGCCTGCTCGACGCCTTCGACTACGCCCAGCTCGCCGGTCTGTCCCCCCAAGCGGCCGGCCAACGCCTGACCGCGTCGATCTACCGCCCGTACCTGAGTCGCGACCTGGACGACCGGCGCGTCCTCGACGCCGTCGGCCGCCGCCTACGAGACCTGCTGCGCGGAGTACGGGGACTCTACGGCGGCACCGCCGGCAGCGTGGTGGCGGTGCTGCTGGCCCGCCACGACTTGCACGACACTCTCGCGCTGCTGCGCGGCGCACGCACACGGCAGCCCGCCGCCGACCGGGTCGCTGCCGTGATGGGCGTCGGTGCCCTCGACCAGCGGGCCGCGGCCGACGTCGCGGCGGCCAATGACGGCGCCACGGCGGTACTGCGGTTGTCCGCTCACCGGCTGCCGGATCCCCTGACCTCTCAGGCGCTGCCGACGGCATGGGGGCGCTACGAGCTGAACGGAGACCCCGACGAGTTCGAGACCACGGTCGCTGCGGCCGCGATCGGCGGCTGGACCACCCGGCTCGAACAGGTCGACCGCCCCGCTCGGCCCGTCCTGGCGCTGATCCACACGGAATGCGACATCGCCAATCTGCTCGCGGTGCTGCGCGGCTCGACGGCCGAGGCACCGCGGCTCCTTCCGCCCGGCCTGGTCGGCGAGCCCGCGTTGCTGGCCGCACGCCGGGGCGACCTGTCGCCGGTGGTGGCCGAGCGCCCCAGCTGGCGGCGAGCCCTCGACCGGCATTCCCGCGACGGGGACCTGCCCGCTCTCGAATGGAACCTGCGGGTAGCACTGTGGCGCCAGGCCCTGCGAGACCTCCGACGCGGCGACCCGCTCGGCGCGGACGTGCCCGTCGGCTACGTCCTCGCCGCCGAATGCGAGGCACGCACCGTCCGATTGCTGCTCGCCGGCGCAGTCCATGCCTACGACACACGAGATCTGTTGCTGCGATGACTCCGGGTCCGGGAAGCGAACCGCGGCCGATGACCGATGCGCTGGTTGTTGCCACACCGGCCACGGCGACGGGGTTTCGTCTCGGCGGCGCACGCACCATCACCGCTGTCGACGCCGACCAGACCGTTGCCGCGGTCGATCAGGCGATCGAGGACGGCGGGGCCGGCGTCATCGCCGTCGACGGATCGCTGTGGTCACAGGTCCCCCTGGTGACCCGTGCGGCCTGGACCAGGCAGGCCTCGCCACTCATCCTCAGTCTCCCCGACGAGGACGGCGAGGTCTCCGCGGCCAGGGACGCCGCGCTGCGCGACCTACTGGCCCGCGCGATCGGCTACCAGATCACCTTCACGCCCAGCGGAGGTACGCCATGACCAGAACTGAACACTCCACCGGGCCGGCGCCGCGGCGAGGCTCCGCACCGGCCCGGCAGGTTGCCACCGACATCGGCCGGGTGGTCAAGATCTCTGGTCCGGTGGTCAGTGCGACCGACCTGCCGCACACCCGCCTGTTCGACGTGGTGCGGGTCGGCACCGAACGGCTCCTGGGTGAGGTCATCAAGATCGACGGCGACCTGGTGGTGATGCAGGTGTTCGAAGATACCACCGGCCTGCAGGTCGGAGAACCGGTCGAGGCAACCGGAGAGCCCTTGTACGCCGAACTGGGGCCGGGGCTGCTCGGCGGCATCCTCGACGGCACCCAACGGCCGCTGGAGACTCTGAGCACGGACGGAAACCTGTACATCGCCCGGGGCGCCGAGCCACCCCGCCTCGACCGCGGCCGACGCTGGCACTTCCGGCCTGCCGTCGAGGTCGGTGACCGGGTGGGGCCCGGTGATCTGCTCGGATCGGCGCCGGAAGGACACGCCATCGAACACCGGGTCCTGGTGCCGGCCGACCTGTCGGGCATCGTCACAGCGATCCACGCCGGTCCCGCCACCGTTCTCGATGCCGTCGTCGACATCGACGGTCATCCGCTGCCGATGATGCGCCGGTGGCCGCTGCGCCACGCCCGCCCGGTCGCGAACCGGCTGCCGCTCACCGTGCCGTTGATCACCGGCCAGCGGATCCTCGACCTGCTGTTCCCCGTCGCCCGCGGTGGCAGCGCCATCATCCCGGGCGGGTTCGGCACCGGCAAAACCGTGCTGGAACAGGCCCTGGCGAAGTTCTCGACGGCCGACGTCGTCGTCTATGTCGGCTGCGGCGAGCGCGGCAACGAACTGACCGAGGTGCTCGAACAGTTCCCGCGGCTGACCGATCCGCGCACCGGTGCACCGCTGATGGACCGCACCGTGTTGATCGCGAACACGTCCAACATGCCGGTCGCAGCCCGCGAGGCCAGCATCTACACCGGCATCACCATCGCCGAGTACTACCGCGACCAGGGCTACGACGTCGCCATGATGGCCGACTCGACCAGCCGCTGGGGTGAAGCACTGCGGGAGGTGTCGAGCCGGCTGGAGGAGATGCCGGCCGAGGACGGCTACCCCGCCTACCTGGCATCCCGGTTGGCCGGCTTCTACGAACGCGCCGGCGCCGTTCAGTGCCTCGGCACACCGCAGCGCACCGGATCGGTGACGATCGTCGGCGCCGTCTCACCGGCCGGTGGTGACTTCTCCGAACCCATCACCCAAAACAGCCTGCGGCTCGCCGGCTCTTTCTGGGCCCTCGACACCGCCCTGTCGCGGCAGCGGCACTTCCCCGCCGTGAACTGGCTGCGCAGCTTCTCCCAGTACGGCCTGGACGAATGGTTCGACCGCGAGGTGGCAGACGACTGGTCACAGCTGCGGCACTGGGCCGCGGCGACCCTGCAAGATGAAGGAGACCTGCAAGAAGTGGTGTCGCTGCTCGGCGTCGAAGCGCTGGCCGCGGAGCAGAGAATCACTCTGCGCGTTGGTCAAGCTCTGCGGGAGGACCTGCTTCAGCAGTCCTCGTTCGACGACCTCGACGCGTCCTGCCCGCCCGCCCGGCTGCTGGCCATGCTCCGCGTCGTGCACGCCGCCGGTGCCGCGATGAGCGCCGCACTGCAGCGCGGCACCGCCATCACCGCCATCACCAGCGCAACCGTGCTGGCCGACCTCGGCCGGATGCGCCGCTGGCCGCTGGACAACGTCGACGAACCCGCCACCGCTCTGACCCAGCGGATCGCCGAAGAAATGAGCTCGCTATGACCACCGCCGCGGCCCACTCCCCCTTCACCATCGGACACCGCGGGGTGACCAGGGTCGCCGGGCCGCTGCTCCTCGTCGCAGGCATGGAAGGCGTCGGGTACGGCGAACTGGTCGAGATCGACAGCGGCGGCGGGCCGATCCGCGAAGGTCAGGTGCTCGAGCTCGACGGCTCCCTGGCCGTCGTTCAGGTCTTCGGCGGAACCGTCGGCATCGGCCGCCACGAAACCTCTGTCCTTACCCGCGGCCGCGCCGCCGCCACCGGGGTGGGCGCCGACTACTTCGGACGGGTCCTCGACGGCGCCGGACGGCCCCGCGACGGCGGCCCGGACCCCGTGCCGGACACCTACCGCCACGTCAACGGCCTGCCACTCAACCCGATCACCCGCGCGCACCCGGACCAGTTCATCGAAACGGGGGTGTCCTCGATCGACGGACTGACAACGCTGGTGCGCGGCCAGAAACTGCCGATCTTCTCCGGCGCCGGGCTCCCCGCGAACAGCCTCGCGGCACGGATCGCGGCCCAGGCACGGGTGCCCGGCGACGACACCGAAGTCGTCGTCATCTTCGCCGCCATGGGCGTCACCCGCCGAGAAGCCGAGTTCTTCCGCGCCGAGTTCCTCACCGGAGGCGCCGCCGCCCGCAGCGTCTTGCTGCTCAACCTGGCCGACGACCCCACCATCGAGCGGCTCCTGACCCCACGGGTCGCGTTGACCATGGCCGAATACCTGGCCTTCGAGCAGCACCGGCACGTCCTGGTCGTGATGACCGACATGACCGCCTACTGCGAAGCGCTGCGAGAGATCTCCGCGGCACGGGAAGAGATGCCCGGTCGCCGCGGCTACCCCGGCTACATGTACACCGACCTGGCATCACTGTACGAGCGGGCCGGCCGGGTCCGCGGCGGCACCGGGTCGCTGACCCAGTTGATGATCCTCACCATGCCCGACGACGACATCACCCACCCGATCCCCGACCTCACCGGCTACATCACCGAAGGCCAGATCGTGCTGGCCCGCGACCTCGACCGCCAAGGGATCGACCCGCCGATCGACGTACTGCCGTCACTGTCACGCCTGATGAACGCAGGCATCGGCGCCGGGAAAACGCGCGACGACCATCGCGGCCTGGCCGACCAGCTCTACGCTTGCTACGCGCGCGGCCGAGAGGTCCGCCGCCTGATGTCGATCGTCGGCGAGAGCGGCCTGCCCGCAGACGACCGTCGCTATCTCGAGTTCGCCGAGGCATTCGAAGGCAGCTACCTCGACCAAGGCCCGCGGCGGCGCAGCTTGACCGACACGCTGGAACTCGGGTGGCAACTGCTCGCCCCCTTCCCTGCCGCCGCACTCAAGCGCGTGACCGCTGAGCAACTGGCCCGCTACCACCACCACGACGCGCCGATGCCGGCGGCCGACGTGTGATGGATGTCCCCCGCCTTGTCTGGGTACTGACGATCACCGCCATCGTCGCCCTGCTGCTGTTCGACTTCTTCTTCCACGTGCGCACGGCGCACACTCCCACCCTCGGCGAGGCCGCCGGCTGGTCGGCCTTCTATGTGGGTATCGCCGTCGTGTTCGGGGCCGGCGTCTGGCTCTTCGGCGGCGCCGGGATGGGCAGCGAGTACTTCGCCAGCTACCTCACCGAGAAGGCGTTGTCGGTCGACAACCTCTTCGTGTTCCTCATCATCATGGCCAGCTTCAAGGTGCCCCGTCCCGACCAGCAGAAGGCGCTCCTGTTCGGAATCACGTTCTCGCTGGTCGCGCGGACTGGCTTCATCCTTCTGGGCGCCGCGCTGGTCAACTCCTACGCCTTCGTGTTCTACGTCTTCGGGCTGATCCTGCTCGTCACCGCCGGCCGGCTGCTCAAGTCCGACGATGCGAACGGCCGCTCCGCGGACAACGTCACGGTCCGCCTCGCCAAGAAGTTCTTGCGGACCTCGGAGACCTACGACGGCGACAAGCTGTTCACCAGCGTCCAGGGCCGCCGAGTGATGACGCCGATGCTGCTGGTCATGGTCGCCATCGGCGGAACGGACGTGCTGTTCGCGCTGGACTCCATTCCGGCGATCTTCGGTCTGACCCAGAGCGTGTTCATCGTATTCACCGCCACCGCGTTCTCCCTGCTGGGGCTACGGCAGCTGTACTTCCTCATCGACGGCCTCCTCGACCGTCTCATCTACCTGTCCTACGGCCTGGCCGGCATCCTGGGCTTCATCGGCGTCAAGCTCATCCTGCACGCGCTGCACGAGAACAACCTGCCGCTACTCAACGATGGACGGCCAGTCGAGGTTGCCCAGATCAGCACCGGTCTGTCCTTGAGTGTGATCGCCGGCGTCCTGATCGTGACCCTTGTCGCCTCGCTGGTCGGCGTGAAAGTTCACGCGACCCGCGCGGAGCATCAGGTCATCGGTCCCCAGAGCGAGGCGTCCAAACCCGACCCGGCGGACCGCGAATGAAAGTCGAGATCGTCCGGCGCCGGTCGATCAGGAGAGCAACTCGTTCAGCTCCTGCAGCAAGGCGTTCTTCGAGCTCACACCGTGCAAACTCTTCAGCACCTCACCGTCCCTGAACACGTGAATGGTCGGCACACTGCTGACCGCGTAGGCGTCCGCGGTGGCCGGGTTCTCCTCGATGTTCATCGAGAGAACCTCGAGCGTCCCGGCGTACTCCGCGGCGATCTCCTCGAGAAGTGGTGCCAGTTTGCGGCACGGGCCGCACCACTGCGCCCAGAAGTCCACGAGGACCGGCTTGCGGGCCTGCAGGACCCGCGTACTGAACTCGGCATCGGTGACAGGAATCATTGGACGCTCCTCGGGTTCTCGGCTCGTTGCTGCGACGCCGCGAGGTAGCGCTCCACATCCAGGGCAGCGGCACACCCTGTGCCGGCGGCCGTCACTGCCTGGCGGTAACGGCGATCGACCAGATCCCCGCACGCGAAGACGCCGTCCAGGTTGGTGTGGGTGGTCGGGTGAGTGACCTGTACGTAGTTCTCCTCGTCCAGCTCGACCTGGCCCGTCAACAGCTCCGAGCGCGGATCGTGGCCGATGGCAATGAACAGCCCACTGACGTCCAGCGGCCGGGTCTCGCCGGTCTCGGTGTCACCCAGCATCACGCCTTCCAGTCTGTCTCGGCCGCGGATCTCTACGAGCTCGGCGTTCCAGATCAGTTCCAGCTTCGGATCGGCGAAGGCCCGTGCCTGCATGATCTTGGAGGCACGCAACTCATCGCGCCGGTGAATCAGGTAGACCTTGCGAGCGAACCTGGTCAGGAACGTCGCCTCCTCGACCGCTGAGTCTCCCCCGCCGACGACAGCGATCTCCTGGTCGCGGAAGAAGAACCCGTCACACGTCGCGCACCAGGACACCCCGCGACCGGACAACTCCGCCTCGCCGGGGAGCCCGATCCTGCGGTAGCCCGAGCCGGTCGCGAGGATCACCGACAGCGCCTGAGACGTGTCGGTGGCGGTCGTGACGACCTTCAGGTCGCCGGTCAACTCGACATCGGTCACATCGTCCGCCACCAGTTCGGCGCCGAACCGCTGCGCCTGGGCGCGCAGCTCGTCCATCAGCTTCGGCCCCACGATGCCGTCGCGGAAACCGGGAAAGTTCTCCACCTCCGTGGTGTTCATCAGCGCTCCGCCGGCGGTGACGGATCCTTCGAACACCAGCGGCCGGAGGTTCGCGCGAGCGGCGTACAGCGCCGCGGTGTAACCGGCCGGCCCGGAGCCGATGATGATGACCTCGCGGACTTCGGTCGTCATCTCAGTACCTCGGCCTCTGCCAGCAGACGCGGCGTTCGCCGGCGCGGACTGCCAGGGCCAGCTTGTTCTGCGGCGGTGGGATGGGGCAGCTGTAGAAGTCGGAGAAGCCGCAGGGAGGAATGAAGGCACGATTGAAGTCGACCGAGACACTCGATCGATCACCGGTGACCTGAGTGCGGAGGAACCGGCCCGGTGCGTAGGACTCCGCGCCGGTGGTCGCGTCGGCGAACACGATCACCAGCTCCGAGCCGTCGAGGAACGCGACCAGCTCGTGGCGGACGCCGCTGATGCTCACCATGACCGTTCCCGGCACCTGCTTGACATGACCGGTGTCGACCGAGCGGGTGAAGGCCCACGGCACCGCGTCCGTCGCGCCGTAGGCGTGGAACTCCCCCGTCAGCAGAAACTCCGGGGCATAGTCGTACACCTCGATGCCGCCGAAGTTGTCCAAGGCATCGGAATACTCGTCGTACACCCGCAGCTCGTAATCGGACCCGTCGAGGCTGAAAACCTCGTACGCGAAGTGCTCCCGGCGAACCACGGGGCCGGTGCCGGCCCGCAGCCGCCCGACGAAGACCTCCCCCGCAACCGGCTCGCCGTCCACCGTCACGCCGTAGCCCTCCGGCGTACGCAACCAGATCCCCTCGCCGTCAGCCACCCGCGCCGACGCCTCGACCGCACCCTCGATCGGCGCCCACTGGTCGCCGAGCGCCTGATAGGAGACGAGGGTCAGATTCCCCGGGGTCGAGGTCACCGACCGGGTCCGATCCGCGCACCATTGCTTCCAGCGCTGAAGCTCATCCGCCGACATGTGTGGTCTCCTTCGTCGAGTGTTCCTGCACGTCCTCGGTACCGGCCAGACAGCTGGCGGCCGTCGGGTGAGGACTCCCCGTAGCACCGAACCCGTCGCTCCAGGCTTGCGCGAGCATCGACTCGTACGGCCGGATGTCCCAGCCTTGCCCGCGCAGCCAGTCGGGGTCGAGATAGGTAGCGGTGTAGCGATCGCTGCTGTCGCAGATGAGGCTGACGATGCTGCCCGTCTCACCCGCGGCTCGCAGTTCCGACGCCAGCGCGAGGGCGCCACAGAAGTTGGTGCCGGTCGATGGTCCGACGTTCAGGCCGAGTTCCTCGGTGAGCATCCGCATCGCGGCGATCGACGCGGGGTCGGGAATCCGCATCATCCGATCGACGACCGCCGGCAGGAAGCTGGGCTCCATCCGCGGTCGCCCGATGCCCTCGATCCGCGATCCGGCGGCCGAGGCGCCGCCGATTCCGGCGTACCGGTCGAAGAAGACCGATCCCTCGGGATCCACCACCGCCAGCCGAGTGGACGCGCCCCGGTACCGGAGGTACCGCCCGATCGTGGCCGAGGTGCCACCGGTGCCGGCGCCGACCACGATCCAGTGCGGCTCCGGATGCCTCTCGAGGCTCAATTGCTCGAAGATCGACTCGGCGATGTTGTTGTTGCCGCGCCAATCGGTGGCTCTCTCGGCGTACGTGAACTGGTCGACGTAGAGTCCGCCGCACTCGTTCGCGAGACGAGCCGCCTCGTCGTACACCTGCTCGGCCCGATCGACGAAGCGGCACGTACCACCCTGCGCCTCGATCAGCCGGACCTTGGACGAACTGGTCCCCCGGGTCATGACGGCCACGAACGGAACACCGATCAGGCGTGCGAAGTGGGCTTCGCTGACAGCTGTCGAGCCACTCGACGCCTCGACCACCGTCGTACCGGGACCGATGGCCCCGGCGCACAGGTGATACAGCAGCAACGAGCGGGCCAGCCGATGCTTGAGGCTTCCGGTCGGATGGGTGGACTCGTCCTTGAGGTACAGGTCCACCCCGCCGGCCACCGGCAGCTTGATCAGATGGGTGTCCGCGGACCGATTCTGGTCCGCCATGATCTCCGCGACAGCGCAGGCGACCCAGGTGCGATCATGACCGCCGGCCTGGACCATGTCGAAGGACAGCCGGGCCCGCTGGGCCGTCATGGCGCCACCGGCCGGTAGTCGTGGTCGTACCCGAACTTTCTCGGCCCGACCAGCTCCAACGCCGCCGCGGTGCGCCAACGCTCGTGACAGGGAAGGGCGAGTACGGCGACGCGGTAGCCGAACCGCAGCGACTCGGTGGTGAGCGGTTCGCCGTTCTCCGCATCGAGCACACAGATGAGGTCGGGCACACTCGCGACCAGCTCCCCATCCAGGCGGGCCACCAGATGCTCGTTCTGGAAGTCCAGCTCGAGCCGGCTGCCGGCCCACTCGTCGAACCCCTCGATGATCGCCGACCCCCGCGCGAAGCCTGCGACAGTACGCCGCTGGACATCGACCACTGTCCCTCGTGCGAGCACTCGACCGCGGGCGTGAGCCGCGACGGCCTCGGCCGCGTCCTCGTGTGCCGCTCTGGTCTGCTCGACCAGCAGGCCGAGGTCCCGGGCAAGTGTCAGCGTGTGCGGGACCAGCGATTCGCGCGCTTCCCTGCCATTCAGCGGATAGAGGGCGATCGTCGCCGAGCAGCCCATCTCGACCGTCGCCGACCTGGCGATCCGCTCGGCCCACTCGTTGTCCACGGCTGTCAACAGCAGGGCGTTGCCCTTCTCGTCGGCCAGCGCCATCGGCGAGCACGAGATCCCGTCGACCGTCAGCAGAACCATCTGCAGCTCCGGAAAGGCTCGTCCCATGCCGTCGGCATCGACCAGGGGCAGCCCGGTCATCGCCGCGCTGACGATCGGGACCATCGAGTTCAGGCCGCCGACCTCGAGGCATCCGACGTGGGAGACGGCGCGGCCGCGGTACTGCTCCAAGCTCGCGAACGCGCGCCGGAACTCGTCCCCGGCCGGCGCCTTCTCCACGATCACCGTCGGCGCGCCCATCAGCGCGACCGGCAGAACGAACGCGTCGTCCTGAAGCTCGCCGGGAGGTACGAGCCGCACCGGACCATGGCGCTCGATCGCGTGCTGAGCCATCAGCGATCCCAGCCAGGGGTCGCCACCACCACCGGCCCCCAGGATCGCGGCGCCACGGGCGATCACCGTTACGTCTGCCGCTTCGATCAACTCCACCTGCGTCCTCCGTCCAGCATCAGATCTCCTACGGCCTTCACCCGCACCCGGACCGCGTCACCGGGCAGATAGGCGATCGGAAGTTCGTCGACCTCCACGACCGCCACGGTGGCCGGGTCCGCGCCGGCCGTGACGGCGCGTGCGACCGCCTCGTCCTGCGCCTCGCGCAACATCGAGGTCCGGTCCTTCGTGTCTCCGGCGTAGATGTGGTCGACCTCGCCGCTGACCTGAGCGATGGCGGCGCCGATGGCGTTGGCCACGGCGTAGTCATCGGGACGGATGACCGTCTCGAATCCGGGAACCTCGTCCAGGAGCAGGATGCTGCCGCCGCCGACCAGGACCAGCGGCACCGGCTCCGGCGTCGTACGCATGGTGTTCGCGAGATCGCCGACTCTCCGGCTCACCTGCGCGAGCGCCGCCGAGACCTGCCGGGGATCCAGGTCGGCCACGGCCTCGGGGTCACCGAGATCGGCCAGTCCTCCGGCCACCGCGATGTCGGTCGCCGTCAGCGAACGCCCGCCGAAGACCCGGGACTCTTCACGCAGCCGATAGCCGACGCTCTCCGGTCCGACCGCCACGGTGGGATCGAACGACACGACGCTGCCGCCGCCGATCCCGATCGACACGACGTCGGGCATCCGGAAGTTGGTCCGGACCCCGCCGATGTCGACAGCCGTCGTGGCGGGCCGCGGGAAACCCCGGGTCACCGCGCCGACATCGGTCGTGGTGCCCCCGACGTCGACGACGATGCAGTCCTTCAGGCCGGTGAGGAGCGCCGCGCCGCGCATCGAGTTGGTCGGGCCGGCCGCGAAGGTCGCGACCGGGTAGCGGCGGACGAAGTCGACGTCCATCAAGG
The DNA here is from genome assembly GCF_039530625.1 of Kribbella sancticallisti. Classification (NCBI taxonomy): domain Bacteria; kingdom Bacillati; phylum Actinomycetota; class Actinomycetes; order Propionibacteriales; family Kribbellaceae; genus Kribbella; species Kribbella sancticallisti. Next base: position 142,415 of record NZ_BAAAOS010000005.1, on the reverse strand, counting down.
TGCCGTCGTTCTGGGACAGGTACAGCAGCGAGTCGATGGAAGTGGACGCGAGCGCCTGCTGGAACGCCGAGGTCACCCGGTCGGCGATCGAGAGCAGCGCCGCGTTGATGATCGTGGCGTTCTCCCGTTCGAGGAGCCCGAGCCGGCCGATCTCGTGCGACAACGAGACCCGGAGCTGCGGCAGTTCCGAGGTCAGGATCTGCGCCGCCTCCAACTCCATCTCCGCCGTCGCCGGTGAGAACACCGAGGTCACCGCGACCGAGGTGATGTCGTTCGAGGCCAGGTCCTGCGCAATCCGCTTCAGTTCGTCGGGCTCGAGGTCGGAGATCCGCCGTCCGTCGAACTCGTGTCCGCCGCGGCACATGTAGGCGCGGTCGCCCAGGGCCATCCTGAGATCCTTGGGCCAGCCGGCCATCGGCGGCACGCCGGCGGCGGCCGGCATGCCCAGCCGGATCGCCGCCGTCGGCGCGAGCCCCCGCCGTTCGATCACCGCGTTGGTGAAGTGCGTGGTGCCGATGGCCACCGCGGCGATGTCGTCGGTGCCGACCCCGCTGCCTGCCAGCAGGACCCGGAGCGCCTCGACCACGCCCGCGGTCACGTCCGGCGAGGTCGCCTGCTTGGTCGCGGCGCGGACCGTGCGCCCGTCCATCAGGACGGCGTCGGTGTTGGTGCCGCCCACGTCGATGCCGATGTGCATGAACTGTCAGCCCTTCTCGGTCGGACGGATGCGGATGCCCCGGGCCAGGCCGAGCTTCCCGAGACCGATGTGCAGCGCGAAGGCGACCAGGAGCGACGAGACGGCCGGGACGTTGATCGCGGCCAGGAACTCGGGATTCTCCGACGAGTACTTGCCGAACGCGTATGCCACCGCCCAGGCGACGAGTCCGGCCGGCACCCAGTCGGGAACTGTCGTCGGAAGCGCGTTCCGGGCCCGGGACTCGTCCAGCTCGGCCCGCCATGTCCGCAGGACGAAGTAGTCGGCGACCATGATCCCGGCGATCGGCGGGAAGAGGATGCCCAGCTCGACCAAGTAGGCCTGGAAATGGTCGGCGAAGCTCAGGGCGGACAGCACCGACCCGATCAGTCCGAGGGCGACCGCGGCCACGGCCCGGTTGAGGTTCTTGCCGAACAGGCCCTGCGCCGCGTTCACCAGGCCGAGCGACGAGGGATAGAGGTTCCAATCGTTGATCTTCAGGATCGAAGCCACCAGGATCAGCACGCCCAGGGTGCCGGACGTGGACTGGATGATGCCGATGACCAGTCCGGCGTCGGAGGAGGCGCTCGCCTTGACCGCGTGGGCCAGCAGAACGCCGGCCACTCCGACGTAGAACTCGCCGAACGTCACACCGACGACGGTCTGCTTGACGACGTCGGCGGTGCTCCTGTTGTAGCGCGCCATGTCGGGGGTGAAGATCGCACCGACGATGAACCCGCCGGCGACGATGGTGGTGCCGACCGCGAGCGAGATCTCGGTCCCCGCCGGCGGCGCGTTGATGAGGCTCGACAGCGAGTGGTGGCGCAACTCCGACACCATCGACCAGGTCGCCAGCAGGAGAAACGCCGGCACGGTGACATAGGCGACCCAGGTCATGCTGGCGAATCCGTACACGACGATCAAGGTGACCGCGACTCCCCCCAGCACACAGAGCAGCCACACCGGCACGGCTGGGAAGACCACATGCAGGCCCTCGGCGAACACCTCGTTCTGGACCGCGAACCATCCGGTCAGGCTCAGCGCCAGTCCCAAACCGACCAGGGTCGAGCCCTTGCATCCGAATCCGGTCCAGCGGGCCAACACCGACGTGGACAATCCCTCCCGGACAGCGGCCATACCGAGGAAGATCGTGACCACTTCCAGCAGCACGGACCCGATCAGGATCGCGAGCATCGCGTCCCAGAAACCCATCCCGACACCGATGCTGGCCGCCAGGAAGAACTGCGCCAGAGCCGAGAGCTGGCCGAATCGCTGGACCGCGACCGACCACCAGGAGTAGCGCGCCGAGGCGGGTACCCGGGAGAAGGCGTAATCGTCGTGACCCACCAGCGACGGGGATTCTTCAGGGGATGCGCCCGGGGTGTCGAGCGTGTGTCCGTGAGTCATGTGCGTCTCCACTGGAAAGGCGGCTCACACCGCGTGATGCCGGCCACGTTAGGAGTCGGTCTTGGGGGCAACAACCTCTCGGATATGTGCAAAACGCCCTGATTCGCGGGTCTATAGAGGCATATTGACGAGTTACCTTGGCCTTATGGCGGTTTCTCGCGTGACCTTGAGCGACGTACCGAACCTGAGTCTGGGATGCGCCGTCCTGGGTTCCGGCGGCGGTGGGCAGGTCAGCGGAGCGGCCGAACTCCTCAGCCAGACGTTGGAACTGGGGGCTGTCGAGGTCGTGGCGCTCGACGCTCTGCGCCCGGGCGCCCGGACTGCGCTCGTGGGCGCCGTCGGCTCGCCCACGGTCATGCTGGAACGACTGCCTGGCAACCAAGAGTTCGTCACCGCGGTCCGTGCGTGGGAGAGGCACGCAGGTGTGCGCCTCGATGCTGTATGCCCGCTGGAGATCGGTGGCGTCAACGGCATCCTGGGAGTCAACGTGGCGGCCCATCTGGGGCTGCCGGTCGTGGACGCCGACGGGATGGGACGCGCCTTCCCCCGATTGGACATGACAGTGCTCGCCGGACAGGTTCCCGCCGCGCCCGCGGCACTGGCCGAGTCGCGCGGCGCGACGGTCGTCCTGGACGGGCTCAGCGATACCGACGTCGAGGGCGCGGTACGACGCCTGCTGCCTTCGCTCGGAACCTGGTCGGCGATCTGCCTGTATGGCGGCGAGGTCAGCGCTTCGCGAGGTCTCGTCCGCGGATCCATCAGTCGCGCCCTCGAGTTGGGCCGCATCCTCAAGAAGACCAGGTCCACGAATGCGGCCGGCCTCCTCGGTCTTCATACCGCTCCGCAGTTCGCCGGCACGGTCATCGAGCTACTACGCGCCCGGAGCGGCCAGGGCGTGGCGACGATGGAAGGTCACGTGGACCCGGGTCAGACGCTCCGCATCGACTTCCGGGAGGAGTACGTGCTGGCAACCCTGGACGGAGAGCAGGTCGCGTGCGTCCCCGACATCATCACCCTGCTCGATGTCCGGACGCGCCTTCCAGTGCTCGCTGAGGAGCTGAGAACCGGTCAGCGTCTGGAGTTGCTCGTCCTCGCGGGTCCCGTCACCGGAGACGGCGGGCCGGCACCGGCAGGTCTCGCCGACTACGGCCTCCACCCAGGCATCGGGAGCGTCGCATGAGCGATCCACGTCCGGTCCGGCTCGCCGACCTGCTGGCCTTGCCCACCTTCGGAACCGCCACCGTCCTGGCGACCGAGACCGCACCGGACCGCCTGGTCCGATCGGTGATCACGGTGGAGGCGCACACGGCCCTGAGCACCGAACTGGCGCCGAGCTCCGTGGTCATCCTGGTCGTCAACGGGCAGGCCGCTCGCTGGGACCACCTGATCGAGCTGCTCGTACGGCGTACTGCGTCCGTCGGCGCCGTCGGCGTGATCGCACCGAGTCCGCCCGGGCCGGTTCCCGCATCGATACCGCGAGTGGCGGCACGACTGCGGACACCGGTGGTCCTGCACGACCCCGAGCTGTCCGGACTGGCCCTCGCTGTCCAGCTGGAACTCGCGGTGCGAGATCACCGGCTCGGCGAGAGCGGCGTACTCCTCCGCGTCGCCGGCGCGCTGGGGACGGCAGACTCCGATCCGACGAACCTACTCCGGGTGGCGGCCGACGAACTTGACGCCAAGGTCGCCCTGGTGGACACCACCAGGGTCCGTCTCGGTCATCAGGACCTTCGATTGCCTCGCACCACCCTGGAGAAGTGGACCCGACCAGACACCTTGGAGTATGACGGTCGCAGAGCAGCCATCATGCCCGTCGTTCTGACCCCGGAACCGGTCTGGCTGATCGCGGAACGCGAAGCGGCCGGGCCGTTGTGGCCTTCCTTGGCCCGTGACGTCCTGGCGCTGATCCGCGGCGACCTGGTCGCCTGGATCACGAGGGAACGCATAGCGGCGGAACGCAAGGCCCGCACCCGGAGTCTCGTCCTGGACGACCTCACCCACCGCGGCACCGCGTCGCCGGGCCTGGCCGCAGCCGCGGCGGAGCTGGGCTGGGTCCTCGCGGGTTGGCACGTCGGGTTCCACATCTGCGTCCAGGCCGGCAAACCCGCGGAGCTTTGGGAGATCGAGGAGGCGGCGGCCGAGATCCGGCGCGACGGGATCGATCTCCAAGGCTTGGTGGCCCGCAGCAACGGCTGGGCCGCCTGGCTCGACTGGATGGAGCCGCCGAATCCCGAGGTGGTCCGGCGGGCGATGCAGGAAGTCCGCGCCCGGCTCGACACCCTCCGGGACCGAGAAGCCGGCCGGGCCGTGGTCGTCGGCGTGGGTTCCCCGCAGTCGAACGCCGAGGGCCTCGGGAGAACCCTGCGCGAGGCGCGGGAAGCAGCGCAGTCCGCCGGCCCTGATCCGCGCGAGACGTCGGTCCGCGCCGTCCAGGACCTGGGGGCGTCACAGTTGCTCGTCGGCTGGTACGGATCGCAACTCTTCACCGAGGCAGCCCACCAGGTCCTCGGACCTCTACTGGACGACGAAGACACGCTACGCACCTTGGAGAGCTACCTCGAGCGGGCCTGCTCCACAGCCCAAACAGCCCGTGCCCTGAACCTTCACCGCAACACCGTCACCCAGCGGCTGGCCAAGGTCGAGCGTCTGCTCGGCGTCTCCCTGGCCGCCGCGGACACCCGACTCGCCCTGCAACTGGCCCTGAGAGCCCGCCGGAGCCGCACAACGCCTCCCCGACCTGGTAGGTGACACCGAGGCAACGCCCGTGGGATCAGGGCTCGATCAGGCCGGCCCGGATCGCGTAGCGGGCGAGCTCCAGGCGGTCGCGGAGCCCAAGCTTCTGGAGCATGTTCGCCCGGTGGCGCTCGACCGTTTTGACGCTGATGAACAAGATCTCGGCGATCTCCTTGGAGGAATGACCCTCGGCGACGAGTTTGAGGACTTCCTCCTCGCGGGCGGTCAGTATCTGCTCCGGGATCGCCTGGCCGAGCCGGGCTCTGTTCAGGTAGTTGCGGATCAGCGCGTTCACCGCTCCCGGATAGACGAAGGGCTCGCCACGCATCGCCGCGTGGCAAGCCTCCACCAGGTCACGGTCGGCCACGGACTTCAGCACGTACCCCGACGCTCCCGCTCTCAGAGCCTGGAAGAAGTACTGTTCGTTGTCGTACATCGTCAGCATCAGGATCCGCAGGTCGGGATGGCGCGCTGACAGCTCACGTGCAGCCTGTAGGCCGGTCATCCGTGGCATCGCGATGTCGAGAATCGCCAGGTCGATCTCGGTGGACCCGGCCAGTTCGACGGCCTCCCTTCCGTCCCCCGCTTCAGCGACCACCATGAGGCCCGGTTTGCTGTCCAGGATCAGCCGTACGCCGCGTCGCACCAGCGCATGATCGTCGGCGAGCAGGATCCGGATCGCCTCCGCTGCGGCCATGGTCAGGTTCCGTTCCGGTCGAGAGGCACCAGCAGGTTCACCTCGGCACCACCTGTCGGCGAGACACCGAGATCAAGCGTCGCACCGACAAGCAGAGCACGCTCCCGCATGCCACGGATACCGGCTCCCTCGTGCGCCAAGCCGAGACCGCGGCCGTCGTCACGGATACGGAGGCTGACAACTCCCCCGCCGTGCTGCAGGGAGATTTCGACGCGGCCGGCGTCGGCGTGCCGGGCCACGTTGGTCAGTCCCTCCTGTGCGACCCGGTAGATGACCAGTTCGGTCTGCTCGTCCAATGCCGGCAGGCCAGGCTGAAACTCGTGCAGTATCGCGAGGCCGGTGTGCGTGGACCAGTCGGTCGCCAGTGCGGTCAACGCACTGACCAGACCGAGATCCTCGAGCACGCCGGGCCGCAGCCTGCGCGCCAGCCGGCGTACCTCGTCGAGACTCTCGCGAGTCGTCTCCTGCGCATGGTGCAGGTCCGTGCGCAGGTCGGCGTCGTCCACTCGTTCGGCCGCGCGAATGAGTTCCAGCAGGACGGCGGTCAGGCTCTGGCCGACCTCGTCATGAAGCTCCTGCGCGATCCGTCGGCGCTCCGCTTCCTGGGCAGACAGCGCTCGGGTACTACTCGCCGCACGTTCAGCCTCCAACCGCGCCAGCATGTCGTTGAAGGCACTGATCAAGTGCGAAACACCACCCCGTCCTGCGACCGGCAGGCGCTGCCCGGGCCGCAGCAGATCGACCGTCGCCATCCGGCGGCTCAGCCGGTCCAGCGGAGCCAGACCCACATGCAGCAGTACGGCGTTCGCGACCAGCATCACGACCATTCCGCCCACCAGTACCACAGCCTCGGTGAACAATACGGGGACGGACACTGTCACCGGCGCCCACAGCAACAGCGCTGTCGCAGACGCAAGCACCACCGCGTTCAGCGCGAAGATGCGCCAGAACAATGGCACTGCGAGCACCCCTTCCTTCACCGGCGCAGTCACACCCTCAAGCCTGCCCGCTGACCGGCCGCCAGGTCGATCGGGTCCAACCCTCAGCTGCCACCCGGTACCTACAGCTCTCCATCCATCCGAAATGGGTGTCAGGCCCGATGGTCAGTCATTGCAGCATCACCGATGGTGGAGACAGAACCAAATCACGAGCCTCACGACGGATGGCGCAGGCTGCCGGCGTATGCGCAACGCTTCCCCGCGTACGCCGGCCTCTCGTTGCCGCAGTCCCCTGAAAGGAGCCGATTTACGATGACCGCCGGCACCGGCCGCACCCAGCACCTCAGCAGGCACGAAGCACGCCAGCGGCTGGAACACGAGCGCAGCTCCCGCCTTGCCCAACTCAGGGCGATCGAGGAGTCGGCCCCGCACGCGGACAAGAACCTCCAGGAGGCCCAAACCGCGGCGATCGAGCGCGTGCTCGAAGAGATCAAAGTTGCCGAACAACGCCTGGCGGACGGCGCCTACGGAACCTGCAGCAGCTGCCGAACCGAAATCCCCGTGGAGCGTCTCGAGATCCTGCCCTACGTGCAGTTCTGCGTCGGGTGCCAGCAACGCGTCGGCTGAGCGCGCGGAATCTGCCGCTGTCTCCCCATCGAGCTGTACTTTCGCCTCCACCCGAGGAGTTCCGTCGTGGCGCGTCAGGTCTCTGCAGTCGACACCCATCATCTCGAACCCGCGGAACTTGCCGTTCTGCGGGCGAGACTGCACGAAGATCGCCGGTTCCGATGCCAGCAACTCCGAGACATCGCCGCCCACGGAGCCGACCCGACCGGCTCAGCTGACAGCGCGGCGCACAGCGAGGTCCGTCACCAACTCACCGCGGCCGCACAAACCGCGCTCTCCGAGATCGAGGCCGCGCTGACCCGAATGGACGCGGGGCGCTACGGCGGATGCGGCCGGTGTGGCCGCACCCTCAGCCTTGAATGCCTGACCATCCACCCTCAGGCGCGCCACTGCACGCGGTGTCAGCAATTCCTGGACAGGCAACCATGAGCGGGGTCCGCAGAGCAGGAGAAATCCGTTCCGGAGCCTGGCTACGAAGCCGACTCGGTTCGAGCCTCGCGCTCGATCTCGGGAGTGTACGAACGCGCGCTTGGGTCCCTGACCATGGCCTGATCGTTGATGCACCCACGATCGCGACGTCGCCTACCGGTGTCAGCTATCCCGTCTCGAGGGGCAGGATCACTGACGTGACCGGCACCGCCCACCTGCTCGGTCGCCTTTTGCTTGACCGTACCGATCTCGCTCCGCGGCCTGAGATGGTCGTCGTGACGATTCCCGTCCTCTGCTCCGAGGCCGATCGACGCGGAGTCCTCGCGGCAGTCGAAATCCTCCAGCCCCGCACAGTCATCACTGTCGACGGCGTCAAGGCTGCCGCGATCGGCGCCAGGACCGACCTGGCGAGACCTCTCCTGGTCATCGACCTGGGGGCCCGCCTGACGGAGCTGGCCGTCCTGGCAGACGGAGCGGTGCTCGAGGCACGCAGCACTCCCCACGGCACCGCGGACCTTCGCACCTCGATCTCGATCGACGATCTCGTGGAGAACATCCGCACCATGGTTGCCGACCTGCTGAGGCACGACTGCGGCGCTCAGGTCGTTGACGCGCTCGACAGAGGACCACTGCTAGCCGGTGGTGGCGCCCTGCTTCCAGCCATCACCTACCAACTCTCCAAGCACCTGGCATGCCGGGTCCAACCGGCGCCCGCCCCGTACACCGTCGCCCTCCGCGGCGCTGGTGCCGTCGCCCTCGCCGCCCTGCGTCACCCAGGCTCTCGCTAGCCAATCCGATCCAGCGGTTCGTGCGGGGGGCGTCACGGTTGCCATGCCGGGTCGGCACAGCCCGCGGGGAGTCCGCCCCACTGAGGTTGTGCCGGCCCGGCCGTTCGAGTGTTCAACGCTGCGCCGGCCGTGGCGTGCGGCTTGGCGGCCAATGCTTGCGGCGACCCAGAGCGGCCGGGTGAGACCCGCCCGGCGCCTGACTCGGGATGCTCCAACTCTGCGACCTTCGGTGAGCCGGCTGCGAACGGGACCGGCGACCCGTTCCCCTCGGCCGCGTCCTGGGCGGCCCTCGGCGTATGGGTACCTGGGGACTTGGCGTTCTCGGGCGGCGTCGAGCGTTCCAGAAACCGGAGCAGTTCGACGGGGAAGGGCAGCACCAGGGTCGAGTTCTTCTCCGCCGCGACTTCGACGACGGTCTGCAGCAGACGAAGTTGCAGAGCGGCAGGGTGTTCGCTCATGACTTCGGCGGCCTGGCCCAGTTTCTCCGAGGCCTGCAGTTCGCCGTCGGCGGTGATGATGCGGGCTCTGCGCTCCCGCTCGGCTTCGGCCTGGCGTGACATGGACCGCTTCATCGTCTCCGGCAGCGCGACGTCCTTGATCTCGACCCGTTCGATGTGCACGCCCCAGTCGAGTGCGGGACTGTCGATCATGAGTTCCATGCCCTGGTTGAGGCGTTCCCGGTTGGACAGCAGGTCGTCCAGGTCGCTCTTGCCGATGATCGAGCGCAGGGACGTCTGCGCGACCTGCCCGATGGCCGAGATGTAGTCCTGGACGTCGACGGCCGCGCGGACCGGATCGACCACGCTGAAATAGACCACCGCGTCGACGCGAACCGTCACGTTGTCGCGGGTGATGCCGTCCTGCGCGGGGACAGGCATCGTGATGATCTGCATGTTGACCTTCTGCAACCGGTCAGCGATCGGCACCAGGAACGCGATACCCGGTCCCCGGATCACGGGACGGACCCTGCCGAACCGGTACACGACACCGCGCTCGAACTGCTTCACCACGCGGACGCAGGCCGCCGATCCGATCAGGCCGACGACCAGGGCTGCGAGTAGTACGTAAACGATGATCATTTGCTTCTCCGTACGAGGCGCTCGCGCGGCTCACCGGCACTCAGCCTCGATGAGTGGCGCGTGCTTCGGGGACATCCGTTCCTTTCGGCGCTTCCTCCTCGATTCCGGTGGAGTGACAACCACTCGGAGCCAAGTACGCCGGCGGCTTCCTCAACTGGCCGGGCGTGATGCCGGCCCGGTGATCGGCGCGGACGGTGGCGATCGCGGACAGAAGCCGCGCGCTGCCCCGGATTCATTGATCACGGTGCACCTCCCGACGCATCACGCACCCAGTGGAACGATCCGCGCATTTATATCGTAACACGATATACTCGGTCGAGCACCGAGCCCGCGGCGAGACCCTTGAGGATGTGATCACATGCCGGCCGACGCGATGAACGCCGACGAGGTGGCGGAGCCCCTGACGAAGGCTGATTTCGAGGCGTTGGCCCGCTTCCGTTTCGGCATCCGTCGCTATCTGCGCTTCAGTGAGCAAACCGTCCGCGCCCATGGCCTGACGCCGCAGCATTACCAACTGCTGCTGGCGTTGAAGGGGTTCCCAGGGCGTGAATGGGCCACCATGACCGAGTTGGCCGACCGCCTTCAGTTGCGGCACCACAGTGTCGGCGAGTTGGTGAACCGAGCCCAGGCGCAGGACCTGGTGCACCGGGCACCGCACCCAGCCGACGCCCGGGCCGTCCGGGTGGAGCTGACATCGCAAGGCCAACGCGCACTGGCTCGCCTCAGCGCGTTGCACCGCGACGAACTGCGGCGGATGCGAACAGCACTGGCTCTCCCGGACTGGAGCAACCCCACGGAGGGTGAGTCATGACAGCCCACGACATCCGGGTCCGCAGGGTCTACGACCAGGCCGCGCCCGATGACGGCATCCGGGTCCTGGTGGATCGCGTGTGGCCGCGCGGCCTGCGCAAGGACGCCGTGGTACTCGACGAATGGCTGAAGGAAGTCGCGCCGTCGACGGAACTGCGCAAGTGGTACGGCCACGTCCCGGAGAAGTTCGCGCAGTTCGAGGCGCGCTATCGCGACGAGCTCGGGACCTCGTCCGCGCGAGGAGCGCTCGACCACCTGCGCGCCCTGGTCAGCGATTCGACCGTGACGTTGCTGACCGCAACCAAGGATGTGGAGCACAGCCAGGCAGCCGTGCTGGCAGGACTTCTCCGGGAGTCACGTTGACCTCGATGGGCAGGCTGTACTGCGGTCAGGGCCCGGGCCGCGGCCTGATCTGCAGGCCGGGTCTGCGCCGATGGACGGTCAGGTAGGACAGGCCGTTCTCGCCGGCGGTGATGTTGCGCGTCGACCCATGGGGCAACCAGACGAGGTTGCCATTGGCAACAGGCTGGGCATCGTCGGGGGTGCCGACGGTGCCGCTACCCGCGACGACTACGAGCAACGCGTCGAGATCGGGCTCGGTGTGGGTGTCCACGCGCCGACCGGCGGGCAGATGGATCAGATTCGCATCGAGCTGACGGCCCGGCTCGGCCAGCGTCCACCGGGCACCGGCCGGTACGCGCGTGTCGGCGGCGAAATCATTGATGTCCGCCAGGATCCGCGCCACCGGTTGCTCGGCCGGCAGATCAGCGGCGTCGATCCCGCAAGCCCCTGATCCCTCAGTCATCAACGGCCACCCGGCCGATCCGGACCCGCCATTCCTCCGGCCCGGTCTGCAGATAGTCCCAACTGAAGGCACCGGAATGGATCGCCTCGAACTCCCGGCGCAGCGGCTGGGGGTCGTGACTGTTCACCAAGATGAACGCCTCCCCGGGCGCCAGGCGCGCATAGCGGGCGAAGACCCGCGGGTGACGTCCACCGCGTGCGATCTGGCGGACATCGATGACCGCCGGCGCCTCGCCACGTTCCTCCACGACAGAGGCCTGCGGACTCGCAACAGCCAACGAAGGTTCGACGCCGGCAAGCTCGGCAAGGGTGGGCAGCAACACCGATTCCTCGATCCGGAACTGAAGATCCAACGCCCCCGCGATCATCGCGCCGATCCTGGCCGTGTCGCTCGTGCCGGCGGCTGCCAGATCGTCGATCTGCCTGTCGAGTGCCGACCTCCCGACTCGAAGGGCGTCCACCAGCAGGCGCCCCGCGGAACTCCCGGCCGCAGGGGCGTAAAGGTTGCGATCGGCGACGTCGAGATACTGGCGCAACTCGTGACGGCAGAAGTCGATCAACTCCGCAGACGACGGCTGATCCGCGTCCGCCATCGGCTCCGTCGTAGTCAGCTCGGCTAGGCCCGCCCGCAATCGCTGGTGGGCCTCTCGCACCGCGGTCCGAGCGATGACGGTCGGGTCGGTCTCGGTCGCCTGGATGAAGATCTCCGCAGCCGGCATGGGTGCCACTCTCCTCACATGATGTTCGGATTATTATTACATGTGGTATTTGTAGTAAATACAAGCGCCTGATGAGGAGACAACTGTGACGTACGTGATCGCGTTGCCCTGTGTCGATCTGAAGGACCGTGCCTGCGTCGACGAGTGCCCGGTCGACTGCATCTACGAAGGCGGGCGCTCGCTCTACATCCAGCCTGACGAGTGTGTCGACTGCGGCGCGTGTGAGCCGGTCTGTCCGGTGGAGGCCATCTTCTACGAGGACGACCTGCCCGAGCAGTGGAAGGACTATCAGGCGGCGAACGCGGGATTCTTCGACGACCTCGGGTCCCCCGGTGGAGCTGCCAAGGTAGGTGCTGTCGACCACGACCACCCCCTCATCGCAGCCCTGCCGGCGCAGGATCAGGCAGGCTGATCACCATGACCACAGGTGTCCAGGACGACCGTACGAAATCACGCCGGGCGGCGGTGCTCGATGCTCTCAGGGCCTCCGCTGAACCTCTGGGGGTCACCGAGCTCGCTGACCTGCTCGGCATCCACCCCAACACGGTCCGCTTCCACCTCGACGCGCTGGTGACCCAGGGCCTGGTCGACCGCAGACTCGAAGAACCCTCCGGTCGGGGACGGCCTCGAACCGTCCACGCACCACATCCCGGGATGGATCGCGGTGGGCAGCGTCGGTACCAGTTGCTGGCCAAGATCCTGCTCGGTCAGCTGGCGACCAGTCCTGAAGCAGGCGACACCGCCGAGGCCGCCGGCCGCGACTGGGGCGGCTACCTGGTCGAACAGGTCCCGCCGTCACACCAGACGGGTGCCGCCGAGGCCAGGCACCGACTGAACGCCATGATGACCGACCTCGGCTTCGCCCCTGAGCCAGTGGGCAACAAGGGCGACCGGATCAGACTGCGGCACTGCCCGTTCCTCGAACTCGCCGAGGAGTACTCCGCCACGCTGTGCCCGTTGCACCTCGGCCTGATGCAAGGCGCCCTCAGCGAGATCCGCGCACCGATCACGGCGACCCGCCTCGAACCGTTCGCCGAACCCGACGCCTGCCTCGTCCACCTCTCCTCTCTCCACACCCCCGCAGCAGGAACGCGTCCTCAGCGGCGCCGGCACGGGAGCGCATGATGCACATCACCAGGATCGGCACCACACCACGACGCCGGGCGCCCATTCCCGGCGGCCCGACGATGGAGGTCCTCGTGGCCGGCGAGAGATCGGACAACCTCGCAATGGTTCAGGTGTGGATCCCACCCGGTGGCGGCCTGCCCGAGCACGACCACGGACCGTCGGAGATCGTCCTGGTCCATCTGTCGGGTTCGATCGAACTCAGCCAGGGCGACCAGCAGCACCGACTCGCACCCGGCGCCGTCGCCCACATCGCCGTCGGCGAACGAATGAGCCTGATCAATCCTGGTACCGAAACGGCAACCATGATGATCGTTGCCTCTCCCCCCGAGTTCGTCGCGCGGCTCGCGGGCTGGCCGGCCGCCTAGAGGCTGTCGGCAACGGCTCGACCGCACCGGTCGCCTCAGTTCATCCGCATATTCACAGATCCAGGAGCAGCCCGTTGAACGAGGCACCAGTCGCTGTAGCAACTGCCGTCATCTTCCTGTGGCTCGGCATGGTCTTGGCGATCTCCTTCCTGGAGGCGCCGCTGAAGTTCCGGGCTCCTGGCGTCACCATTCCCATCGGTCTTGGCATCGGCCGCATCGTGTTCCGGGCACTCAACCGGGCCGAGATCGCGCTGACACTGGTGGCACTCGTCGCGATCACCGTCGGACGGCCACCCGGCTCGGTGGTAGCTCTCTTCGCGGCCGTGGTGGTGATCCTGGCCGGGCAACTCATCGCCGTCCGGCCACGCCTCAACCGGCGCTCCGACCGCGTGCTGGCCGGTGAGAACCCGCCCCGCTCGACCGTTCACCTGTACTACGTCGCGCTCGAGGCCGCCAAGGTACTCGCGCTGGCGGCGCTCGGCATCCGCCTCCTGGCGGGGTAACTCGCTGTCGGGTTGCGCGGCTCCCCGCCGAGCCGGGTAGATCGCCTCTAGGCCATGGCGTGGGCAGCCAGCGGCACCGAGGTATCGGCCAGCCGACCCGCGTCAACCGGTTGCCGGGTGCGGATGAGTTCCTGGATCGGTGCGATGCCGTCGTCCCACAGATTGACCTGCATCCCCGCGACCACCCGGTCATCGGCCAGCCAGAACGCGTGGAACGCCTGCTTCTCGACGTCCCCGCGGGTCACCAGGCGGTCATAGCCGTCCGGACCGATCCAGCCGGCGAACTCCATTCCCACGTCGTACTGATCGGTGAAGAAGTACGGAAGCTCGTCATAGACGACCCGCTGACCCAGCATCGCCCGCGCCGCGACGGGCGCTGCCTTCAGCGCATTGTCCCAGTGCTCGACCCGCAGATGCCCGCCATAGAAGGGACGGTACGACTTGGCCACATCGCCCACGGCATAGACGTCCGGGTCATCGGTGCGCAGCGACTCGTCGACGACGATCCCGTTGTCGCAACTCAGACCCGCCCGCTCCGCGAGGTCGACGTTCGGAATCGCACCGATCCCCACCACCACCGCGTCCGCCGCCAAGTCGCTGCCGTCCTCGGTCACAACGCCGGTCACCCGGTCGATCCCCTGAAATCCGACCACGGTGTGACTCAGCCGCAGGTCGACCCCGTTGCGCAGATGAAGCGCGGCGAAGAACGCACCCATCTCGCTTCCGAGGGCGGCGAACAGGGGTGTCGGCCGCGGATCGATGACAACCACGTCGCAGCCGTACTCCCGGGCCGCCGCCGCGGTCTCCAGCCCGATCCAGCCGGCCCCCAGGACAACGATCCGCCCGCCACCACGGAACGCCTCCCGCAGGCTGTCGGAGTCACCGACCCTGCGCAGGTAGTGAACACCTTCGAGATCCGCACCCGGCAGCCGCAGGCGGCGCGGCGCGGCGCCTGTTGCCAGCAGCAACTTCGCGTAGCCGACGCGGTCGCCAGTGTCGAGTTCCACCTCATGGGCGGCACGATCCAGCCCCGTCCCGCGATGGCCCAGCAACAACTCCACCTCGTGTTCGGCGTACCAGGACTCATCGTGAACGTAGATCTTGTCTCGTTCCTCCTTGCCCATCAGGTACCCCTTGGACAGCGCGGGCCGCTCGTAGGGGCGCTCGGTCTCGTCCCCGACCAGGACGATCCGCCCCGTGAAGCCTTGCTCTCGCAAGGCCTGCGCCGCCTTCGCACCTGCCAGGCTCGCTCCGACAATGACGTAACTGGGTTCCTTGGTCATGATCACCTTCCAGAAGAGGATCGTGGGGATGCGGAGGAGGCGGGCACTGCCTACGGCAGGCGAGCCGGCCGGGCCGGGGCGTACCGGGTGGCTAGCCGGGCCAGTGCGATGGCGGCCACCAGGAGGCCGAAGTCGCGTAGTGCGACGTCATAGAAGCCGGGGATCGTCAGCAGGTTGAGGATGATGCCCGCGAGCCAGGCAGCCACGAGCAGTGCGCCGTACCGCGGGATCAGGGCGACGGCGACGCCGGCGACGATCTCGATGACACCGACGGCATACATCGCGTCCTGGCCGGACCCCGGAACGATGTCGTTGATCCAGGGGGCCAGGTAGCCCGGCCAGTCGGTCAGCAGATTGGCGAACTTGTCCAGGCCGAACGCGATCGGGGCCACCGTGAAGACCGTTCGCAACACCAGGAACGCCTGGTACGCGGGGTCGGACCACGCCTCCCGGCGTGCAGTGCGGGTGCTGGGCACCTCAGTCGTCATTGCCCTCACTCCTTCTAAAGTAGATGTAATTTGACTTTAGAAGCGCCTGGGGTTTTCGTCAATGGGACTTGGCTTTAGAGTGGATCCCGTGGACGACACCCGAGAGGCCCGGATCCTGGCGGTCGCGGCGTTGGAGGAGCCGACGCGGCGACGGCTGTACGACCACGTCGTACGCCAGGCGGGTCCGGTGACCCGGGACGAGGCAGCCACCTCCTTGGGGCTGCCCCGCTCCACGGCCGCCTTCCATCTCGACAGGCTGGCCGACGAAGGCCTGCTCGAGGTCGTCTTCGAACGCCTTACCGGTCGATCCGGTCCCGGTGCGGGACGACCGTCGAAGCTCTACCGACGCTCGAGCCGGCACGTCGGCGTCTCGCTACCCGAACACCGCTACGACCTGGCCGGCAGTCTCCTCGCGGCTGCCATCGAGGACGCCGAATCGTCGGGCGAATCCCCGCGAGCAGCCCTCGATCGGCGCGCGCGCCAGGTCGGCACCGAACTCGCCGCCGCCATCGGTGACGCAGCAGGCGAGACAGCCGGTCCGGCCGCCATGATGCACCTGCTCGAGGAACAAGGCTTCGAACCGCGCGCCGAGGCAAACGCCATCGTTTTGGGCAACTGCCCGTTTCACGCCTTGGCCCAACAGCACACGGACTTGGTCTGCGAGATGAACCTGTGTCTGCTCGAAGGACTGCTGGACGGCCTCGGCGATACACAGCTACAAGCCCATCTCCAGCCGCAACCCGACCACTGCTGCGTTCGCCTCGAGCCTGCTGCGCGCCAAGACTCGTAGTCCATTCGTGCGCCTGGTCAGCGCGTCAGCTGGTGCCGGAGAGTGGTGAGCATGTCGTCCCAGTACTCGAAGAGAGTGCTGCCGTGGCCCTTGCCGGGGCGGAGTACGAGGGTTGAGTTCGGGATCCTGTCGGCGAACCAGCGCCCGTGAGAGGGCGGCACCATCCGGTCCAGGTCACCGAACCAGAGCCACGTAGGCACCTCGAGATGGGCAGGATCGATGTCCCAGTCGCCACCCCAGGCGACGTTGTCGCGGGCATAGCCGTCGTAACTCCGCAGGGTGTCGCGAAGGTCCAGGGCGAAGAGCCGCTTGTTCCGCGGAGTCATCCAGTCGGCGTCCTGCTCATGGACGCCATTGAAGAACTCATCAGTCACCGCCGAGTCGGGCAGCGCGAGCAGCTTGACGTACCTTCCACCTGACTCGGCTCGGAACGCCCTCAACGCACCCTCGAGGTCGCCCGCGTCCGCGAGTTCGAGGATCGGCAGATCGGGATCCGCGGGATCAGGCGGATCGAGCAGCCGCCACGGACCGACACCACCCGCAAGGCCGACAGCCCGCACCCGGCGCTGGTCGGCGAGGCCCGTCGCGAGCGCGTACGGACCACCTCCCGAGGCACCCAGTACGGCGAACTCTTCGATGCCCAGGGCATCGGCCACCGCGAGCGTGTCGGCCCCGACGGAGGCCAGGCTCGGTGGCGTGTCAGTCGAACGCCCATAACCCGGCCGGTTGAAGGACACCAGGCGCACCCCCTGCCGCCGCGCCGCCTCCTCGCCCAGCCGCGCCTGCAGCCGCCCCGACGGCGTCCCATGGTGAAACACCACCGGTACGCCGGCCGCGTCCCCGCCCTCCCACACCTCGACAACCCGGTCCCCCGGCAACCCGACCAGGAGGCTCCCCACCTCATCCGCCATCCCCCGAACATAGACCTCGGATCGGCACTGGCCCACCTGTGCGTCGTGCACCCTGACCTTGAACTCAGGGGCAGCACGAGGCTCCCCGATGAACCGGCTCAGGGCTACCTAGGTACCGATCTCAGCACTTCCCCGAAGACGCCCGAACTTTCGACCTGCGACGTTGTTCCCACCAGTAAGCGGAGGCGGTACGACGGCCCGTCGCACCACTCCCTCAGACAGGAGCACGACGATGCGACAGATCCAGATCCGCCGAAGACCACTCCGAACACTCACCCGCAAGAACACGCAGCCGCTCGACCTCCGCACACCATCAGGCCGACCGCTCCCCTTCTGACCCCAGCTCTCGCACATCCCAGACAGACGCATGACCATGAACCTCAGACTGCATGTCCACCACGCCTACACCGGCGGTTGGTGCGCCGACATCGACGACGACCACGACCGTCAACCCGACGACCCCTACTGGTGCGTCGACCAATGGCCAACCCTGCAGGACGCGCTCACAGCAGGCTGCCACCAACTAGCCGAGCTGTCCGCCACCCTCCGAACCACGCACAGGCTCCCCCGCCTCAGCGGGTACCAGGACGGCCTCCAAGTATCACCGCCCCTGCAACTGGCCGCCTGACAAGCACACGGTCTGAACATCACGCCTGCTTGGATCGATGCGTTCATCTCGAGAATTCGAAGCGCAGGCCGTGCTCGTCTCGCAGGACGATGATCTGGCCACCGGCTTCGTTCATCAGGACGTACCGGTCGCGGGTACCTTCCAGAAGCCGGAGCCCGGTGTATCGGTACCGGTAGGCGGAGTCCTCGCCGAGCGGTGACTCCATGACGCCGTCGGCGGTGATCTCGAGGCGCTTCTCGCTGAAGACGGTCACAGCGACCAACTGCCACGGATACGCGAGGATGTCCTTCGCGAAGGCCTCCCCCGTTGCTCGTGCGATGCGTTCGGTGTCCCAGAAGACAGCGAAGGCAAGGAGGACGCAGACGAGGGCGGTGGTGGCGCCTGACCACCGACTCCCACTACCCACGGCGCGCGTGAGCATCTGTCCATAGAGCGCGAGCACCAGGCCGACCGTGAGAGCAGCCGGGATCGCGATCAGCCGGGTCGCGGGCAGCGCCAACATCCCGACACAAACCACCAGCCAGATCGGCCACGACCGGATCATCATCCGCCCGGCCCGGATCGCTGCGAGGCGAACTCGTGGTCTGGATCGCGCCGCGTGAACGACGCGGCGATGCTGCTGCTGCACGATCAGAAGGCCCAGCACCAGGACGACCAGGGGCAGGAACAGCACGTTGATGCTCTTGAGCAGATAATCCTGGACCGAGAGCTGGAGGACGACAGGGTCGTAGCCGAGGGCACGCGCCTGGAAGCGGGTGCGTACCCAGCCGAAGTAGAACAACAGAGCTGTCGCGAGTGCGATCGGCGATCCCACCGCGGCGAGCAGGCGAACCCAGGCGGGCGCGGGCTTGCCCTCGGTCGCGGTCACCGGCTCGATGTCGGCGTCGCGGCGGCGGTGGTGTTCGGCTCGCCACCCGACCGACTCGCGGACGAGGACGGATCGACTGATGTCTCGTCGAAGGTGAACGGCGCTCCGTTCAACGGCGCCATCGGCCACCCGTCGGGATAGACGATGACGTCAGCCGCTGCACCGGCTGCTCGTTCAGGAGCAGTGATCACCGCCCTGGTTCCGCCATGGCTCGATCGAGCCCTGATCCGAACGTCTACTTGCCGATCGTCCACGTACATCACGAAGTGAACGGTCACGGTCGAAGGAAGATGCGCACCGACGAGAGTGAGTCGATAGCCACCCTTTGATGACCCATGGTCGGGTGAGATCTCCATGATGCGCGGGCATGCGATCGTCGCGCCTGCCCGACTGGGCTGCGGCAGCAACTGGGCCTCGGGGTACCGCCGATGAGTCGTGACGAGCCTCTGCAGGAACGCGATGACGGCCCGATCGATGCAGTCCTGTGGACGCGGTTTCCGATCGGCGACCGAGCTCGCGGATCTCCACAGGTCCTCGCGCCCGCTCTGTGCGGCGAGGCATGCGACAGCGGCGGCGGCGTAGTAGGCCGGCAACGGCTGACCTTTGTCCTCGGCCACCCTTCGCGCCTGTGTGCACGAGCCGCGTGAGAGCAGAGCGGCCACTGTCTCGCTCGGGAAGTCCACGCCGCCCGCGACACCCAGCGTCTGGACCCATTCGACGAACCGCACCCGCGCCGGGGGCCGGGAGGTCGCCTTCGCCGACGTCGATGGCGGTGACGAGTTCGCCTCGGACGAAGCCGACGTACTCGGCGGGCTCGACGGGGTCCGACCCGTCGGCACCGACGATGTCGGCTCGGCGCGAGGAGGCGTCGTCCCCTGAGGTGTCTGGCTCGTCGTGACCGGTGGGGACGAGCGCTTCGAATCGTCGCGCAAAGGGTCCCCACATGCGCACGCCATGAGCAACAGGATGACGCCTGTCGTCAGCCCGGCCCGACCACCCCACGTCCCCCGCATCAGTCGATTCCTCCCCTGATGGTTCTCTCCCTCAGAGTGCTCTCGGGACTCGCCACAGACAATAGGTTGTTCGATCGACGGCCGCCGATGCCCGGAGTTCAGGCCTTCGCTCAAGCAAGCGTTGGATGTCGGGCTTTTCATTCCAACACCCGACCTCCTGCTCTTGTATCAGACGGCTTATCTGAGTACTCCTGATAACAGAGGTATTCACGATCTTGCTCGGGGGCTGTGCCGTCAGGCACACGAGCGAGGTTGTGGTGCCCCGGGGGAGCTGATGACCGGGCCAGTGGTCGACATCCATTGTCACAATTTCAACGCCGACGACCTGCCGGTGCGGGGATTCGTCCAGCACGTGGCGATGCACGACTCGACGATGAGCCCAGCTCTTGCCGGTCTGCTCGACGTCGTGATCCAAGGGGGTGCGCCGGGGTACGCCGCGGAGAAGTCCAGACTCGACGCTCTGCTCGGGACCAGCATCTTCGATGACGGTATGGCGGGCGTCGTACCTACTCCACGCAGCGTCGACCCGCTCGAACAGCTCGAGGTCGAGGTCGACGCGGCGGTGATCGAGTTGCAGCAACGCAATCCGGAACTCGCCCGCAGGGCTGCCCTGGATCTCGCTCACGACGATGCTCGAACGGCCCGGCTCGACGAAGGACTCTTCGATCTCGGCAGTGCACTGCGGCGCGGGGTGAAGTGGGCGAAGCTCTTCACCAAGTCCCGGCTCGATCTGGCCGGCGTCCTCACCAGCAGCTACCCGGACGTCGACCTGTTCTGCCCGATCCTCGTCGATCTGGGCGCCTCGCTCGGCGACAGGGCCAAGACGACCATCCGGCAGCAGGTCATCCTGCAAGAGCAGATCAGCCGGCTCAGCATGCTCGGTTCGCTGCCCTGGCAGACCAGCGCGCGGATCCATCCGTTCGTCGGCTTCGACCCCCGCCACGAGGTTCGGGCCCGCCGGGCCCACGACATCGAGACTCCGCTGAACGTCGCCATGGAGGCGGTCGAACGCTTCGGCTTCGTCGGAGTCAAGGTCTATCCCCCGATGGGATTCCGGCCGATCAACAACACGGCTGTCGGCGACATGACCGCCGCCGAGGCCGCCGCGCTCGACGAGGTCCTCGACGAGTTCTATCAGTGGTGCGTGGCCGAGCACGTCCCGATCACGGCGCACTGCAACGATTCGCAGTACGCCAGTACGGCGTACCAGAAGGCCGGGCTGGCCGGCCCCGGCGGGTGGATCGAAGTACTGGAGAAGTACGACGGCCTGCACCTCAACCTCGGCCATTTCGGCGGCGCCAACCCGGCTGAGAAGTCCGATGCCTGGATTTGGCAGATTGCGGCCGCGACGGCCCGGTTCGAATTCCTCTTCGCCGATGTCGGCAATCACAAGATCTACGACAGCAAATTGTCGAAGCCGTATCTCAATCGGCTCCACAAGATGTTCGAGGACGAGCCGACCAAAGCAATGCAGGACCGGCTGATGTACGGGTCGGACTGGTTCATGCTCGCGCTCCATCCCGAGTGGGAGAAGTTCCTGCCGACCTATCGCGACCTGTATCGGGAGAAGCTCGGCACCAGTTTGACCGAAGGCTTCATGGGGGGTAATGCCTTGCGCTTCCTGGGATTCGGCGACCGGGACAACAAGAACAATCGCAGGCTCTGGCGGCGCTATCGGAAGTATGCGCCGGCGCGGATCCCCGACTGGCTCCCCGAGCCCGCCTCGGACTGACGGCAGCGGACGGGACGGCGCGAGATGTGGACCGAAGAGGATCTCATCGAGATCATCCACAGGTTCCCCGCGGTCGCGGATGAGGCACTCCAGGCCGTTCAGCAGGGTGAGGGCACCCCGCTGACCCTCGACGCGTTCGAGGCCGCGGCCGCAGTGCTGCAAACGGACGCCGCGGAGCTCTGCATCGGGCAGCTCGTGGCCAAAGGACTGCTCGACGGTTTCGCCCAAGCTCTGCGAGCCCGCGGCCTGGAGATCGACACCACCGCGGCCGTGTCGGACCGGATCAACTTCGAGGGCATGAGCGACTTCCTGGAGCGGGCCAAGACGTTCCGGTGCCGCGTGGAGGTCGACGACACCTTCCGGGGCTCCGGCTGCCTGGTCGGTCCCGGACTCGTACTCACGGCCTGGCACGTCGTCCGGGTGCAGGGACCCGGGATCGTGCAAAATCCGGAGCCGAAAGTCAGCGTCACCCTGGCCGACGGCAGCACGCACCAAGCCGCCGTGCCGCCGTCGTACGCCTCGCCGTGCGGCGATGACGAGTGGCGCAGCCTGTCGCCGCGCTCGGACGCCGACGTACTGGATCGGCACGACGTGGCCCTGCTGGCGCTGCGGACACCGGCGGCACGTCACCTAGGTTTCGCGCGGATACCGGCGGTGGTTCCGCCCGCGGCCTCACGCTCGAAGCTGTACCTTCTGGACTTCCCGATGGGCCAGGACAAGCAACTGGGCGAGGGCACGACCTGGAAGATCCGAAGTGTCAGTGCGCGGTTGAGGCATGACATCAAGACCGGCAGCGGGTCGTCCGGCGGCGCCTGTTTCAACAGCAGCTACGAGCTCTTCGGCCTGCACCAAGGCGGGCACGGCAAGGGGCGCAACGGCAAGTACGGGCGGCTGGTTCCGCTGTCGTTGTTCATCGACGACCTCGCCGCGCTCATCACGACGGACATCGCCCCGACCGGCCTCTGGCACCTGGACGGTCAGAGCTCGCAGCTCGTGATCGGACGGGACCTGTTCGTCTCGGCCGTCGCCGAGGCCGGCAAGGAGACCACCCGTGTGCGCGGCATCCGGGTGAAGAGGCGGAACGTCGCCGGCGGCGACGAGACCGGTCTCGGCTTCTCCCACCGGATGCTCAATGAACTGCTGCTGCGGCGGGGCGGCGAACATCTCCTGGTCCGGATTCCTCTCGACGAGCCTGTCGCCGACCTGATCTCCGACATCTCTCAACGGATCCAGGCCGCGGGCGTCGCAGCCACCCTCGTACCGTCGCCCGGTGGCGTGGATCCGGCGCAGGCCGCTCCGGAGGCCGCCGCACGCGACCAGGCAAGCCGACTGGCCGCCGCGGTGAACGAAGCGGCCGCGGAGCTGGGCCGCACGGTCTGGCTCTTCGTGGACACCCCCTCGGTGCCGTTGCCGGAGCCGGCTCGTCTTCACCTCGAAGGCTTGGTCGCCGCTTGCCTGGCCCAGCCGCGGATCCGCCTGGTGATCGCCGGTCTCGAAACCATGCCGCTCGCGGGACTCGAGTTCTCCGCTCCCGAGGCGGCCGCCGTCGACGGGCCGCCCGGGATGGTCGTCGACTACGTCGGCGGCTTCACGCGCGACGATCTTCTCAACTGCCTGACCAGGGCGGCAGAGGAACTCTCGGGCGAGGTCGACGCCGGCGGAATCGGCGACCAGGCCGATCTCGCCCTGCTGGGGCTGGACGACTTCAACGGCGTGTACGGCGACCCGGATCTCAGCACCGTCGTCGCGCGACTGCAGCCGTACCTGACGCTTCTTCGCCGGCGTGGAGGCATCGCATGACCGAGTACGCGGCGCATCGGCCGCCCGGAGCCGACGGGCAACAGAGCACAGCCGTGAGCAGTGGCGTCGAACAAGCGCGCCGGTACGCCGCGCTGTCGGGGCCTTTCGATCCCGCACAGGCACTGCGGAGCATCGACCAGGTGGAATCGGTCCACCCGGCCCAGCTGACCGCGATCGCGGCCGGCCTCTCGCAAGCCTGTGACAAGTCCACGATCGCAGGCACCGGCCAGTGGCTGATGCGAGGCGCCGAACGGCGCCGAACCCTCGAAGCGTTGGCGGGATCCGAACGGGTGGACGACGCTGTCGCCGACCGGTGGGAGACCGCGGACGATCAGCCGACCAGGGACCTGTTGAACGCGATCACCGCGGAGGGGATCTTCAGCGCGGAGGGCGTCTCGGCCGCGGTCAGCGCCGAGCCCGACCGGGAGACGTTGGAGCGCCTCGTCGTCGGACTCGGACGAGCCGGACCGCTGGCGTCGCAGTACGGCGAGCTGCCGAAGGTCAAGGCCGCGCTCACCCACCTCGACTTCGTCACCTCGGCAGCGGCCCTGCAGGATCGCGGCTTCTTCGGGCGTGAGGAGGAGATCGCGCGGATCACCCAGTGGCTGGAGGCCGAGTTCGCCGGGCGGCCGGCGAGCGCGCTGTACATCGAGGGCCTTCCCGGAGTCGGCAAGACGACCTTGCTCGAGGAGGTCGCGGCCACCTTGATCGGCCACGAGGACGAGTGGGTCGTGGTGCGGTTCGACTTCGACCGGGCCGGACTCGACGTGCAGGACATGGCCGGACTGACGATGGAGCTCGCCCGCCAGGTGTCCGCACAGGTCCCCGGTGCCGAGCAGGCGATTCAGCAGGCCAGGCACAAGGCGGCCGGCGCGCCGCCCGGCGCGACAGCCCTCAAGGGAGACAGTCCCGAGCTGGTCCCGGAAGATCTGGGCTTGGCTCTGGCGAACGCCCTGGCCCGCCCGCGACGGCGGGTCTTCCTGGTTCTCGACACGCTGGAGGTGCTTCGCGGCCGCGGCGAGACGCACCCGGGCCGGCTGTTCGACTGGCTCGATCAGCTGGCCGCCCTGGCCCAGATCTCTCTCGCGGTCGTCGGTGCCGGACGCGGTGACGCGCTGGACAGCACCCCCGACCGGGTCGGCGTACGTCTGCCTCTGCAGGGATTGGACGACGCCAGCGCCGACCACCTGCTGGCGAGCCTCGACGTCGATCAACGGTCGTACGAGCTGATCCGCTCGATCGCGAGGGGGAACCCACTGGCGCTCCGGCTGGCCGCGAAGTTCGCGAACGAGCGGGGACCGCAGGCACTGGCGAAGGCCCGCAAGCGGGGCGGCATGGCCCTGGCCTACCTCTACCGCTTCGTGCTGTCACGGATCGACGACCGCGACCTGCGGAAACTCGCGAACCCAGGGCTGGTCGTCCGGCGGATCAACGCGGACGTGATCCGAGAGGTCGTCGGTCCCCAGGTGGGACTGCGGGGGCTCAGCCCGAGGCGTGCGGAGGAGCTCTTCCAGGCACTGGCGAGCCAGCACTGGCTGGTCGAGCCCGACCCGCTGACCACCGGCTTCCTGCGGCACCGCAGTGACATGCGCTCGGTCCTGCTGCCGCTGTTGTACGAATCGACGCCGGCGACCGCGGCACGCATCGACCGGTCGGCGGCCAAGTGGTTCGCCGCGCGCTCAGAACCGTGGTGTGCGGTCGAATCCGCGTACCACCGGCTCCAGCTGATGCGCCGGGAGCCGACCGTCCCTCCGATCGACCCGGCGATCCTGGCCCAGTTCGACGCGGTCACGATCAGCGAGTTGCCGACGCCGGCGCAGGACGTTGTCCACCGCAACCAAGGTGACCGTTCCACCAGCTTCCGGGGCGATCGGGTCGAGCCGGGGGCGGCGCTGGATCCGGACGCGGCCCGTGAACTGCGGTCGATGAACGAACGCTCCGACTGGCTGGAAGGCAACTACGTCTACGATCGCGCCTACCTCGGCGCCGTCTTCGACCCGAACAGCCCGGACGCGGATGTCGCGCTCACTTTCCTGTGGCGGTCGGGCCGGTGGTTCGAGGCGAGACGGCTGCTCGCCGAGCAGGGCGGTTGGTACCGCGAACAGCCACCGTTGCAGGCACAGCTGAGTGAGGCACGGATCGATGCTGTCTGCCGGCTGGAGATGGGCGCGGAGCACGACTTCGACGCCGGCGTGCGGGTCCTGCGCGACGAGGCCTCGCTCGGCCGGCGCGTGGCCAAGCTCGTCGAGCAACCTTCGGGATCCGACCTCGCCGGCGCAGCACTGCGCTTCGCGATCCACCGCGCCGGGATTTCCGTCAAGTTGCGCTCGCGGGATCCTGACGCGGTTCTCACGGCCATCGAGCGCTGGCGGCCTGCACGGCCTGACGGCGCCGATCAGGATCCCGTCGACTCCGCTGGTTGGCGCCGACTCACCGCTCGCACCGGACCTGTGGACCTTGGCGGAGCCGGCAGGTCCGTGATCATGGCGCGGTCGCTCGCGGTACTGACGCCGTACGCCGACCTGGTGGGAACGATGAGCCGGCTGCCGGACCACCAGTACCTCCACGAGTACGCCGCGATCGTGCGGGAACGCCTGAACGAGCAGGGAAATCTGGCTCCCCTCGGCTCACAGCCCTGGCGGGACTATGTGGACACCACCGCGTCCCTCGCGCTCACGAGTCTCACCGATCTCGGTCTGCTCGCGGAACTCGTCGGCGTGGCGGCGTACGTGCACGGTGACCGGGACCTGAATCTGGTCGCGCGCTGCGCCGAACGCTGGCGCCGCACGATCGCGGGGTCGTGGTCCTACGGAACGGCGGCGAAGCCGGACGGGTGGGACCGCGCGGTCGACGTCACCATCGCCGATCGGCTGGCCGCGCTCCAGGCCGCACCCGACGCGGTCGAACGGGCGACAGCGCAACTCGAGGCGTGGTGCCCGGAGCGCCCGCGCGAAGGCGATGTGCTGGGCCTGCTGCGCAAGCGGGCCCCGCACACCATCGAGGCGGCGACGCACGCCGCATCTGACGGATCCCCGGAGGACGCCGCGGCGGTGCTGCTCGGACGGTATGTCCCGAGTGCGTTCGTGCCCGCGGTCGCGGTCCTCCTCGGCGCCCGTCGTCGACAGACGCAGTCGCGGGGAACGTGACTGCGGCCGTACCAGGAGGGGGACACGATCGTGACCAACGGACAGGACGAAGAAGCGCGGTTCGAAGAGGTTCAGAACAGATTGAGCAATGAGGCCTTGCGGGAGGAGATCGAGAAGGCTATCGCCGACGGCCGGGTCCCACCGGTGATGGTCTCGCGGCGGGAG
Organism: Kribbella sancticallisti; assembly: GCF_039530625.1. Taxonomy (NCBI): domain Bacteria; kingdom Bacillati; phylum Actinomycetota; class Actinomycetes; order Propionibacteriales; family Kribbellaceae; genus Kribbella; species Kribbella sancticallisti. The sequence goes on along the minus strand of NZ_BAAAOS010000005.1, from coordinate 115,870 downwards.
GCCGAGGAGTTGGACCGGGGTGGCGACCTGGAGGGCGTGATCGGCCTCGACGCCCTGGAGGCGATAGTTCGGCGGGTCGGACGCCCGCCGCTCATCGTGCAGAACGACGCGATCGGTCTGGAGCCCCTTCCTGATTTCCCGGCCGGCACCGACACGCTGATCAAGAAGGTCGAGCCGAGTGTGCGGTCGGTCGGCCGGGTCGAGTTCGTCAACCACACGATGGGGTGGGGCGGCACCGGCTGGGTGATCTCCGAGGTGGACGAGACGACTCGCGTCATCGCCACCAATCGGCACGTCGCCAAGTTGGTCGCAGCGCGCGCCGACAACGGCAAGGGAATCTTCCTGCGCTCCCCCGCCAGTGGGGTGCGGTACGGCGCGGAGATCGACTTCAAGGAGGAGGTCAACTCCAACCCCGGCGACGCGCAGCCAGTCAAGGTCACCGAGATCATCTACCTCGCCGACGACGCGGCGCCCGATGTGGCGTTGCTCCGCATCAAGGGACCCAACCTGCCCTCGGCCCTGCCGCTGGCCGACGACGAGGCAGACGCCGGTCTTCGCGTTGCCTTGATCGGCTACCCGGCGTACGACCCCAGGAACGACCGCCACGACCAAGCCCGGTACTTCAAAGGCTTGTTCGAGGTGAAGCGCTTCGCACCCGGCTTCGTCATGCAAGCACTCGGCGGCCAGGCTGCGCTGACTCATGACTGCACGAGTCTCGGCGGGAACTCGGGCTCTCCCTTGATCAGCCTGGAGGACGGGAAGGTGGTCGGACTGCACTACGCGGGCCTCTACGGCGTCGAGAACCACGCCGTGGGCGTCAACACCCTGCGCAGGCTGGCGACCGGTGAACGGCCGGTGCTGGCAGCAGGATTCGAGGCGTCGTCCGAGCAGCACGCCGAGAAGGCGAGGGACGGCTCACACCAGGTCACCTTCTTCGACGGTCGCACCGGCTACGATCCGGACTTCCTCGGCGAGGAGCTCTCCGCGCCGTGGCCGGGCATCGACGTCGCGGTGCAGGAGTCGTTGGCGCGGCCCAGTGACGAGGACGGCGACCGACCCTTCGAGCTGCGCTACACGCATTTCGGAGTCAAGTACCACCAGCCCCGGCGGCAGCCACTGATGACCGCGGTCAACATCGACGGCGAACACTCGGTGAAGGTCAAGCGGACCAACGACAAGTGGTTCGCAGACGAGCGACTCCCGGCCGAGATCCAGCTCGGGCAGGCCGACTACTCCGATCCGCAGATCGATCGCGGGCACATGGTGCGGCGCGAGGACCCGAACTGGGACACCGAGGCGACGAGCAGCACCGATGTGACCGCCGTGGCGAAACTCGCGAACGCCGACACCTTCCACTACACCAACGCCGCCCTGCAGCACTCGCGGCTCAACCAGGGCAACCAGCTCTGGCTTGGCTTGGAGGACTACATCCTCGAGAGCGCCCGGACCGAGGGCTTCAAGGCCTGCGTCTTCACCGGCCCGATCTTCCGCGCCGAGGACCTCAAGCTCGCGAACGGGCTGGCAGTCCCGCAGGAGTTCTGGAAGCTGGTGGCCATGCCGGCCGCCGGCGGTGAGAAGCTGCACGCGACGGCGTACCTGCTCAGCCAGGGAGACCTCATCCGCGATCTCCTGGAGAGCCGATCGCGGGTGGAGGCGGTCGAAGGCTTCGTCCTCGGCGCCTACCGGACCTTCCAGCTCGCCATCGCCGACCTCGCCGAGGCGACCGGCCTCGACCTGGCCACCTACATTCCCGCGGACCCACTGGGCAACAGCCGGATCGGATCAGAAGCCATCACCGCGGGCGAACCGGTCTTCCTGCCGCTCGACACTCTCGATCAAATCGTGGTCTAGCCCGATACCAGACCCAGCTTGCTCCATGTTCTCGGTGATCGACGCGCCCTAAGGTGGTGAGATGAGGCGTAGGGCGCTTCGGGTTGTCGTCACGGCGTACGACCGGCCTGATGGGCTGGCGCGGTTGGTCGACGACCTCGAGCGTGAGGGGCTGGCTGGGTCTCTGGTGCAGGTGTACGACGACGCTTCGCCCTCCCCCGAGGTCGCGCTGGATCGGCGTCTGACCGCGCTCGGCTGCACCCTGCACAGGTCGCAGGTGTGGCACGGCAAGCGGCGCTGGTGGCAGTGGTGGAACGTCGTCCTGGCCGACCTCAGGGCATCCATCGGCAGCGACGACCTGGTCCTGGTCCTCCAGGACGACATCCGTCTCTGCCGCGACTTCACCCGAAGGGCGCTGGAAGCCTTCGATGACATCGACGACCCTGCGAAGGCTTCCTTGTACCTGTACCTGACCGCCGAACGGTCCGCGCTCGGCAGCACCTGCTGGACTTCGGTCCGGGCGGCGCCGTTCGGGCGGGTGACCCGGACCGGCTGGGTGGACATGGGCGCTTTTCTGGCCCACAGCAGACTTTTTCAAGCCTTGGACTGGCGGCTCGATCCCGTTCCTGACACGCGCTGGGACCTTGCTGAGCGAGGGTCCGGTGTCGGGGAACAGATCAGCCTTCGCGCGCATGCCGCGGGCCTCGGCATGTACCAGGTACGCCGCTCGTTGGTGGTGCACGACGACAGTCCGTCGCGGATGAACGCCGAAGCCCGCAGGCGCTGGCCGATGTCCACCACCAGTTTCGTCGACGGCGACGCCGAGGCGGCGCGGCTCGCTTCGGCCCGTCCCGCCGTACTGGCATCGCTGGCATCGGTCCCGGCACGGGTCGATCGGCTCCGTGACGTCGTGGATCGGCTTCGCCCGCAGGTGGACCGGCTCGCCGTCTACCTCAACGGCTACCCAAAGGTGCCGGACTTCCTCGTCGGCGACGACGTCACCGTGTTCACCAGCCAGGAGCACGGTGATCGCGGGGATGCGGGCAAGTTCTTTCCCGCGGGCGCTCACACCGGCGTGCATCTGGTCTGCGACGACGACATCGCCTACCCCGCCGACTATGCCTCGGCGTTGCTGGACGGCATCGAGCGGCACGGCCGGCGGGCCGTGGTCGGCTTCCACGCCAGCACTCTGCGCGAACCGTTCACCCACTACCACCTGTCGCGGTCGATCAGCCACATGTCCCTGGCAGTCCCTGAGGATCTCCCTGTCCATCTGCTCGGGACCGGGACCGCCGCCTTCCACAGCACGACGATCGCCGTACGGCCGCAGGACTTCCCGGCGCCGAACATGGCCGATGTGTGGTTCGCCTTGCTCGGACAGAGGCAACGCGTCCCTTTCGTGCAACTGCGCCGCAGCGCGGGCTGGCTGAATGAGCTTCCCCACCCGGACGGTGCGACGCCGGGCATCTACGCCGTGCGCCGGCGAAGCGCCGTCGACGGGGGCCACCTGAGTCCCGAGACCGACGCCGTTCGGTCCCACCAGACATGGAATCTCTTCGTGGACAGCGCCTCCGAGGAGATGCGTGAGCAGACCTCGGGCCGCCTGTTGCGGATCCCCGTCCGTGGGCCCCGGCGCGGCGCGGTACTGGCGCTGCCCGAGGGGGACCACATCACCATCGCGATCCAACGACTCGGGACGTACTACGAGCGCGACCTGCTGGACGCCATCCTGGCACTCGATCTGCACGGCACGTACGTCGACGTCGGCGCCCATCACGGCAATCACACGACCTTCTTCGCACTCGAGTGCAACGCCGATCGGGTGATCGCGATCGAGCCCGCGGCCGCCGCGGTCGCCGGGCTGCAGGAGACGCTGGTGGAGAACGGGATCCAGGACCGGGTCCAGGTCCGCCAGGTCGCCGTCCACCCGACCTGGCGCCGCGCCTCGCCGATGCCGATCGCGTGGCGTCCGCGCGGTCCGGCCGCGGCCTCGACCAACACCGGCGCACGGCGGTTCCGGTCCGACGACGCCGGCGAGGTCGCCGCGATGCCGCTGGACGACGTCCTGGAGGGGCTGGAGGGCGTCGCCGTGGTCAAGGTCGACACCGAGGGCCTCAGCGGGGAGGTGCTCGGCTCCGGTCAGCGAATGCTCGAGCGAGACAGGCCGGTCGTGATGGCCGAGGCTGCCACAGAGATCCAACGCACCGCAGTACGGATGGTGCTGGAACCGCTGGGATATCGCGAGACCGCCCGGTTCGGCTGGACCCCCACCTGGCTGTGGTCTCCGGGCGTAGTCCGCACGTAGGATCGACGCGTGAGCCCGGCCCCGGCCGCCGCGTCGTCCGTGCGCTCCGCACCGGTGCGCGCGGCCGCTCCGGTGGCGGAACGGGCCGGTCCGCCCCGCATCCGGCTGACGCCTGTCGAGGCGGGTTCGGTGGAGTCCGGGCGCAAAGCGCGAGACCGCGTGACAACACGCGACCGATTGAGGGCCCAGTTGGCGCCGCTCGACGCGGACACCACTCCCCCGGTGCCATCGGCGGAGGCGGCGGGGATAGGCGAGCCGCTTGGCGACACGGTAGTCACGACACGGGACAGGGTGGCCGCGGGCCTGCGCGAAGAGGCCGGGCACCCGGCGCTCGCGCGTGTGGTCGATCTCGCCGGTCGCCGGCGGCCAGCACCGATATCGGCCGACCCGCGCGGCGCTCGCGCACCGGTCATCCCCCTGGTCCCGCGAGCCGCCGGCCCCACGGCCGACAGGGCGCCACTGGCCGACGTGGCGAAGGCGAAGGACATGTCCGTCGTGCAGCCGCCGGGCCGCGGGCCACCAAGCCCGAGCCAAGCCGTACCGACGACGGCGGAATCGCCGTCCCTTCAACCCGCAGCGGCATCACCTGCCGCTGCCGCACCGGAGCGCCCGGTCGCTCCGGCGAGCAGCACGTCGGAGGAAGCACGCGCGTCTCTTCCGACCGCAAGAGGCACGGCCACCCCTGGCGCAACTACCACAAGTCCCGTGCCTCCTGGTGCCCCGGCCACGTTGTCCTCCGCACCGCTGAGACTGATCCGGGGCGGCATAGCCGCCACGCCAACCGCCCTCGCGAAGCCATCAACTCCCGAGGCGACCGCTGCAGTCCCAACCGGCGCGCGCGCCGCCGACCTGGCACCAAACGTCATCGCGTTCCGAGAGCGGGCTGATGCTCTCGCCACGCGTACCACCTCGCATCGGCGCGGCGCGATAAGCGCGGCCAACGCGCAGGACGCATCAGCTCCTGATGCCGACCGCGACATCCGTCGCCAGGGCGCGACGGCGCGCGTTGAGGACATGGGCCAGCAGCAGCCGGCCGACTTCGATCCGGCCGCGTTCAAAGACGCCGTACGCGTGGCCGTCGAGGCGATCGCGCCGCCGGCAACCCTCGACGAGGCAGACCGGTTCGAGGAAACCGGCAAGGCGAACGAGGCCGCGGGCACGGTCGGCCGCCTGATCAAGGGCGGGCAGCGCAGCAGCGAGCAGCCCATCGCCACCAGCACCGCCGCAAAGCCCGATCTGCGGGGGTTGAAGGCCAAGCAGCCAGGTGCCATGGTCAACGATCCGGCCGGACGGCCGGCTGTCACGATCGGCGCCGCCTCCGTGCTCCCCGGGCCACGGCCCGCCGCCGACGTGGATTTGTCAGCCGGACCGGTCCGGGTCGACGCCGAGATGGCCGCGCGCTCGATCAGCGTGGAGCAGCTCGCCGAAGCCAACGAGCCCACCTTCAGCGCTGCGCTGGACGCACGCCGGACCATGGCGGAGCACGCCGCGACCGACCCGGCGGCGTACCGCAGCTTCGAAGCGGGCGTCCTGCCCGAGGTGGCGGCGACGATCGGCTCCGACGAGGCGTCCGCGCTGACCGGCATGCACGGCACCAGGGTCGGGACGCTGCGGAAGGTCCGGTCGGTCAAGGACCACACGCGGGACGACGATCAACGCCGGCGGGACGGGGTCAACAAGGCGATCCTCGACATCCATCGAGATACCAAGGAATCCGTCGAGGAGCTGCTGCGCGGGCTCGACACGAGCGTCACCAGCATGTTCAAGCAGGGCGAGGAAGACGCGCGGTACACCTTCGAGCGGTACGTCGAGTTCAAGATGAGCGAGTACAAGTCGGACCGGTACGGCGGGCTCGGCGGCGGAGCACTGTGGCTCAAGGATCGCTTCTTCGACCTGCCTGACGAGGTGAACGCCTTCTACCGGAAGGGCCGGGAGTTCTACCTGGCGAAGCTCGACCGGGTGATCGACTCGATCGCAGCCGTGATCGCCGTGTCACTGTCGATGGCCACCATCCGGATCCAGATCGGGCGTGCGCAGGTCCGGCAGCTGCTCACCACCCTGCCCGCGGACCTGCTCGAGCTCGGAACGACGACCGCCGGCCAGCTGGACAACCGGTTCGACCTGCTGGCCAGTGACGTCGAAGGCGCCAAGGACCGTCTCGTCGACGCAGTAGCCCGTTCGTACGTCGATGCGACCGGGCGACTGGATGCCCGGATCACCGAGCTGCAGGAAGAGAACAAGGGCCTGACGACACGGGCGATCGAGTTCGTCGAGGAGGTCGGGAACACCATCGCAGATCTCGGCCGCCTGCTCGCCCGGGTCCTGCTGAAGGCCGTCTCCGTGATCGGCGACATCCTGGCCCACCCGATCAGGTTCATCGAGAATCTGGTCGGCGCGGTCGGCGCGGGTGTGCACCTGTTCGCCGGCCGGATCGGCAGGCACCTGGAGGAGGCGCTGCTCGACCTGTTGTTCGGTGACCTGAGCAAGTCCGGGATCACGCTGCCGAGCGCGCTCGATTTCGCGGGCATCTTCGACCTGGTCTGCCAGGTGCTGAGGATCACCTGGCCGGACATCCGGGCTCGGCTGGTGGACCGGCTCGGTCTGGCCGCGGTCCTGCGGATGGAGCAACTGGTGGACGTGATCCGGCTGCTGGCCGACCGCGGGATCGGCGGTCTGTGGGAACTGGCCGAGCAACGTCTCGCCGAGCTGCCGGATCTCGTGGTGGGCGTACTGCGCAAGTACATCGTCGAGCAGGTGATCACCGAGGGAATCGCCTATATCGTCTCGCTGCTGACGCCGGCCAGCGCCTTCATCAAGGCCTGCCAGGGGATCTACCGGATCATCTCCTTCATCATCGAGAAGGCCCGTGCGATCGCGAGTTTCGTGGATGCCGTGCTGGACTCGATAGCAGCCATCGCGGCCGGTGACGTGACGGCCGTCGCCGAGAAGGTCGACGCGGCGCTGGCCGGTGCGCTCAAGCTGGCGATCGGCTTCCTGGCCAAGCTCGTCCGCCTCGACGCCCTGTCGGACAAGGTTCACTCGGTGATCGCGGCGATCCGCACCCCGGTCCGGCGCACGATCGACTCGATCATCGACGGCGCCGTGTCCCTGTATCAGAGCACGCTCGGGGCCGGCCGTGGCCAGGAGCGAATCTCGACGACCGCGGCGAGGCGCACGGCGCAGACGGGCCCGGCGGCGAGTCGCGCACCGCCGCAGGGCGGGCCCGATGCTGTCCCCGGGCAGCCGCGCCCGCAGACCCCCGCGGGCCCCGCGGCCGCGCAGGCATCGGCGGACCCGCAAAGCATCACCATGACCGTGCCAGTGGTGATGGACGACACCGACCACACCCTGAGATTCAAAGTCATCGACGGCGTACCGCAGGTGTTGATCTCCTCGGGCCGCGCCGAGTACTTGCAGACCGCGACCGCTGCCGCGATCTACCAGGAGGAGCACAGAGACAAGAAGCGGCCCAAGCTGATCAAGCGGCTGACGAGGATCGAGCAGGAGTTGACAGGGCTCGGCTTCGACTGGCGCGCCGCGCACAGCAAGGCCGACACCGAGAAACGGCACGCGATCAGCGTGCGCCTGGGACAGATCGCCGACAACCTGCGCTGGATCGGGAAGGAAAACGGGATCGACGACCTGGAGCACCTCGGCCACGCCTCGAAGTACGTCGAAGGTACGCAGCTCCAGCCGAAGTACGCCGAGGACATCCGCGGCTGGTTCTACCCCTCGGGATACCTGAGTCCGACGAGGCGGTGGCGGCAAGCTGAACGCCAGCGCCTGCTGGACCCGACCGATCCGAGCCAGTTCCGGGACGAATCCGTCACCCCGCACACGTACCACCCCGTCTCCGAGATCACCATCGACCACAAGCCTCGGGTCGTGGAGCACTGGAACGCCACCGGCCGGAACTCGCCTCATCCGCGGCGTGTCGCCTTCTACAACGACGTCGACGAGGCCCATCTCCAGCTCGTTGCGCGAAGCAACAACTCGGCGGACGGTGCGCTGGCCCGGGCCATGGGCCACCTGTACTCGCCGTCCGTGGGCAAGGACTTCAGGGGTCCCGATGACGAGTGAGCGCGTGGCGCGGCAGCCCGCCGCCGTCGCTGCCCCGGGGCCCGTGACCCGGGTGGCCCCGGCGCCGATCGAGCGCCGTACCAAGTCCGAAAGGACACCAACCACCCGCGACCGGCTCGAGGCTTCGCTGACAGAGGCCGACCTCGACGAGCCGAACCGGCAAGGACCCCGCGAGCACCGCGGGACCCCGGTGAGCACCCGCGATCGGGTCGAGGCCGCGAGTCGCCTTCACGAGCCACGCAGGCCAGGCCGTCCCCCGCGACCGCGCTTACCGCGGCCCTACCCCGAGCAGCGTCATCGCGACCGCGTCGCGTCGCAGCGGGTAAGGACGCCGGACCGCCCCACCACCGCCGGACCGTCGAGGCCTCAGCGCGCCAGGGCGCCGCCGCGGGTATTCACCAAGCTTCACGTCACCAGCCCGTCGGACCCGTGGGAGGTCCAGGCCGACGCCGTCGCGGCGCGCGTTCTGCGCGGAGACACCGTTCATCAACAGCACCGAAACCATCGCTGCGGAGAAGGGCTCCCGGTGGCCACCGGGAGCGGACTCGGCACCGCGATGGAAGATCGGGTCGCGCTGCGGGTCGACGCGGCGGTCGCGCGATCCGGGGTGGGCAGCTCGATCCCCGAGTCCGTACGACGCCGGATCGAGCCGCTGCTTGGCGCCGACCTGTCGGGAGTCCGCATTCGCCAGGACGCCGAATCGGGTACGGCGGCCCGCGCGCTCGGCGCCCGCGCCTTCACCGCTGGGAGCACAATCCACCTGGCGCCCGAGTCCTCGCCGCACGACGTCGCGCTGATCGCGCACGAGGCGACCCACGTCGTCCAGCAGGGCATGGCGAATCGCCGTGCCCCGCCTGTCGCGATGCGCTCGATCTCCGACCTCTTGCCGGACGTGTCGGTCGACGACCTCATCCCGGACTGGCTGATCGACGGTATCCGCTCGGTCGTGCGAGCCATCCCCGGCTACGACGCGCTCACCTACGTGGTGGGCGAGGACCTGCTGACGGGCGAGCCGGTCAGCGTCGACCTCGAAGGGCTGCTCGACGCCGTACTGACGTACGGACCGTTCGGCCCGGCGGTGAGCACGGTCCTGCGCGGGCTGGCCATCGTGCAGGAGATCTTCGCGGCCGTGACGGCGCAGTTCGCTGCCCACGACCTGACCCTGGCCCGGGTCGGGCGGGACCTGAGCTCGGCCTGGGACGAGGTGTCCGTCGTCAATGGCATCGACGGCAACGCGGCCATCCTGCGCAGGTACGTCGAGGCCTTCCTGGCCGACCTGCGGTCGATGGTGGACGGGCTGATCGAGCAGGTGCTGATCCTGGTCCGCCGGGCCGTCGTCGCGGTGGCCGAGCCGTTCCTGCAGCGACCCGAGATCGCGCCGGTCTGGAACCTGGCCAAGGAGGTCCTGCACTACGACCCGCTGCGCGGCGTCGAGGTGGTGGTGCCGACCGCGCAGATCATCGCGGACTTCCTCACCTTGATCGGCCAGACGCAGCGGCTGGAGCAGATGCGGGAACGTGGCACGCTGCAAGAGACCGCCGACTGGCTGGACCTGCAACTGCTCACCTTCGTCGGCATCGTCACCGACCTCGGCGCACTGTTCGCCGAGGCCTGGGCCGCGATCCAGCCGCAGAATCTGCCGGATCTGCTGGACACCCTGCCCGCGCTGGCCGACCGGGCGATCGGCCTGGTCCGGCGGATCGCGGACTTCGGCCTGACCTTGATCGGCAAGATCCTCGAGCTGGTCAAGAAGGCTTTGCTGGGCCGGCTGAGCGAGCACGCTCACGAGGTGCCCGGATTCCACCTGATGACCGTGATCATCGGGCAGAACCCGTTCACCGGCGAAGCCGTCCCCCGGACCCCGGTCAACCTGATCCGCGGGTTCATCACGCTGCTGCCCAATGGCGCAGCCATCTACGACGAGCTGGACAAGTCCGGCGTCATCACCGAGGCCGCGGAGAAGATCGAGAGCGCGATGGAGCGGCTCGGAATCTCCCTGGAGATGGTCGTCGCCACCTTCCGCGGGGTCTGGGACACGCTCAGCCTCGACGACCTGCTGGCGCCGGTCCAGGCATTCCGGCGGATCGTCGCGCGGTTCGGCGAACCGCTGGCCCGGCTCGCCGAGTTCGTGAGCGTCGTCCTCGAGGTGGTGCTCACGCTGATCCTCAAGCTGATGAACTTCCCGACCGAGCTTCTCGGGCACCTCATCACGAACACCCTGCAAGCGATCGACGACATCCGCCGGGACCCCGTCGGCTTCCTGCGCAACGTGCTGGCCGCTTTGAAGTTGGGTTTCGTCAACTTCTTCGACCACATCGGCGGCTACCTGCTGGACGGTCTCGTCGCCTGGCTGTTCCGCGGCCTCGGTCAGGTCGACATCAAGCTTCCGACGGACTTCTCGCTCGCCTCGATCCTCGACCTGGTTCTGGGCGTGATGGGGCTGAGCGTCGAGCACCTGTGGACCAAGCTCGGCGAGCACATCGGCCCGGAGAAGGTGCTGCTGCTCCGCGGCGCGATCGACACGCTGGGCAGCGCCTGGCAGTTCGTCGCGGACGTGCAGCGCGAGGGTCTGCCGGCAGTGTGGCGGTTCCTGTCCGGCCAGCTGTCCAATCTGTGGCAAACGCTCCTCGGCATGGCCCTGTCCTGGATCACGAAGACCGTGATCGCATCGGCCACGGTCAAGCTGCTCAGCTTCCTCGATCCGTCCGGCATCATGGCTGTGATCAACAGCGCGATCGCGATCTTCAACGCGGTGCAGTCCGCCGTCGAGTACCTGCGTGACCTGCTCGAGGTCCTGGACAAGTACGTCAGCACGATCGCCGCAGTGGCGGTGGGCAACGTGGTGCCGGGCGCGCAGATGCTGGAGCAAGGCCTCGCCTCGATCATCCCCATCGCGATCGGCTTCCTGGCCAACCAGGTCGGCCTGGGCAACATGCCGGACAGGATCGTCGAGATCATCAAGAGGCTGCGAGAACTGGTGGACCAGGCCATCGACTGGCTGATCGAGCAGGCTCTGCGGCTGGGCAAGGCCGCGTTGGACACCCTCGGGCTGGGCAAGAAGCCCGACCCGACCTCACCGGAAGGGGAGCCTTCGGACGTCATCGACGAACTCGTGCCGGTCGGCGGCGTGACGCATCACCTGAAGAACGACGGCCCGAGCGGCGTACTGGCCCTGCACTCCAGTCCGGTCCTGGTGACGACGATCAAAGACACTGCGCTGGAGGCCCTGGTAGGCAGGTTCAATGCCGCCAAGACGAAGAAGGATCGGCAAGCTGCGGCCATGCTGGTGGCGGACTGGATCAGCACCAACATGCCTGCGACCGGCCCCGGCGGCAGCGCGCCCAACCTCGGCAAGATCGAGCGGCATGGGTCGCAGCCGTCGCGACTCGAGGACGCGGGAGTTCCGCTGTGGTCACTGCGTTCCGAGCATGTCGTGCCCTTCGTCGTGGTCCGTGGTCTGTGGGAGGCGCTCGGCGTCGAGGCCAAGGCGAGGCGGAAGAACCTCAGCACCGAGGACGCGTCCCTGACCACGATCATGATCTACAAGGGAGCGGGCAACGCCAAGGACGTCGGTGAAGGCAGCCGCCGGTCCAGCGGCGCGGCTGACCTCGCCGCGATGACGGCCGTCTACGTGCAGCGCCCGGACGCCGACACACCCGCCGCCGACGCCCAGTTCCGGCAGCAGGTGATGGCCTTCCTGCGCGGCGAGCAGCAGTGGTACCAGGCCTTCACCTGGCAGATGGTGCAGGGCGAGCACGTCACCGCGCAGGGCAACACCACGCACGGCGCGTTGCGCGCCGAGGCTGTCGCGGTGCCCTCGTCCGGCGACATCGGCAAGGCGGCCGGCCAGGAGCTCGGCGACGCCGAGCGGATCCTCGATCACGCGCTGGCCCAGCTTGCCCGGCCGTGAGGCGCGGTCGGTCGCTAGCGCAACGCGCGGTAGAACGAGAGATCGTCGGCCGGCAGGAACTCGGGCGCGGCCACCTCGGACCAGCCGGCCGGACCGCGCTCGGCGTCGTAGTTCAGCCGCCACGAATTCGCCTGGTGCCGCACGAGGATGTAGATGCCGTCGTTGACGATCGGCGCCACCCGGCCGCCGCGCTGCATCACCGCGCGCAGCAGGGCGACCTCCTCGCCGATCGAGCAGTCCGGGTAGCCGCCGGTGCTCCGCCAGGCCGGCCGGGTAAAGGCCAGCGTGCCGGCGACGATCGAGGCGTGCAGGTTGCCCTCGTGCAAAGGTGGGCCGCCCTTGTAGAACCGGAACTTGGGCAGGTCCACCAGGTAGCCCTTGAGGATGCCCGCGATGTCGGCGGACCCGGTCGCCAGTGGCGAGACCTGCCGACTCAGCCGGGTCCGGCCGTACCAGTCGTCGTCGTCCCACTGCACCAGCACGTCACCGTCCGCCGCTTCGCAGGCGATCTGACGCTTGCGGCCGATCGTGGCCCGCCCGTCCAGTCGCAGGTAGCGGATGGACGGTTCGTCGCTCGGCACCAGGTCCTCGACCCGGTCCTCGCCGTCGTCCAGCACGACGAGTTCACGGTTCGGATAGTCCTGCTGCAGGTAGTAGCGGATCGCCCGGGCGACGAAGGCGCGCCGGTTGTACGTCGGCATCAGGCACGACACGGCTGGACGCCACGCAGCGGCCGACGTCGCCGTGACCACCGCGACGGCATAGGTCTCCAGCTCGCTGCCGATCAGCGCGGCCACCTCGGCGAGCGAGGCCGGCTCGCCCTCCTCCTCGATGGGCCCCAGCCGCACGGCCAGCTCACCGCGCTCACCCCGCCGGGCGATGGTGCCGAACTGGTCCCAGGCGTGTCGCCGGGCGCAGAGCGTGACCTGCTCGAGCGTTGCGGGATCGCGCAGGGACCGAGCCTCCCGGGTCTGTGGGTCGTACGCCAGTACGGACGGCGCGACCAACCTGTGGGCGTTCGTCGACAGCAGCTCGCTGACCTGCTGGGCGAGCCGGTCCGGGGCGTACCAGGTGGCCGCGTCCCAGGTGGCGACGACCGGACCCTTCGCCTGCTGCAGCGCGTAACCGGCCCACTCGGCCTCGTCCGCGGGCGGCACGACGACCGTGCGGATCCGGTCATCCACCGGCAACACGCTCGCCGTGACACCGGAAGCGGGCACCAGCACGACCAGTTCGCGGTGCGGCCACTGCTGCTCGGCGAACCGCCGGGCCGCCAGCGACAGCAGCTCAGGGTTCGCCGGCGCCCGGATGACGCAGCTGACCATCGGTGTGTCGTCGACGAACGTGACCCGAGGTAGGGCCTCGACCGCCGGGACACCGAGCAGGTCCCCCGCTCCTGCCCTGCCCTCCAGTTGCGCCAGGACCGGCTCCACGAACGCGGCCACCCGCTGTGGGTCCATGACAGGTCCGCTTCCGCGCTCCCGCCACGCCAGCGCATCGTCCAGCAGCGCCACGTCGCGGACTCTGCCGCGGGCCCACTGGGCCCCGGCCGAGCGCCCGCAGAGCCGGCCGGTGTCGAGGTAGTGCATGCTTCGGCAGGCGTTCAGTACCCGGTACCAGCCGGCCGGGCCCGTCATCCGCAGGTCCACCCGCATGGCGCCGATCATCCAGGCCGAGTCGACGTCGGCGAACACCGTAGCCGCCGCCGGGCCGTGCAGGGCGATCGCGTGCTGCCGGCACATCGCGAACATCAACGCCAGCCGGGCGTCGCCGGGCTGCTCCGCCCCGCCGATCAGTTCGCTGTCGATCGCTGTCAGCGCCCAGGCGACGTACCGCGGGTCCGCCCGCGGCTCGCGCGTCTCGGACTCCGGCACCACCCACAGGTCCAGGCCCTTCACCGACCGGGGACGGCGTACTGCGCGGGCCGCCGCCAGCAACGCTCGCCCGCGCTCGGCCGGCACCCAGTCGCGCAGTACGACGAACAGGTCCAGGTCGCTGCGGCCGGGCACGAACCGTCCGGTCGCACCAGAACCGGCCAGGTAAACACCGAGCAGGTCCCCCAACGTCTCGGCCGCCACCGCCGCGCTGACCGACCGCGCGTAGCGGGTGGCCGCGTCGTCGAGTGCTCCCAGCAGTTCCATCTACGCCTGCCGGGCCAGGACGAACTGTGAGGTGAAGTCCGACGGCTCACCCGTCCCGGCGCCATCCAGTGGCCGGCCCTCGCCGTCCAGCACCGGATCGTCGCCGGCCCCGAGCACGCGCACGGTGAAGACCCGCGCAACATCCAGCGCACCGGGATCCGGCCGCAGCAGGGTCGGGTCGTCCGGGGCGAAGGTGATCCGGGAGACCAGCCGTGGATCGGGCTCGAAGGGATAGGGCTGCATCCTGCCCGGCACCCGCGTGCCGTCGCCGGCCTCGTTCTCCGGCCGGACGAAGACCTGCACCGTGTCCGGCGTCAGACTGTCGAAGCGTACGGCCTGGCTGAAGGAGATCATCACGGCGCCGATCTGCGCGTCCGGGGTGATCCGTTCGGCGTCGGCCGGGGTGACGGATTCCACCCGGGCGAATGCCGGTGGGCCGTCCAGGAAAAACCAACTGTGGAAGTCGCCGCCGCGATTGCCGTCACCGGAGGGCAACCTGAGGTCCACGAACGTCTCGTAGCCGTCATCCTGCAGCAGCCCGGTGGCGTCGCCGTCCAGCGGGCGTTCGCCGGCGCGGTCCAGGATGACGTCGGAGGCGAGCCGCACCCGGCAGCGCACGCCACCGCCGAGGGCCTCGGCCCAGTCGGCGACCTGGTTGGCCTGGATCCCCAACGGGACGAAGGTCCAGGTGTGGCCCGCGACGCTGACCGAGCCGTCGACGATCAGCGGCCTGGTCGACCGTGGGCTTCCGGGTTCGGGCACTTCCAGGGTGACCACGAACGACGACGGGCTGGCCGTAGCCGGGTGCATCTCCTCGGAGAATGTGACGCGCAGGCCCTCGCTGAACTGCGACAGGGGCAACGGCCGGTCGTTGCGCCAGCTGATTCCCTTCCCGGCCACCGTCGGCCAGGTCTGCGTCTCCGGTATCCGGCCGTACAACTCTTCCAGCGCCTCCTGCACGGTGTTGCTGCCGGTGCCGACCCGGTCGCCGTCGAAGGCGACACCGTCGGACTCCAGCTCGCACAGGTGGTCGAACCGATCGTCCAGCCAGGCCAGCAGCTCCCACGGACTGTCGTGGCTGGTGCCCGGAGGCGAGGACTCAGGCAGCCGAAGGAGCGCCAGCGGAGCGAACCGCCGTGCCGGACCGTGGGGACTGCGCTGCCACGGCTCGGGCGGCGCCGTCCCGGTGCGGGCCTGGTACTGCCAGTACTGGCCCGGCCGGTAAGTGCCCGCTCCGGTCATCGTGACCCTGACGCCGTCCTCGAGGACATAAGGGCCCCCGGTCGCGGGGTTGCCGCCGGCAAGCTGCTGTGGATCGAGCAGGCCGTGCCAGCGGCGCAGCTTCATCCCGGTTCGCGCGAGGTCGCCGTACCGGTCGTCCAGCGGCAACTGCACGTTCGCGTCGGCGACCTCGGCGAGCCGGAAGCGCACCGTGTCGTCCCCGGCCTGGCTCGTCACCTCGACCAACTGTCCGAGCTGCCCGACGGCGCGCTGCGCGGGCACGAAGGATCCGGGCGCGACCATCGCGTGTGCGTCGTCCCCGAGGTCGATCACCCCACTCAGCACCTCGACCAGGTCACCGGCCGCGAGCGGCGTACCGGCCTCCAGGATCAGGTCGCCGGTCGTGGACAGGGTGGAGGTGAACAGCTCGCTGCCGTTGTCCCGGGACCACTTCAGCTGCAGTTGGGCCAGCGAACCGCCGCGGTGCACCTCGATGCGGTACAGCCGGTTGTCGTCGCCGGAGTACCCGTCGGCTTGCGGTACCGCGCAGGGGTCGGTCGTGGTGGTGCCGGTCGGCACGCTGACCTCCAACTCCCCGCCGGAGGTCTCGACCGCGTTGAAAGCCCGCATCACCTGGCCGATCTGGCCCGGCACCGGGATCGCCGCGCCGACCTCCGCCAGTTTGACCTGGCCGATCAGCTCGGTGCGCACGCTGGTGTCGGTCTCGCCCAACGCGACCTCACGGATGCCCGGGTCCTCCACCGCAGTGATCAGGCGCTCCCACACCTCCAGGTAGGCGACGGCCCGCTCGCCCGCGGTCGGCACCCACGTCAGGCCAGGCAGCGGTGGCGTCGGGGTCGGGCTGCCCTGCCACGCGAAGCCGTCCGACTCCGGGAACGTCGCCGCCGGGAACCGCCCGCCGCGCGTGTGCACGACCAGACCGTCGACCTGGTAAGTGCCTGACGAGATCGCGAACATGCCGTACGGGCCGACCGGCTGGTACTGCTCCAGCTGATACAGCCACACCTCGCCCTCATCCAGTTCGAGCTCGATCCGGCCGATCGTGCCGCCGGTCACCGTGAAGGTCGAAGGCACCGGGCCACCGCCCGACGTCGGTGCGAGGTCGACCGATACGCCGTTGACCGTGAGACTCGTGGCCGACTCGACGATCGCCCACAACGTCAGCCGGATCCCGGCCGGTCCGGCGACGACGGGCTGGATGACCGGTACCTGCACCCGCACCGGACCGGCCGGCGCCGCGAGGTGCAGCGCTGGATAGCGACCGGCGTACCGACGGCGGAAGTCCACCCACGCGTCGGGGCTGCCGGACATCACCTGGAGGCCGCGGGCGACCCGGGAGAAGATCGTGACCAGGCGGCCCGGAGTGATCAGGTAGCCGAGATCGGTGCTGCCCGCGGTGCAACCGAGCGCGCGGGTGGTCGCCCGGACCTCGTCGAGCAGCGAGTCGACGGTGGCCGCGACGTCGCTGTCCAGCACCGGGCGGCCCTGCTGGAGAAGGACCCGACGGTAGTCGCGCCCTCGAACGCGGTCCGGTTCGTGGCCCCGGGAGAAGTCCCCGTGCACGATGCCTCCTCAGTCGACCCTGATGATGCCGGTCACCAGACCGGCGGGAGTGAACTCGGCCAGCCGCCGGCGGAAGCCGGCCAGACGGGCGGTGAGCTGCGCCGACCCGAAGGCCCCGAGCTCGCCGCCGTCCTGTGCGCCCGCGCTGATCGCGCGGTCGCAGTCCTCACGCAGCCGCCACCACCCGGGGTCGCGGCGGTTGCGCGACACGATCCGCAACGGCACGTCGAAAACCACCCGATGCGCCTGCGGCAGGACCGAGTCGCCGGTCGCACGGGCGTACCGCACGCACCCGTGGAAGCGGTCCTGCACCGTCACGTCGCCGTCGAAGATCACCGTGTCGGCCTGCAGTTCGCGGGTGGTGACGGTGCCGCCGACCGAGACCCGGGTGAGCTCTGCCCTGGCCGACGGAACGTCGATCGCGACGCCCGAGGCGGCATCCACCACGCTGTCCTGCACCGCGAGCGTGCCAGGCCCGGTCAGCCGCAGCCCGGCCGTCTGGCACAGCCGTACGTCGACGCGCCCACCCTCGTCCGGCGTGGTGCAGGAGATGGTGTTCTCGGCGTGCAGCATGGTGGTCAGCTCGATCCGGACCTCACGCGACGGCGGCACGACCGGTCCGGCCCAGCCAGGGCCACCCAAAGCGATCCCGCACAGCGCCACCCTGTCGTAGGTCACGGCCGCGGCCGGTGGTGCCCAGCCGGCCACCTTGTCCACCAGCACGATCGGTCGCTGCCGTTCGGCGGCCTGCAGGGTGAGCCGCAGGGTGACTGAGTCTCGCGCTGCCGGGTCGGCGGGACCCCGTGGCCAGCGCGGGGTCTCGCCGGCATAGGTGGCGTCGTCCTCAAACTGCACCACCTCTTCGAACAGCCGGCCGTTCTGATCGCCGGTGAGGGCGGCCCAATCGGCGGAGATCGCGTTCAGGGCTGCTGCGAGCGTGGAGTAGCGCGGGATGGCGTGCCAGTCCGGCGGGGCGTCCCGGTGCAGGACACCGCTGCCACAGACCAGCCGGGTCGGGCGGGGAAGGCGGCGATCCAGCACCGGTTCGCGGGCGGCGGGCAGTGCGCCTAGGTGGATTGTGGCGCCATCCTCGTAGCCGACCGTGACGGCGGCGGGAACGGGCGGCCCTCCGGGAGGCCCGGGCGGCCAGCTGGGCAGTCCGTCGGCTGCGCTCATGGAGACAAGCCCGTGCGCGACGTCTATGTCGAGGCGGCCGGGCCGGGTCGGAGCGAGCAGCAGCGGCGGTGAACTGGTCGGGTCCTCCGCGTCCCAGGCGCACAGCACGCGGCGGTGCACCCTGCGGCGCTGCAGCGCGACCGGTCCGGCCAGCGGCGCGACCTCGCCGAGCGACATCCGGCGTAGGGCCGTCGACCCGCTTGCCCAGGTCGAGCCGTCCGCTCCGATCCGGACCGGCTCGGTGAGGTTGGAGTACACCGGATCGGTCGGCCAGAACTGCGCTCCGGCAACGGGTGCAGTGTCGAGCTGCGGTAGGTGAACGAGCACGGTGCGGCCGTCGTCCGTGGTCCAAGCCAGCTCGCCCGGCCAGGACGAAGCTCCCGTCGACGAGGACTCGAAGCGGATCGCGATGGCGCTGCGGCCGGCCTCGTCCCTGGCCAGCCGGGCAATCGCAGCGACGCGATCGGCCAACTGGGCAGCCGGTACGGCCAGGCCCGCGTCGTCCAGCACGTCCCAGGTGGCGTCGACCGGGTCCGGACCGATCCAGGCGAGGCGTTGGAAGGGCCGGAACACTGCGCCACCAGGTCGCTCCAGTTGGAGCGCCAGCGTGAGCGCGCAGCGGGCGGACGGCGCGATGCCGGCGTACCCCGCAGCGGTACGGCGCACTGCCCGGACGCCGTGCAGGAGTGCCGGGCCGCGGCCCGGTGCCGGGGCCTGGTTCAGCATCACCGGCTCGGACCGCGCCGCACCTGGTGGCCAGGCGGCACCCGGTCCGGTCGTCGCCAGCGCGGACGGCGCCAGCCGACGCTCACCGTCGACCACCGGGTGGTCGACGAGCGCCCCACCTTCTTCGATCCGATAGATGCTGCCGTCGAGTGCGACCAAGGCGAACCACTCGCCGTGTACCTGGACGGGCGGTACCTGGACGTGCAGAGCCCCGGTGAGGAAGCCCTCGCGGGCCAGGTCGGAGTCCGTGGTCTCGGTGCCGGCGGCCGGACCTCCACCCTCGATCGCCACCGTGGCGCCAGGAAAGAACCGGCCCGCGCCATCCGGGGTGGACAGTCGCAGCATGACGACGCGCACGCCACCAGGGTTGGGCGCGGTACTGGAGAACGACTGCACGACGCCGGACGCATCGAGGTCGATGAAGGCTCGCTGCGCGAACGAGCCTGCGGGCGTCGGATGCCAGGCCGTGCCGGTGCCGGACAACGAGGCCAGGCCGAGCTCCAGCCGGACCGTGCCGCGCCAGCCCCGGCTGGGCCGGTCCAGCATCGTGATCGTGACTGTGCCCTGGGCCAAGGCCCGCGTGGCGGGACCTGTCGAGGGGGCCCGGGCGGCACCGGGCACGGGGCCGGACGGCACCGCGACGCCGGCCGCGACGCCGCACAGCCGGACAATGAACCCGCCCTCCGCGTCGAACCATCGCCCCGGGTCGGCGGCGAAGTGCTGCTCAGGGATGCGGTCGGTGAACGGCCGCCGATCTCCGGTGGGACGCCGGGCTCGCAACGCGCGCCGCGACCCCAGCGGGTCGACGACGTACCGCAGGTCGGTGCCTACCCCGGTGCGGTTCTGCGGCGTGGCGGAGGCCAGCGGGAAGGTCAACGTCGGAAACATCCAGTGCGCCAGATGCCGTGGGTGGTTGCGGCCGGTGCGGGCACCGACAGCGCGAATGTCAACCGCGTGCGCGAGCGCATCCAGCGGCCCGCGGGTCTGCTCGGCGACCACAGCCGGCCGGATGTCGACCGCTGTCCGCTCCAGCCGCAACAGGTTCAGGTCCTGCGCGAGCTGCACCCGTTTCCAGCCCTCCTGCAGTACGACGGCCTGGCCGGTGAGCTCTCCGCCCATCTCCTCCAGGGCTGTCGGCGTGCCCTTGCGCCGCCGCCACCCGACCGTGCCGCGCACGTCCCGCCGGTTGGACGCGGCGTCCGGGAAGACCAGAGCGGTACCGACCATCTGGGCCAGATACGGGATCATCGCGTCGCCGGCGGTGTCCACGAACAGGTCGGCATGCAACTCCTGCACGCTCTGCCGGACCGTGGCCAGCGGGGTCGCCAGCACACAGAGCAGCCGTAGCAGGTCGGCGCGGCCCTGCGGCGGCAGATCGGGCAAGCGGTACATCGCGGGGAGCGCCTCGAAGAGCCGCATCGCCAGGTCGGCGGCGACATCCACGTCGTACGGGTGATCTGCTAGCGCCTCGCCGATCAGTCCGGACGGCACGAAGGGCAGGTGCGCGCCGGCAGTCATCGCGGCCTCGCGGCGACCGTCACGCCCAGGTTGCTCGGCAGCAGGCGCAGCCAACCTTCCAGCGCGGGCTGAACGGCGTCGGCGATCCCGGTCCCGCCCAGCGAGGCGAAACGTGTCACGCGGACGGAGAGCACGCCCGGCAGACCCTCCAGCAGCGCGTAGACCTCGCTCAGGAACCCGGGCCCGGCCAATTGCTCGGCGGGGAAGGAGAACCGAGCGCCGAGGGCAGCCCGCACCGCCGAAGCCACCGCATCGGGCAGCCAGTCCGGATCCGACTCGACCTGGACGACGAGCTCGATGTCGTGCGGCGACGGCCCGCGCAACGTCAACGGGACACCGGTGTCGCGGCGTGCGTCCAGGAAGGCCCGCACCGCGCTCATCGGATTCGGCGGATCGCCCTGCGCGGTCGCCACCACCAGTACGGCACCCTGCCGCTGGTCCCACCGCGCCGCGGCCCGGGCGATGCCGGGCATGGTCAAGGCCAGGTCGGCGAGGTCGGAGACCGAGACGGCCCGGTCGAATGTCCGTATCCGGCGCGTTGCCTGCGACCGGACGTCCTGCGAACTCGGTGGTTCCGTGCCGCCGTGGACCGGAGTCAGGTTCAGCACGTGGTCCAGCAGTGGGTGGGCCCGCTTGATCCGGCTGAGCCGCCCGGCGTCGACGTTGCCCACTGTGCCGCGGCCGACCCGGTAGGTGGCCTCGACCACTGCCCCGGCCGGCGGGACGGCACCGGTCCGCCCGTCGCCGAACAGGACCGCGGTCACTCCCTCGGCGTCAAGGACGATGCGGTAGTGACGGTCGTCCGGGCCGCTGCCGGCGAAGTCGGCCACCCGCGCCCAGCGCACGCCGGCGACCCGCAGTTCCAGCTCGGGCTCGGCACCGGCAGCACCGGGCAGATAGGTCAGCCCCGACTCCTTCAACGGCCTCCGCTGGAACGGCGTGACCCCGTCCGACGACGCCAGCTCCTCGCGTACGGTCCTGCCGTGCGAGACCGCCGCTACATTGGCATGCACCACGAGCCGGTCAAGAGTCCAGGCCTGCGGCGGATCGGGGGTCAGCGGATCCCACTCCACCCGGGTCACGTCGGCCTGCTCGTCGAGCTCGACCCGACGCAGCCGGACCACCTGGGCGGCGCCGCTCGACGGGTCGGCGAAGATCATGGCCCGGCCCGGGGCGAGCGCGGGCAGCACCCCCGGCAGCAGCAGGGGCTGGCTGAGCGTGTCGGAATTCGGCACCGCGGCGGCGAGCGGCGCACGCACCTGCCAGCCCGTCGCCCAATCGGTCTCGACCGGCTGAGCCGCACGCCCGACGGCGCGTCCTTGCTGATCGGTGACCCGGACCACGGTGACGGTGCCGGACAGGTGCTGGGTCCGGGTGACGAACTGCTTGACGGTGGCCGGCGCGACGGTGCTCACGAAGCCGCCGTCCTTCGGCGTGATGGTGACGACAGCCGGAGTGACGTCGACCTGTTCGGCCCGATTCAGCACCACGGTGGCGAGGCCTTCCGCGACGAGTCGGAACACGTCCAGCCCGGCGCCGGTCGATCCCAGTACCCAGTCTTGGCCCGCAGGGCGGGACAGCTGGTCGGCCAGATAGATGTCATCGTCCCGGTACGGCGCTTTGTCGGTGCGCGACACGGTGAACCACCAACGGAGGTTGGCGGTGCCCTCGACGTTCGTGGCGGTGCGGATCGCCGTCGGCGGGTAGAGCACCGGATTGGCGCCCATACCGAAGGATCGGCTGCGTAGCTGCGGATGCGCGGTGACCAGCGCACCGCCGGTGGAGCCGATCTCGTCGGCGACGCCCTGCCGCAGGCGGACCATCGTCTGCCCGGACGACTCCTCAGCCGCGTCCACCACGAGTCCCTGCCAGGAGGTTCCGATCAGGACGATCTGGTCGCCCGGTTCCAGCCTGTGCCCGACCCCGTCGAGCACCAGCGACGTAGCGCCCTGCGGCACGGTCTGGCCACGAGTGGCGTGCACGGGCCGCAGCTCGTTCAGTGTCGCGTCGACGGTAACGTCCTCTCGTGTCTCGTAATCCTGGGCCTTGGCCTCGCCGACCGGGATGCTCGCCAGCGGCTGTCGGGCCGGGATCACACCGCTCACCCCGGCCTTCGTGAACAGGGCTGCGTACCCCGAAGCCGCCAGCCCCGGGTCGGGTTCGGTGCCGAGCCGATGTGCGTGCCGGACCAGACTGGACGGCGCCTGCGCCGTGCTGATGAACGCCTCCCGCGCGAACTGCCGCTGGTAGACCGCCAGCACGTGCCCGACCAGCGCCGAAAGCTGCATGAAGGTGTCCGCCACGTCGGCGGTCCGGTTGGTGCCGCGGCCCAGCGCACGGACGGCGACCTGCTGCTCGATGTTGAGCAGCTCGGCGTACGCCAGCGGCAGGTAGTCCAGCCGATCCTGGGCATCGGTCCGCGACCCGCCGGTGGAGCGGTCCGGGTGTGGACGAGGTGGGCGACTCACGGCGTCACCACTTGCGCCGGGCCTGCGTCCACCAGGAACGGTTCGGCATCGACGTCCAGGCCCAGAGCCAGTACCTCGAGGCTGCCGTTCTCGGGGACCTCGGGATCGGCGTCCATCCGGGCGACCGCACTGCGGCCGAGTGCGATCACGTCGCGCACTGCCGGCCCCGCCACGTCGCCGAGCGGGGCGAACCGAGTGGCCTTCACCGCGCGCACTCCAGGGATGCCCTGCACGTACGCAAGCAGGTCGCCGAGGTGGACAGCGTCGCCGAAGCTCAGCCGGTCGGGGTGGAACCAGCCGGGCCGGGCGTCGCTGCCAGGCCTCAGTTCGGCGAGCACCCGCTCCCGAACGACGTCCGCGGGGACTCCGGCGGCCGCGCACACCTCGAGCGCGACATCGAGTGGCACGTACTGCGCGGCCATCACCACCTGCTCGCGGCCCGCCATACGCAACCGGTTCAGGTGCTCCTCGACGGCCTGCCGCAGGCGCAGGTCGAGCTCCTGCGAACCCTGCGGATCGATCAGGACTGTCACGGTATTGAAGAGCCGACCACCGCCCCGCGCGGTGGCTCGTCCCACTCCGGGCACCTGCATGGCCACCTGCGCGTAGTCCTCCAGGGAGACCGCCCGTTGCAGGTCGCCATGGTGCAGCGCGGCCGGTACGTCCTGCCGGATCCGCTCCAGCGACGCTGGTGGCCGGGAGCCGAGTCCGGGCGTCACGTTGGTCACGCGGACATCGCCGAGCGCCTGAAGCGTCACCTCCTCGTCGGTGCCGGTGGCCGGCGGCACGATCCGGGTCAGCGTGTCGAGGCCGGCGTCGCCAGTCCCCGCGGTACCGAGCCGGTAGGCGATCTCGATCAGCGCGGACGGCATATCCGGCGCCTCCAGGGCGACCTCATGTCCGGAGACGCCGTCACCGAAACCGAGCCAGACGGCACCGTCCTCGTCCGCTTGGGCGGTGTAGTGCAGGTCGTAGGAGCGCGAGGCCCGCAGGTGCTCGACCTGGGTCCATGCCTGGCCGGAGACGCTGACCTGCACCGCCGGTGCCGTGCCCACGCCATCCGGCAGATCGTCGTACGCCACTGGCCATTCGGGCACCCGCAGAGAGCGCAGTTGGAGTGCGCCGGTGCTGCTCCGTGCGGCGACGGTGGAAGGATCGTCAAGCGCGAGACCGACCCGGCCCGATGGCGGGACGCCGGGCGCGCTGGTCGCGATGCGGGGCAGCCCGGCCCGGGCGTCGACGAGGTTGGCGTGCAGCTTCAGCCGCGGCCCCTGCCACGGGCTCAGCGCCCGAGTCAGCGGATCGGTCCAGCTGATCCTGGTCACCCGCGTGGGCTGGTCCGTGAGCGGGTCGAAGTCGTCAGCAGGGTCGGCAACCCACCCCGGCTCGACGAATTGCTCGACCGGCCGGTCCAGCGTGACGACCTGCCAGAACGATCCCTGCACCAAGGCGAGCCGGTCGCCAGTGGTCAGGTGCACGTCGTGGCCGAGGACGAGCAGGCTGCGTGCTCCGGCCGGCAGCTGTGCGTCCGGCGCACCGGGAAACGCTGCGGGCACCAGCCGGTCCGAGGCGTGCTCGGCGGCGACCGGCGTACGGGCCGTGACCGCAAACGCCACAGGGACCTCGTCGGGGCCGGTCGGCATCCGCACGCTCAGCCCTTCCGGCACGAATCCGGAAACGGCTGGGTCGAACGCCAGCACGGTGCTCGCCGTACGGCCGTCGTCCAGCCGCTGGCCCAGCAGCGCGGCGTGCTGGCGCAGCGAGAACCGCTGCGTGGCAGTCTCGATGAACGCCTCGGCGGCGACGCGGTCCTGGTAGTAGCTGGTCAAGTCGCCGGCCCACGCGAGCAGCTCGAGCAGCACCTGCTCGAAGGCGGCCGAGGACAGGTCGGTCACGTCGGGCGCGTTGACGCTGACCCAATCGGTGAGCAAGGCGACGAAACCGGTGTAGTCCTTCGTGAGCAGGTCGACCGCAGGAGGCTGCATCGGCTGCAGAGCGGCCTGCGCGGAGCTCGGTCGGCAGTCCCCGCAGGAGCAGTCGATGGTGAACCAGAAGGTGGCCGTGGCGTAGAACGGGTGCAGCGGCGCTCCCCCGCCGTCGGTCAGCGTGAAGGTGTACGGCGCATGGTCGCCCCAGCCGTCGAACTCGACGCGGACCTCGAGCGGCGCCGTTACCGGGTCCACGCGGACCCGGTACCGCGGCGGCGGTCGGCGCATGCCCGAGATCCGGACCTGGTCGGGCCGCAGCGTGCCGACCGGTTGGTTGAGGTGGGCGACCAGGATCACCGGCGGCGTCGCCGATGTCTCGATCGTGATCGACAGGTGCCGGATCCCCTGCCACGGCGTGCCGTCGAGATGGCCGCCGTCCCACACCAGCGCGGTCACAGCGCGATCTCCAGGGTGCGGGCCGCGCGATCCACACGGCGGGTGTAGCTGATGACGACCAGCAACTCCCCCTCAGCCGGGCCTATCTGGGTGTCGACCGCCCCCACCTCGGCCTCGGCGCCCAGCTCACGGCGCAGGCCCTCGGCGATCCGGAACTCCACCGCCGCGGCGGTCAGGTCGTCGAGCTGCTCGAAGACGGTGCGGTTCAGACCGACTCCGAAGCGCGGGTTGTTCACCCGCTCCCCTGGCGCGGTGAACAAGACCGCGAGCACCTTGTCCCGCAGGTGGCGGTCGGCGTCGTCGATGATCGCGATCGCGCCGCGCTCGTCGCGCAGCTTGAACGGCTGGTGGATGAAGGCCATCACGACACCGGCGCCGGCGGTGAGATGACGGGCGGGAAGACCACGATCGTGGTCAGAGCCAGGGCCCAGACGGCCTGCGCCATCCGGTCGGCCCGGTCGGACGTCGCGGTGTCCAGGTCGGCGAACACACCGGTGAGGGCCGTCTGTGCGAGAGCCGGGCCCAGCGGTGGCGATGCGACACCGGGCCCGAAGGCTTGACCGGCCATATAGGCCACGAGCGCCGTGGCCAACAGCGCACCCGCCGCCTCGGCTCGCCCGGCAGCCAGAGCGGCCCCGGCGCTGGAGGCGAGCTGGCCACGTCGCGCCGTCGCAGTCGAGCACGGGTACGGCCCGGCCGTGGCGTTCGCGAACCAGCTGCTGACCGCTGCGGCGAACGCGTCGCCCGAGGCGGTGGCGCTGTCGGCGTACGGGCCGTCATCCGCCGGCAGCCACCGGTCACGCAGGCTGCTCGACAGACTCGCAGAACTCAGTGCCATCGTCTCTCCCTCCCGCTCACTCGGTGGTCACCTTGGCCGACAGTTGGCTGGACGACATCGCCGTCACGGGCGGCCCCGACGGCCCGACACCGGTGGGATGCGTGTGCGCGTTGAAGAAGGTCATGAAGGTGTCGCCGAGCACCACCTTCTCCGCGGCCGACGCCCCCAGCTTGATCGTGTCGGCGCTCACCACGACGGTGCCGTCCTGCTCGAAGCGCACTGAGGTCTTGCCGTT
The DNA here is from genome assembly GCF_039530625.1 of Kribbella sancticallisti. Taxonomy (NCBI): domain Bacteria; kingdom Bacillati; phylum Actinomycetota; class Actinomycetes; order Propionibacteriales; family Kribbellaceae; genus Kribbella; species Kribbella sancticallisti. Next base: position 89,454 of record NZ_BAAAOS010000005.1, on the reverse strand, counting down.
CCCGTTCTTCAGCAGCACGACCTCACCGTCGTCGTCGAAGGTCAGCTCGTGTCCACCAGCCGTGCGCAGTACCCAGCGGGTCGGCGACGGATCCTGTCCGTCCGACTGCGGGGTCTCGGGACCGGTGGCAGAGCCCAGGTCGTCGGCTCCGCCGGTGCTGGTCGGCGCGCCGTAGAAGCAGCCGCTCCAGATCGGCTGGGAGATGTCTCCCGCCGCGAACTCCATCCATACGGTGGCGCCGACCGACGGCAGGAACAGCAGTCCGGTGTCCTTGGCACCACCCGCAGGCAGGCACGGCAGCGCCCACCCGGTCTGCACGTCCTCGCCGAGGACTGCCGGAACGGTCGACCTGATCCGGCCGATCTTCAGTGGGTCGTCGGTGTCCGCGACCACGCCGTGGTACTTGCCGTAGAACCTCGCCACCGGCCACGCGCCGTCCGGATCGTGGTGTCGTGCGTCCTGGATCACGTGGCGGGCACCTCCTCGGCGGATTGGCCGAAGCGTTCCTGCCCGCTCTGACCGGTGGCGTTGCGCAGCGCCGCGAAGGTCTGCAGCAGTCGGTTGTCCTCCATCGTGGTGCGCACCGATTGCACGTAGTAGACGCCCGAGAAGCGTCGCCCCACACCGCGGACCAGGACAGGACGACGGGCCCGCAGCAGACCGCGGTACAGCGCCGGGTCGAGCTCGGCTCGCAGCTCGACCACGAACCGGGCATCATCGGTGGCCGCTGACGCCGCCGGACCGAGCGCCTCGTCCAGCGGCGGCGGAGCGGTCAGCTGCGCGGTCGCCGTGGCAGCACCGGCGGCAGTAAGGCCGGAGGACACCGGTCCTGCCGCTTCGTCGCCGCCCATGACGTCGCGGACGGGATCGCCCGCGGCCCGGATGATGCGCTTGCCTATCGGGTCGATCGCGGCACCGGCCACCGTGACCGGTCCGGTGGCCAGCAGCTGCACGTCGGCCCAGTTCAGGCAGGCACCTTCCTGCAGCAGGACCACGTCGGGTTGGGGCCGGCCACCCACGTCGGGTGCGGTGAAATGCCCGACCAGGCGGCGGGAGTTTTCGTTGTACTCGAACCAGAAGCGCATCCCGTTGCGGTGCGCCAGGTGCTGCAGGAACCGCCAGTCCGTGGCGCGCTGGGTCAGCCGCTGCCGGTCTTCGTCGTACTGCGCCTGGGTATCGTCGGCCTCGGCCGCGATCTGGTAGCCGGACAGGATCTGGCCGACAACGTCGCTGTCCTTGACGTTGGGCCAGGCCGCGATCTTCTCCTCGGCGTCCAGCACCACCGCGGCATCCATCGCCAGGACTTCGAGGTACGCGTTCTCGGCAGCGGTCTCGAAGTGCGGGCGAATGTGCGTGCAGTAGCCATCGAACAGCCGCTGGAGCAACCCGCCGGGCGGCTCCATCTCGAGGGCGATCGCCGCGCCGGGCTCGAACAAGCTGTCGTCCAGCGGGCCGAACTCACCGTTGGCCCGCTGGACCAGGCTGAAGCGCAGCGCCAGCACGCTCGGATCGCAGTCGCTCTCGCGCACCTCGACGCGCGTGAGCTGCGCGAGCACCCCCGAGTCCAGGGCGGTCCCGGCGACGAGGACGTTGATGCGCGGCGACGGCATGGCGGCCTACTTGTCCGGAGGGATGAGAACCGGACGGCCCGGCACCAGGACGTCGAACGGATCCAGGTCCGTCGCGGCGTCGCAGACCCGCCAGAACCGGGTCGGGTCGCGGTAGTAGCGGAAGGCCAGCAGGTCGAGCCGGTCCGCGTCGGTGGCCACGATGCTCAGCACGCTGCTGGTGGGTGGCGTCTCCCGCAGGTCCAGCACCTGTTCGGTGCCGCCCCGCCCGTCATCGGCGGTCAGCACCGGGGTGTGGGTGTAGCGGCTGCGCCGATCGATCACGCCGGAGTCTCCCTTCTCGTGGTGTTCATCTACAGCGGCAGGATGTTCGAGCCCTGCGCCGAGGTGTTGGCGTAGTACATCTGCGCCAACTCGCGGCGTCGGGACCCGAGGTTGTCCAGCGCGGAGCGCACCGCGAGGTCGGCCCTCGCCTCGGCCTCGCCGAGCACCTCCAGCGCGGCCTCCAGCTCGGCCCGAACCGGGTGCAGTTCGGAGTTGTGCACCGACTCGTCGATCTTCAGTGAGGTGATCCGCACCGGCAGGATGCGCTTGCGGCCCCACACCAGCAGCACAGTCGGCCTCGGGCTGGCCGCTCGTACCGCCTCGGTGCCGTCGGAGCTGGCGTCGGCGTCGGTCTGCGCCGGGTACATCAAGTCCTCGATGGCGGCGATCTCCGGCGCGATCCCGTACTGCTCGTCCAAGCTGTTCACGGCTGGATCGCGGTCGGCGAAGTCGAGCCGGATGTGCACTGTGAAGCTCTCCTTCACCGACGCGGCCGCAGCGTCCGCCGGGGCCTCGCCCGCGGGCGGCGGGACTGCACCGCGCCCGCTCTCCACGCCGGCCGGGCGCTGGCCACTCTCGGCCGCGACCGTGCGCGACAGTCCCTCGGGGTTGAACCGGAACGGGATCACCCGCCGTTTGGTCGGGTATCCGCCCGGCTCGTAAGCGATGAACGCGGCCCGCAGGAACTTGGGCTCGCCGCGCGGCGCGGTCCCGGTCGACAGGAAGTTCACCTCAGCGGTCATCGACGCCTCCCGGTAGGGCCGGCCCGTCCAGCAGCCGGCGGTAGAGATGTTCTGCGAGCCTGTCCGCGGCGCCCGGGCCGCCTAGCCACTGCGGGTCGAGCGGACCGACGTCGAGGAATTCCAGCGCGATCGACGGCGCCGAGCCCGCCAGCCCCAGCGGTGCCTGGGACAGCCGCCCGGCCAGCAGGGCCAGCGCCTTGCGGATCGTCTCCTCGGCCTGTTCCGCACGCTGGTCCTGGCCGATCTCGACCGCGATCCGGTCGATCCGCAGCGACACGTGACCCGCGCCCGCGTTCATCGCGCTCTGCCGTTCACGGGAAGCCCGGACGCCTCGGCGAGCTGGCCGAGCACTCCGACGTCGGCAGGACGGCCGGCCTTGAGCAGCTCCCGCTGTGTGGCCCGGGCCAGATGGGCGACCGTGATCCGCCCGGACGGCGTCGCCGCCGCCAGGTGCGCCGCGGCCAGGCCGATGTTGTGAATCGCCCCGCCGCTGAGCTGGAACCGGTCGGCCATGACGTCGAGCGGCAGGTCTCCGTCCCGCCACCGCTGGGGCGGCAGCGACTGGTCCCAGAGGCGGCGGCGCAGGTCGCGGTCCGGCGCGGGGAAATGCACGATGAAGCGCAGCCGGCGGACGAACGCGGCGTCCATGTTGCCTTGCAGGTTCGTGGTCAGGACCGCGACGCCTTCGTACGCCTCCAGCCGTTGCAGCAGGTAGCCGACCTCGATGTTGGCGTACCGGTCGTGCGCGTCCTTCACCTCGGAACGGCGGCCGAAGAGCGCGTCGGCCTCGTCGAACAGCAGCAGGCCGTGCCCGGCCTCGACCTCGTCGAAGATCTGCGCGAGGGCCTTCTCGGTCTCCCCGATGTACTTCGACACCACCTGGCTCAAGTCGATCCGATACAGGTTCAGGCCGAGCTCGTTGGCCAGGCAGCGTGCGGCGAAGGTCTTTCCGGTGCCGGACTTCCCCGCGAACAGACAGGTCAGGCCGGTGCCGACGGGATCGCCCGCGCCAAGCGCCATGTCCCAGCGCACCCGGTGGCTGGTGCGCTGCCAGGCGATGATCTCCTGCATCTGTACAGCGAGCGCGTCCGGCACCACCAGGTCGGTCATTCGGGCGTCACTGGTCACAACGCTGACGTAGCGCCCCATCCGGCGAGCCCCCTGCGCGCGCACCCGGGTTGCCAGCAGGTTGGCGTCGGCCGGATCGCTCAGATCCTCGACCTCACGGATGGCTGAGCTCGCCTCCTCGATCCCGACTCTGAAGCGCAGGGCCATCGCCTCCGCCTGATCGGCCGGGAGCAGGCCGGACCAGATGCGCTTGGCCGCCGGATGGTCGATGACCGGCACGTCGACCACGGCAAGGTCCGCGGTGTCAGCGCTCTCGTCCACGATCACCACCAGCCCGGAGGTAGCCCGGGCACTGCGGCTCAGTGCATCCAGGACTCCTGGATGCGCGGCGGTCAGCGGGTAGAGGTCGACGACTGGCAGGGCTCCACCGCTCCGGTCCGCGGCGCGGGCCAGCTCGGACGCGGCGGGCAGCCGGACCGGTTGGTCAGCCTGCTGGGTAACGGTGATCAAGGCGGCCGCCCGGCCCTGGTCGGTAGCGACGTCGCAGGCCAGCTGCCGCGCTCCCCGCCGAGATATGCCGCGCAGTACCAGCAGGCCACGTCGCTTGAGCAACAGCCGCGCCGGACCGACGACGTCCTCGGTGAACCCAGTGATTCGTTGTGCCGGGACGACGATCGCCCGGAACCCGTCCAGCTCGCCGCCGGTGTCCGCCGCCGTACCCCCGGCGTCGTGTGCCAGCGCCGCAAGCTCGGCCGCGCTGAGGCGGATCGGTTGCTGGCTGTGTGGCACCCCGGGCGGGGCGTCCTGCAATTCGACCAACCCGAGAGCTCGGGCCTGGCCGCCGCCCAGCACCGCAGCCAACGCCTGCCGGTACGGCGTCTCGCGGATCCCTCGCAGCAACCGTGCTGCAACGGTGGGAGTGGGCAGTTGTAGCCGAGCCTCCTCAGTGAGCAGGCTGACCGCGGCCGCCGCTTCGGGATACAGCTCGACCGCGGCGCACAACATCACCAGCCAGTACCCGGAGGCGCTCAGGCCGAGCTCGTCCATCAGTCGCTGCCGTACGGTGTCTGCCTCCCCCTCATGCTGCTGCAATTTCCGGCGCAGCGCGGCACGTGCCTCAGGCTTCGCCCGCCAGCCGTCCTCCGCGGCGGGCACCTGGTTGTGCGGCTCGGCCAGGTGGCAGGCGGCGGCGAGCAACGCCGCGTCGCGCATCAGCACCATGCCGCTCATCGGCTCAACTCCAGTACCACGTACGGGGTGTAACTCTGCCCGGTCAACCGGGCCGCCAGCCGCCAGGTGCGGATCGGGACGGGCAGAAGCGCCAGACCGGCGTCGGAACGCACGGTGACAGCCCCGGCTCCACCAGGGGTGAACGGCAAGCTGTGCACCTCGGTGGGTGTGGCCACGCCTCGATCCGGCCAGGCGACGATTTCCTGTACGGCGCCCAGTTCGGCGCCGGTCAGAACGAGATCAGTTGCCGGGTCGTGGACCGGGTCCGGCGGAGCATCCAGGGTCGGCGTGTCCGCGATCAACTGTGCGGTCGCCGTACGGCTGGTCAGTCCGGATGCGGCGACCGTGAACGGCTGCATCCCCACCTGCAGAACACTGAGCCCGCCACGACTCAGGTCGAGCACGGCCGCAGTTGTGCCCCTGTCGCCGGCAGGCCCGAGGGTGAGTGCCGGGTCGCCCGCGGGAATGTGCAGTCCCGCAGCCCACACGGCGTCCAGGGCCGCGTCGGTGATGACATCCAGCCGGATCCGTCCGCTCGGCCTCGCGGGCTGTGGGGTGATCCGCACAAGCATGGGTCGCTGCCCCACCGGCTCATCGATCGTCAGGCCACCGGGGCGGACCTGGGGCGCCGCCGGGGCGTCCGGCCGGCGGGAGACCAGTTGCACCGGTGCTACTTCGAACAGCGCCCACGGCTGCAACTGCTGCGTGATCGGTGTCCACACCTTGTCGATCTGGTCCAGTGTGACCGGCACTTGCGTGACGGTGAGCTCCCCCAGGCCGAGGTCCGTGAACACGCCCGGCGGCGATCCCGGATTCGTCGACAGCGGCAACTGCAGGGACTGCACGTCGTGGTACAGCGTCATGATCTGGCCCAGTGCGTGGTGTGCCGCGACCGGGTCGTCGGCATCCGCGCCCGAGGTGGTGACCAGATAGAAGCATGACAGCGATAGCGGCGGCGGGCGGCGGTCACCTCCTGCTCCGGCCTCGGCCGGATCGTTGCGGTGACCAGGCTGCGGCGTCGTGTACAACAGGGTGATCCGGGCACCGGGTTCGGTCGTGGCGCTCACCTCGCGTGGCGCGCCCGCCTGCACGTCCTGGATGCCGGTCTCCTCGCGGATGTGCTCGGTCATCACCTGGGCGACGTCGTGGAGGCCGCTGAACAGCGCGCCCACCGTCACCACCCCCCTGAGCGCAGGCGCAGGCCGGGGTCGATGGCATGCCGTCTGGGCGATATGACTCTGCGAGCAGGAGAGGGCGCCGGCCGGGGTGCAGTGCGGATCTGCACCGCACCGATCTCGATCCGAACGCTCCGCGGCTGCGAGGATGCGGCGATCGGCGGGACGGTCGGGCGGGCTTCGGCTGCCGGCCGAGCGGGCCTGCTGGGGCTCGGCCTGGCTGGTGCCGGGACGACCGCCGGCGCCGCGGCTTCTGTGCGGCTCTCGACGCGGCGGGTGCTTGTGGAGGCCGCCTCGTTGTCGGTGGAGGCCTGGCCGGCAGTGGCGGCGACCGCGACAGCATGGGGCTTAGCGTCAGCCCTGTCTGTGCGGCGTTCCACCGGCCGGTCCTCTCGCTCGACCACCTCGGGCGACACAGCCTTCTCTGCTGCGGCCGGTCCTGGAGTCAGCGGTCGGACCGGCTCAATGGGGCCTTCGCGACGGGCGCTGGCGCGTCGGCCCGGTACGGCGGCCCGGTGGACCGGTGCGACCGTCGGCGGCCCGTCGTCCTGCGGCGGTGCGACCGGCGCGGAGCGCCGCTGCGGCATCCCGCTGCGCGGCGGCGGGGGCGGGCTCGGCGCGGTGGCCGGGCTGACCGGTGCGCTCACCCGATGCGGGACAGGGGCAGGCGTTGCGCGATCTGGCGGGCGCGGCGCTGCCTGAGAGGCGGCGGTGCTGCGGGTCGGCCGCGCCGGTCGCGTCGGCAACGCGGGGCGTGGTGCTGGTTCCGGCCGCGATCCCGGATCAACCGCGGGCGGCGTCATCGATCGCCGCGGTACCGGAGGTGCGGCGGCAGGCTCGGAACCGCTGCCTGATAAGCGATTCGGGGAACCGGTCGGCCGGATCGGCAGCGCGATCTCGACGCCCCGGACGTTGCGGCGAGCAACGACCTGCACCGGCTCGAAACGCGCCGGCCACGAAGTGGCGGGACCGCCGCGCGCGGGGCGCAGTACGGGCGTGCGCTCGCTCCGTCCGCGGTTCGCGGGGCGATGGGGTCGCAGCGGCGGAACCGCCAGCCGGTCGACGGCGACCATCAGCGCGCCTCCAGGTGCCCCGGCGTCAGGACAGCTCGTCGCCCCAGGCGGGGTTGGTCAGCCCGGCGAGCAGCGCGGCGTCCGCCTCGGCCTCGAGCTGCAGCAGGTAGGCGGTGCGACGGCGCAGCGGGAGGTCCCAGATCTGGGGTTCCGACCAGTGGTAGGCCAGCGCCAGCCGATGCACGTCGTGGAGCAGACGCCGAGCCTGCCCGGTCATGGCGAAAAAAAAAGCTGGGTACGTCGAACGGCGCTGTGAACGCCGAGCCGCAATGGACGCATTTCAAGGACATCTGCAGGTCCAACTGCGGGAGATGCTCCTCGATCGCGTGGTCCAGGGCGGCTCGGCGACGAACCGGCATGGCCCGCGCCGCGGCGAGGTCGAGGCTCGCCCCGTTGTCGTCTCGCACGCACCGGGCGAGCAACCAGGTACGACGCTCGGCGGGGTTGTCGATGCCGGCGTCCAGCAGGTCCTCTTGGTCTCCTGCCGTCGGCAGCCTGACCTCGACGACGTCACCCGCGCCGAGGTCGAAACGCTCCGACCGCGCGGGGGCGGTGAAGCCGAGGTCGAGCGCGTCCAAGGAGAAGGTCGCCTCGTTGGACCCGCTGCACGACGGACAGGTGACCTCCGCCTCGACGTCCGGACCGAGCGACATCCGCCTCAGCCGGACGAGTTCGCGGTCCCGCTCGGCCACCAGCAACTGGCGGACTCGTTCCCGTACGTCGTCCCCCGGCTCCGCGCCAGGTGGAACGCAGCAGCGCGCGAGCACCTCGTCGCAGACCCGCGCGGTGTTCGGCTCGTGCTGATGACGCTCCAGGTACTCCTCCTCCCAGCCGGTGAGTTCGCGCAACGGAAGCTCGGCAGGCTCCGTCGAACCTGCAGGCACCGGCGAAGCGGTACCTTCGGTGGTGCGCAGCGGGCTCTCGAGCCGTTCGCGGGCCGACATCGGCTCAGGTCTCGATCAGTTCGCGCAGCGCGTCGGAGACGGAGAAGCCCTCGTACTCGATCTTCAAGGTGGAGATCGCCACCGCGTTGGCGTTGGCGTCCATCTCCGGCAGGGCCTGGAACTCGCTGACCCACGCGCGGTGCAAGGTGAACTCGATCACCGGGACGGCCTGCATGTTGAGCACCTCGACGGTGACTTCCTTGCGGTAGTTCTTCAGCGACATGGCCGCATCGCCGCGCGGAGTGTTGACCTGATCGGCCCAGCTCATCAGCTGCGGGTCATGCGTCAGGCCGACCTCGAAGGTGATCGGCTCGAACTTCGTCCGGCCTGGCATCTTGCGGATCACCGACGGCCCGCCGGCCTCGCGCCACTCGATCGTCTCGGTGGTCCGCTTGATCGCCGACATCTTCGACAGCCCCGCGACGTAGATGTTGTCCCACTTCACCCGGAACTTGAAGTTCTTGTACGGGTCGAGCCGGTGGGTGTTCACCGCGAACTGGACCATGACCTCCCCCTAGCTGCCGTCCGCTGAGTCGTCTGTTATGCCGTCGCCTGAGTCTTCTGACTGAGCTGGACGACCACGAACTCGGCCGGCCGCAGCGGTGCGAACCCGACCAGGATGTTGACCACACCCGCGGCCTGGTCAATCGGCGTCGTCGTCTCGGAGTCGACCTTGACCTGGTACGCCTCGTCGCTGGTCCGCCCGGCGAAAGCCCCCCGCCGGAACTGGGTCTCCATGAAGGCGCCGATCGAGGCCCGCAGGCTGGACCACAGCGGCTCGTCGTTGGGCTCGAACACCGCCCACTGGATGCCGTTGTAGATGCTGGTCCGCAGGAAGATCGCCGTACGCCGGACCGGTACGTATCGCCACTCGCTGCTCGGCATCATCGTCCGGCTGCCCCAGACGGCGCGGCCCGCACCCGGGATCGTGCGTAGGGCGTTCACCCCGACCGGGTTCAGCTCGTCGCTGTGCAGGTCGTTCAGCTGGTGCTCCAGACCGACGGTCAGCGCGAGGGTGGCCTCGGTACCGGCCGGGGCTTTCCACACCCCACGGCGCCCGTCGATGCGGGCGAACACGCCGGCGACGAACGGGGCCGGCGGCAGAGTGATGGTCGGGTTGCGGCCGACGCCGGCGACGTCACCCACCACCACGTGCGGCCAGTACATGGCCGAGAAGTTGCTCGCACCCAGGCTGTCGAACGCCAGCAGAGTCGCCGACGTGGCGATGGATGCCGTCGCCGCGGTGCGCTGTCTCGGCAGGTCGCCGACGAAGAACAGGTCGCGGCGTGGCCGGCCCTCGGCATAGGCCACAAAGGCGCTCACGTAACTGGTGTAGTCAGCCGACTGGCTCAGCAATGCGTCGCAGGTCGCGACGAGCAGGGCTGCGTCGTCCACTCCCTCGAGCTGTTCGGCCAGTAGAGCGCTGTACTGCGCGAAGCCGAGGTCCTCACCGCCACCGACGCCCCCGCTGAGGGCGGTCGCTCCGAGCACGATGTCGCTCTCGCTCGGCGCGGTCGAGGGAGGCGAGCCGAGCAGGTCCAAGGTGGGCGCCGTGACCGGCGTGCTGTCATCCCAACGGATGAAGCCGCTGCGCTGCAGGATGTCCACCACGTAGTTCTCGTCGCCGGGAACCACCGACAACCGGTCCCAGGTCTCCACGACGCGGCGTTCCTTGCCCGGGTCGGGCGAGTCGTAGACGACGACGATGCGGAACCGACTCGCGTCCACTCCGCTGGGAGCGAGGAACGCGACAGCAACGGACTCACCCCACACTCCGGGCGAGCTGGCCACGACGCTCTCGCGGCGGGCCGGTAGACCGGCGTCAGCCCCATCCATAGCGCGCAGAACGTAGGCGGTCGAACCACCGTTGGCGTAGAAGGCGTCCATCGCGTACGTCGTGAGGACGCGTGTCGGCTCGGCCGGCGGACTGGCCTCCCGAGCGCGGTAGTAGCCTCCGAAGAGGCGCTCGTAGTCGGCGCGACTGGTGATCTTGGTAGGCCCCAGCGGGCCACGCTCGGTCTCACCGACGAAGATCGTGGTGCTGGTCGGTGCGCCCTCGATCGAACGGAGACCAGCGGGTATCTCCGTGACGTAAACGCCGGGGTGCAACAGCGTCACCATGAGCCGACGGTAATGGCTGATCGAGGCATTATCTAGGTCCAACCAACAATGGCATCGCCCTTCGTCGGGGGCGGCGAACCGTGGCGAGGTGAGCATGGCCGGGCCGAACGACACGCATGAAGTACGCGGCGGGCCCGCGATCGCTGTACAGCAAGGGGTTTCGGAAGAAAGCCGCACTCAACTTGTCAGCTGCCTGTGTGTCACCGAAAGCCGTCGCGCCTTCTGGCCGTGGCTGTGGTGGAACTTCGAGAAGCAGGATCACCCACACCGCGAACTGGTGGTCGTCGACAGCTCGCCTGAGCCGATACCTGTGGCCGATCCGCGGGTGCGCGTGGTGGCTGCGATGCCTGGCTCGACGGTCGGCGCGAAACGCAACATCGCCGTCCGGTCCGCGCGCGGCGCGATGATCGCGTGGTTCGACGACGACGACTGGCAGCATCCTCGTCGACTGTCGATCCTGGTCCGCGCATTGGCCACCCATCGACTGGCCGGTGGACTGGAGAGCTGGTTCGTGGAGCCGGCCGGACGCCGCGCGCGCCCCTACCACTCCCAGCTCGATGTGATCTTCAACGGGCTCGGGGTGCGCAAGGACGAAGTCGCACAACTGATCTTCGACGAGCACAAGCCGCGCGCCGCCGACACGGCCTGGGTGCGCGAACTGTCCCGGCGGGTGGGCGGAGACATCGCCATCGTGCCCGAGGTCCTGACCTGGTGGCTCTGCCACCGCCGCAACATCAGCAACCCGGCCACGAAGTACATGTTCGCCCAGTCGCTGAGCATTCCCCGGGCACGAATCGGCGAATCCGATTGGGCGGACACCGACGTACACCTGGACGCTCTGATCTCGCGCCTACTCACCTGACGGCTGGATCCGACTGCGCCTGCCGTGACCATCAAGATCCAACGCCGAGCCAACGACACCGACCCATGATCCACAAACCACGCCAATGATTGACACCGTGCGTCCCCGCCTACACCAAGCGAACTGGGACTCGAAGGCTCTTTGCCCGACTGGTTTCTGGCCAGCAAACAGTGCTGAGTCTCGTGGACCCCCATACTCGACCGCGCAGGTCTCACTTGAAACACACCGCCAGGGCATCCTTCTCCTGAGAGATCGGCCCGTCAGGGGCGGTGGTTGATGGCCGGGTACGCCGATCTCGCGTCCGCTGGCGATCAGAGAGTGATGCCGGCGGTGAAGAGTTGGGGCCAGATTTCGGATTGGTCTATGACTTCGACGCCCAGTTTTTCGGCTTTGGTGAGTTTGGAGGCGCCGACGTCGGCGCCGGTGATGAGGTAGTCGGTGCTCGCTGAGACCGACGAGGCGATGGTGGCGCCGGCCTTCTCGCAGAGGCGCTGGAACGCGGGGCGGGCGACCTTCTCGCCGGAGCGGGGGTCGCTGATGGCGCCGGTGACGACGAGTGTTTTCCCGGCCAGGGGGGCACCCGCGGCTACGACCGGTGGGAGGTCTTCTTCGCGTACGTCGAGGGACACGCCGGCTTCGCGGAGGCGTTCCAGTTCCGGGCGGAGGCGGGCGAGGTGCTCGACCAGAGAAGCCGCGACCTTCGGTCCGATGTCGTCCACGGCGACCAGGCCGTCTTCGCCGGCCTCGGCTACTTCTTCCAGGGAGCCGAAACCCGCCCGGCACAGACGGGCTGCGGTGCCTTCGGAGGCCATTGGAATGGCGAGCCCGATGAGGGCTCGGCGGAGGCCGACCTGGCGGCTGGTGTCAATGGACTCGATCATCCGGGCGGCTGAGATCTCGCCGATGCGGTCGAACTCCAGCAGCCCTTCCTTGGTCAGGTGGTAGAAGTCCGACGGGTGTTCCAGGATCCCTGCCTCGGCCAGCCGCTCGATCCACACTCCACCGATCGCGTCGATGTCGGCCGCCGCCCGTGAGGCCCAGTGGATCAGCCGTCGTACGGTTTGGGCCGGGCATGCGACGTTGGTGCAGAACAGTTCCCGGCTGTTCCCCTGCTCGGTCAAAGGCTGCTCGCACGACGGGCAGTGAGTGGGCGGCACGATGTCGCGCTCCGCACCGGTACGCCGGGACGCGTCGAGCACGCCGGCGACGAACGGGATCACGTCACCGGCTCGGCGCACCAGCACGGTGTCGCCGATCTTGATGCCGCGGGCCCGGATCACTTCCTGGTTGGCCAAGGTCGCGCGGGTCACCGTCGTACCGCCGACGAAGACCGGTTCGAGCCAGGCGACCGGGGCGATCTTGCCCGTCTTGCCGACATCCCAGACCACGTCGGCCAGCACGGTGGTCTTCTCCTCGGCGGCGAACTTGTACGCCAGCGCACCGCGCGGCGAGCTCGAACGGGTCCCGGCCGCGGCGAAGGCGTCGCGGTCGGCCAGTCGCAGTACGGCGCCGTCGAGGTCGTAATCCAGGTCGTTGCGCTGTTGCTCGATCGTGGTGATCACATCCTGCGCCGCGGCCGCGTCGTCGCAGTGCCGCATGTCGGCGACGGTGAACCCGAGGGTCCGCAGCGCCCTGTCCAGGTCGGAGTCCGTGCTGTCGAGATCGGTGTGCAGATCGAAGGCGAGGAACTGCAGACGGCGCTCAGCGACAGTGGCCGGGTCCTTCGCGCGCAGCGTGCCCGCGGCGGCGTTGCGCGGGTTGATCAGCGGCTTGTCCGCGTGGGCGGCGTTGTAGGCGGCGAAGGTGGAACGCAGCATGACCGCCTCGCCCCGAACCTCGACGCGACCCGGTGCGTCGACCTTGACCGGAACACCGTCGGCCAGTGCCTTCACCAGCGGGGTCACGTCGTCACCGGTCGTCCCGTCGCCGCGGGTGATCGCCCGGGCGAGCTTCCCGTTCTCGTAGACCAGGGCCAGGCTCAGGCCGTCCAGCTTCGGCATAACTACGACCGACCGGCCAGGGAAGCGCTTGAAGAAGGCCTCGACCTGCTCCGGGCGAGTCGCCTTCTCCAGGGACAGCATCGGGCGCGAGTGCCGGACCGGCGCGTGCAGCACGGTGGGCGCGCCGACCTGGTCCAGCGGGTTCGGATCCGGCGTCAGCTCCGGATTCGCCTCGATCAGCCCACGCAACTCGTCCTCGATCGCGTCGTACTCCGCGTCCGCCACTGCCGGCGCACCCCGGTAGTAGGCGTCGCGCAACAGCACGATCTGGTCGGCGAGCTCCTGAATCCGTTCTCCAACGTCCACGACCAGGACGCTACCGGTGGACACCGACAAACACCGACGCCGCCTGCTGTTCCACCGGAGACCGTGGCATGCCGTAGGTACGTGGCATGCCACAGATAGATGTCACGGGCCTGGCCGCCTGCACGGCCACCCCCGGTTTCGCCACCGTGTTGATTGTGCGCAGGCCGCCTCTCAGGTCGTGTCGTCCACCTCAACCCTGTGGTGGGACGAGGCAGTAGGCCATCGGGTGAGAGTCCGAGGCCTCCTGGGCGAGCGCGCGCCGGCCCGAGGTCTCCCAGGTGAGGAAGCCGGCTTCGCCCTCTTCGCGGTTGGGGGGCAGGCCGAGCTTGAACAGGGTCTCCTCCGGGGTGTCGTACCAGGTCCCGATCTTCATGATGTCGCGGGCTTCCTTGGCGGTGGCGATCCGGCGGCCGTAGGCCTCGGAGAGGCGGACCATCTGCTCGACCTGCTGGACGGTGGTGAACCGCTCGCCCTTGACCCGCCAGATGTTGTCCTCGTTGCCGACCCGCACGTTGATGCCCAGGATCACCGCCATCGCGGTCATCGGGATCACGCCGCGCATGATGTTCTCCCAGGTGAGGACCGATCCCTGGGGAGACCGCCGCAGGTATTCCATCCAGTCGAACGGATTGCGCCCGCTGGCGCCGCCGCCGATGGAGACCAGGCAGTGATTGAGTGGGCCCATGTACGCGCCGTGCCGGATCAGCCGCTCCACGATCTCCAACTGGTGAACGTGACCGAGCATGAAGTACGGCTGGATGTCGTGCTCGCGGAGGCGCTTGAGGTGCTCGATGTAGAACGCCGGACCGGCGTCGGCCCACAACCCGGCCCAGGCCTCCTGGACCTTGGGATCCATCAGGTGAGTGCCTTCGATGTCGTCGCGGCTCATCATCTGGATCACGTCCATCATGGCGGTGCCGACCGCGATCGTGACCTGGTCGGGCGCCGGATCCAGCTCGGTGAGCATGTGCCGGGTGTCGTAGCCCAGCCACTCGGCCTTCTTGTCCTCGCCCTTGGGTGCGAACGAGATCGAACCGCCGACCGAGAGAATCATCTCCGGTACGGCGTCCTTCAGCAGGCCGATCAGGTAGTTGAAGTGATCGAAGTCCACCGACAACTGTCCGGTCTGCGGGTTGCGGACGTGGACGTGAAGATGTGTGGCGCCGGCGTTGTAGCAGTCGACCGCGGCCTGGACCGACTCATCCCAGGTCACCGGGATGTCGGCTGCGTCGCCGGGCAGCCACTGCGGCCCGTACGGGGCGGCGGTGATGATCAGCGGCTCCTGGTTCTCGGGATAGAGCGCGTCGTCGGTGTAGTACATGACTCTCCTCCTCCATGAAGCACAGGCCACGGCAGCGCCGCGGGCTACAACTCGGGCCGCAGTACCGGGAAGGCGTCCGGGTCGGACTGCCACAGCGCGAACACGTTGCCTTGGGGGTCGGCGACCACCGCGTACCAGGCGGTTCTCGGTATGGCCGTCTTCTCCCGAACCACCGATCCGCCCAGCTCGGTCACGCGGACCAGGGTGTCGTCCAGCGATTCGACGCTCACGTAGTGGACCCAGCTGCGCGGCTCGGGAATCGCCCGCAGAGTCAGGCCACCGCTCAGCTGGGACACGCCATCCGACCCCGTGTCGATGGTGAAGTAGTCCACCCCGGCGGCTTTCTCGATCTTCCAGTCGAACAAGCTGCGATAGAACCCGGCCAGCGCAGCGGCGTCGTCGGCGAAGATTTCGAAGTGGGTGAGAACGTTCGGCATCGTTGGTCCTCCATCCTGTGTCGCTGAGTTCACCAACAACCCGGGCGGGCCACTTCACCTGTTTAGGGCGACTCGGTTTCTTGGCTGTCGGGGGATTCGCGGTGTGCGAGGGCGGCGCCGAGTTGGGCTCCGACCACTGCCGAGACGACGATCAGGAGGGCGAGGATGACGAGCCACGAAATCAGTGCGATCGCCACGCCGATGACGCCGTACCGCTCGGTGTTCCGCTCGATCAGGTGCGGCACGTACACGGCCCCCGCCGAGCTGACCAGCACCTGGGCCAGCGCGCTGATCACGGCGCCTGGCAACAGCAGATGCCAGGCGACCCGGTGACTCAGCAGCAGGCGGGTGCCCAGCCACCAACCCGGTACTGCGACGCAGGTCTGCGCGATCATCGCTACGACGCCGCCGCCGGGGAGCTTGTCGGCCAGGCTTGCGAGGTAGCCCAGAGCGGCCAGGGCCAGGATCAGCAGCAAGGCGCCCTCGAGACCGTTGAGCGTTCTGTGCAATCCCTGCGCAGGCAGCCGCCACGCCGCCTCATAGGTTCGCTGGATCGACCGGGCGAAGCTGCTCACGGACACCAGGACGGTGATCACGCTGACGACGGTCAGACCTCCGGACGCGGACGGCGGGCGGCCGAACAGCGACACGACCGCGTCGGCCGACGCACCGCTCAGGGAGAACCTGTCGATCAGGAAGTCGCTGATCGCCAGGGCGTCGGAACTGCTGAGCAACGTCGCGAGCACGATCAGGAGCGGAACCAGGGCGATGAAGGCCTGACCGGCGATCGTCAGGGCCCGGTCGTACAGCCTGATCTCGGTCACCTCGAGGACGATGCGCCAGACGAGGCTCTGCCGAGTCCGGTCCACCACCCGCCGTACGCGTGGGTGCTCCGCCCACGTCCGGTTCATGCTGTCCTCGGGATCTGGCGCGTGCGTTCGACGTACGACGCTAGGCGGCTCACCGGTCGGCGTCCTCACCCAGCACGGGTGAGGGCCGGCGGCAGCGCGCGGTCGATCCTGGCAGCGTGACCCAACGCGAGCCGCAGGGCGGGGCCGGATGGCGGCACCCCATCGCCACGTTCGCCGGGCTCATCGTCGCCTACTACGCGGTGCCGATCGGACTCAGGTCGAATGCCGGGTTCTTCATCGGCCTGGCCTTCACGGCGGCCGCCCTGGTCGTCCTCGGCTGGGCCATCACCGGCCAGGTACGCCGTCAACTGCGTGGCGGTACGGAGGTCGCGCTGCAGAGCCTGGTGACCCTGATCGAGCTGGTCGTCGTCGTCTTCGCGTACGGATTCTTCACGCTGGAGCGGGCGGATCCCGGTCAGGTCGCGGACCTCGACACCCGCACCGACGCGTTGTACTTCACCGCGACGACGATGACCACCGTCGGCTACGGCGACATCCACGCGGAGGGACAGTTCGCCCGGGCGATGGTGCTGGTTCAACTGTGTTTCAACGTCGTCTTCGTCGGCGCCCTGGCCACGATCGTGAGCGGCGAGATACGCAACCGCACCACCCGCTGACGGACCGAGGGGTCAGTGGATGAGGATCTCCAGGATGACGATGAGCACGCCGAAGATCCCATTGAGTACGCCGGCCGTCGCCGCCACCGCCCACGACCAGTGGTGTCGACGCGCATAGGTGACACCCCATCCGATCAGCTGCGCGACACCGATCCACAGCGAGAGGGTGACCGCGGCACCCGGGTCCAGCAGGCCGAGGCTGTCCATCCCGAGCGGCAGCAGGCAGGGCAGCGGGCCTAGCAGCAACGGCACCTGATCTGCCATCGCGGCCCGGATCGCGGGCAGATCCAGCCGCCTGCTCCCCTGCAGGTGGTGAGCCAGCGCATCGGCGTAGACGTGCGCCAACCAGAACACGCACAAAGTGCTGAGGGTCAGCTCCAGCGCACGTCCTCGGGTGGGATCGTGCGCGGCGCTCGCGATCACTGCCATCGCCACGATCGTCCCGTAGATGGCCCCGGCCGAGTCCGAGGCAGCGACCAGCCGCGGGCCCGAGTCCTCTGTTGCCTCAGACATCGATACTCCCTCGGCTCTCCTCCCACCGGCATTCATTCTTGCCGGGCCTCGCCGATCTCCGGTCCCCCAAGGAGGGTGATGTCAGCGGGCCGTCGGCGCGGAAGAGTCGAACCCGACGGGGCTCGCGAAAGGGGCGGTACATGGTCAATTACGTCATCCGGGTGAAGGGCCGGTTGTCGCGTGAGCTGACCGACGCCTTTCCGACCATGACGGCCAAGGCCGAGCCGGCGCAGACCGTCCTGCACGGGTACCTCGACGACCAGGCGGCGCTGTCCGGCATCCTCAGTCACCTCGACATGATGGGCATCGACATCCTCGAGGTGATGCAGGTCCCCGAGGCAACCGGGCAACGCCCGGCCGAGGCGTCAAGACCCTCGGTGAACCGGTCACCGCGCGACGACGGCCGCACGAAGGAGACCGGCACCGATACGCCGTGACACAACCCGACGCCGACGGCCGACCGACGCCGACGGCCGACCGAGGCCGGCGTACGGACGATCCCGGCGTACAGACGATCCGGCGTACAGACGATTCGGCGTACAGGCGATCCGGCGTACGGGCCGTCAGGACCTGACCGGTACGGCGGCCCAGGCGGTCGGCACGTCCGCACCGCCCTCCTCGGCCAACCGGGCGCCGAACCGTACGTACCCCGCGTGCGACGCGAGCTTGCCGGCGACGAGCGCCTCCCCCTGCCCGAAGGTGCTCGCGCGCTCGATCAGCCCGCCGGGCACGAACGAGAACACTCCGCGCAGGAACTCCAGGTCCGCCGCCGAGTTCATCCGCATCAGCAGCAGGTTGTCGCACTGCGACAACGCGTTCTCCTGGAGCTTCTGCGGCCGCTGCGTCGAGAGCAAAAGGTACAACCCGAACTTGCGTCCTTCCGCGGCGATCCGGATGACATGCTCGGCGGCGATCGCCGTCACAGCGTCCCGTGGTTCAGCCGGGCAGACGTTGTGCGCCTCGTCGATGACAACCAGGACCGGCACCCGGCGAGCCCGGAGCCGCCACAGCGTCGACAGCACCGCCTCAGCGACCAGAGCCTGCTCCTGTTGCGTGTCGAGCGAACCGAGGTCGACCACCAGACACCGGCGCTCGCCGTGCTCGAGCTCCTGCAGCAGCGATCCCGGATCGTCACGAGCCCAGACCGACCAGTCGAGTACGCCGAGGTTCGCCGCCCGGAGCCCGAGTGCGTGGGCGCCGGGTTGTTCGGAGGTGAGCAGCGCGTTGAGACTGGTGTTCAACTGCCTGCCTTCGACCTGCGTCTCGAGGATCGAGGACAGGGCGGCGTACTCCTTACGGTCCGCGATCGGATCTAGTCCCAGCAGAGCCGCCCGGCTGATCGAGTCGAGCTCGGCGAAACGCAGCCGGATCCGGTCCTCCCCCGCCCCGCCCCGGCGTACGGCGACGCCACGAGCGGCCTCCGCGTACCGCGCGGCAAGGCCGGGATCACCGCCGGCTCGGCCCTCACGGAGCCGGACATGGTCCGAGTTGGGGTCGAGGATGACGATCCGCAAACTGGTCTCGAGCAACAGCCGTTCGAGCACCAGGCCGAGCGAGTACGTCTTTCCCGAGCCGGACTGGCCGCACAGGAACGTGTGCCGGTCGAAGCCGCCCGCGTCGAGGCGCGCAGGTACGCCGGTCGCGAGCAACTGCTCCCCGATCTCGAGACTGGCGCGCCGCGGCTGGATCCGCTCCAGCCACGCCTGAACCTCGTCCGGGCGGGCGGGACGGACAGCCGCGTCGTGGAACGGGGCCGCCGCACCGTCCAGTACGACGCCGTCGCCGCTGGCCGCCCGGACGTGCAGTGACAGGTCGGCAGCGCCCAGCTCTGCGCTGTCCACTCCGGCGAGTCCCAGAGTGAGGATCTGCCCGAGCCGGTCGTCACCGAGGACCACGTACCCACCTGCCTGCAGCCGCAGGTCGTACAGCGACGCCTGGAACGCGAACCGGTGCCCGTCGACCGAGCTGGCGAGCGGGAGTACGCCGCGCTCGATCTCCTCCCGCACCGCGCGGTACGCCGCGAGCCGTTCACCCGAACCGGCCGCCGTCATCTTCTTGCCGCTCCCCCGTCATCAACGATTGACCGGAGCACTAGGCCAGGGCCTTTGCCTTCAAGGTGTCGAACTCCGCCTGGGAGATGGTGCCGGCACTGAGGAGCCGGTGTGCCTCGGAGATCTCGCCTGCCGACGAGGACGAGGAGGAGGTTTCCGCGACCGATCTGATGTACTCGTCCTGCGCCGCCCTCGCCTGGGCGAACGCCGCCGACTGACGGTCGGCCATGCCCTGGCCGCGGGCGACGAGGTACACGATGGCGGTCAGGAACGGGAAGATGATCAGACCGATCATCCACCCCGCCTTGGCCCAGCCGGAGGCGGTCTTGTCGCGGAAGAGGTCCGTGATGATGTTGAACATCACCATCAGGTACGCGATGAACGCGAAGCTGATGATGATGAACCAGACGATGTCCCAGAAACTCATGACTGCATCCCTTCCTACCGCTGCTACCGCAGCTGCTGCGCCTCCCGGCCGTGGACGACGAGGGCGTAGATCACGAACACGTCCAGTGCGATGACGATCGTCGACCAGAGCGGATAGGCGGCCAGGAACCCGAAGTTCACGATCGCGCTGACCGACGCCAGCACCACCCCGACCACCCGGGCCCAGGTCTGGCCCGTGAGGGCGCCGATACCGGCCGCGGCCACCAGGACGCCCAGCAGCAGATGGACCCAGCCCCAGGCGGTGAAGTCGATGCTGATGACGAGCCGGTCGGACTGGACCAGGTAGTACCTGTCCTTGAACAGAGCGACCAGGCCCGCGATCGCGCTGAACGAGCCGTTGATGAGCATGATCACGCCGGCGAAGAGAACCCAGCCGACCCAACCGGTCACCTCGGTGCTCTGGTACTCCTCGCCGCCGTCTGCCGTGCCGGCGCTGTGCCGCATCTCGGTCATGGGTGCTCCCTGCCATCCCTGGTGATGCTGACCCCAGCGTCGGGCGAGTGTGGCCGGGCTGCTTCCCCCAGAACGGGTGAGCGTCCTCGCCCGCCCGCACCCTCCCGCAGCGCCGTACTGCGGGTCGTCGGCGGGCCGGCGCGCGGCCCCTGCCCGGATCACCCGACTCGGGTGATGAATCGACCGCTCGTGGTGGTCAGGCTCGACAGGTGTCGTGGCGCTGCGCGCGGGAGGACGGCGAATGAGTGACGTGGTCCGGAACGAGCCATCTGGCGGCCTTGCCGCGGACGAACGGGCCGAACTGGCCCGGCTGCGCGCGGAGGTCGCCTCGTACCGTCGTGACCACGACCGTGACCAGCGCGGCGGGCGGGGCCGATGGCGGTCGGTCGTGGCGGTGCTGCTCATCGTCATCGGCTGCCTGCTGATGCCCGTGTCGGTGGTCGGTGTCTGGGCCCGCAACCAGATCACCGACACCGAGCGGTACGTCGCGAACGTGGCCCCGCTGGCGTCGGACCCCGACGTCCAGAACGCCCTGAC
Source organism: Kribbella sancticallisti (assembly GCF_039530625.1). Taxonomy (NCBI): domain Bacteria; kingdom Bacillati; phylum Actinomycetota; class Actinomycetes; order Propionibacteriales; family Kribbellaceae; genus Kribbella; species Kribbella sancticallisti. The sequence continues at coordinate 68,753 of NZ_BAAAOS010000005.1, read as the reverse complement.
CGACCGGATCACCGCCGAGGTCTTCCGCTACGTCGACGTCGCGGCGATCACCAACCAGGCGGTGGATGTCCTGGCTGTCCGTGGGCTGCCTCCCGTCGCCGCGAACCAGCTCCGCGGGCTGTCCGGAGTGATCGCCGCCGGCGTCCGCGGCTTCGTCCGCGACAAGGTCGGCGAGGTGGTCGCGAGCAACCAGTTCCGCGATGCCTGGGTGACGGCGAACCGCGTCGCGCACGCGCAGCTGATCAAGGCGCTGAGCGGTGAGGGCGGTGCGGCGGTCAGTGTCAGCGAGGGCCGGGTGAGCGTCGATCTCGGAGCCTTCGTGGCCGCGGCGAAACAGCGTCTGGTGGAGGCCGGCTTCACCGCCGCCGAGCGGATTCCCGCCGTCAACCCGCAGTTCGAACTCTTCGCGTCGCGCGACCTGGCCCGGGCGCAGACCGGCTACCGGCTGGTCGAGCGGCTCGGCACGGCGCTGCCGTTCGTCGCGATCGGACTGATCGTTCTCGGCGTGTACGTCGCCCGCAACCACCGCCGCGCACTGGTCGGTGCCGGTCTCGGCGTCGCTGCCGCGATGCTGCTGCTCGGCGCGGGGATCACCGTCGGCCGGACGATCTACCTCGAGCGGATCCCCGAGGACGTGCTGTCGACGACCACCGCGGCGACCGTCTTCGACACCCTGGTCCGATTCATCCGGGACGGCCTGCGGACCGTGCTGGTCGTGGGTCTGGTCGTGGCCGCCGCCGCGTTCGTCTCCGGTCATTCGGTCACCGCTGTCCGGACCCGCCATGGCTTCACCACCGGGATCGGCTGGCTGCGAAGGACCGGCGAGGCAGCCGGGCTCCGAACCGGCCCGGTCGGCAGTTGGGCGCATGCCAACCTCACCGTGCTCCGGATCGTGGTCGTCGGGCTCGCCGCAGTCGTCTTCGTCTTCTGGGACCGGCCGACGGGCAAGACCGTGCTGCTGCTGGCCGTCTTCGTCGTGGTGGCGCTGGCGGTACTCGAGTTCCTCGCCAGACCTCCCCACGCCGGCGAGCCCGCCGTCTAGACGTCGTACAAGGTCCACGCCCCGGCCGATGCGGTTCTTCCGCTGGATTCTCGCGCTGGCTACGGCCGCCGGAGCGTTCCTGCCCTTCGCGGCCGGTGGAACGTTCGGGGCCAAGCTGACGACCGCGCTCATCAACGTGGCCGTGGGGGTGGCGATCGGGACCCTCCTGGCCGGTACGGCGCGCAGTGCGACGCGAGTACGCCGGCCCAGCCGGTGATCGCGACGCTCAGCCCGCGAGGATCCTTGCCTTCTGGGCGGTGAATTCCTGCTCGGTCAAGATGCCCTGGTTCTTGAGCTCGGCCAGGGCCTTCAGCTGCTCGATCGGATCGGCCGCGGGTGGCGTCGCGGCCGGCGGCGGCGGTGTCGGCGGCGGGGCGGCGACCTGTTCCTGGTACGCCCGGTTGCGCTCGGCCGCGATCCGGGCGTCGCGCTCGGCGAACTGCTCGGCCTGGCGACGCGCGACGCGGCCGCTCACCGCGGTCGCCGTTCCTGCCACCGCGGCTGTTCTGGCGATTCCTCGCAGTAGTCCGGGCATCGCACGTCTCCTCAGCTGATCGGTTCGAGCTGGTCCAGGACGTCGCTGACGTCGGCGGCCGGGATGCGGGAGGTTGCGATCATCTGGCCCCCACCGCTACCGGCCGCGGCGACGAAGGGGATGGCCCAACTGTTCTCGTACACGATCACCGCGGCCACGGTGCCCGGCAGCATCGCCGCCCCGGCCTCGAGCAGATCGTCGTCCCCGAGCAGGCCCGAGTGGGCTCCGGCCAAGGACCTGAAGGCCTCGGCGCCCGGGGACTCGGCCAGTTCCAGCGTCTGGACCGCTCCGTCCTTGTCCTTGCTGATGACCATCAGGTCGTAGAGCCGAACGACGCCGCGCTCGACGAGATCCAGCAGGGCCTGACCGGTCTCGGCCGGTACCCGGTCCCCGGGAAACTCGATCATCAGGAAGTCGATGGGGCCGTGCACGTCGGAAACCGTCATGAACACTCACTCCCGGCCGATTGGTCATCCAGACTGGATCCCTGAATCAGACAACCTTCCGGTACGAGACGGGCTCACCTGGTCCGGGTGAGTCCGCGCCCCAGCGACGAGTGGACTCACCCGGACCGGATGAGCTCACCGCGGGCCCTTCGGACTGATGGTCAGCGATCCGGGTCCGACGTACCGCGGCGCTGCTGGACCGCCCACGTCTCTGCCGCTCGGAGAGCTTGCTCGGTCGACTCCCCCACCAGTTCGGTGGCCTCGAAAATCCCGACCGGACCGGAGACGTCCACGTGTCCGGTCCGACGCAGCAGGTCGGCGACCTCGCGGTCGACGCCGCTGAGGTAGAGCCGGCCGCCGACCGCTTCGAGGGCGGCGGAGTACTCGGCCACCACCTTGACGAAGGTGGCGCCGAGGGAGGTGCGACCACGCAGCCGCAGTACCACCGTCGGCGCCTCGGCTCCGACCGGGTCGGGCAGCCGGACCTGCAGCGTGCGCGAACCGGCGTAGAACAGGCTGCCGTAGACGTCCAGCACGGTCACCCGATGGTTGGGCAGTCGCTTCGGCGGTGGCTGTTCCTTCCACCGATCGCCGGGCGCGGGTGACAACTGGACCACCTTGAGATCCATCGCCTCCTGGTTGAGCTGCAGCAGCAAGGACAGTGCCACACCGATCCCGACGGCCGCTGCGACCGGCAGGAACAGCGTTGCGCAGAAGGTGGTGACGACGGCGATCTGGGACGTCAGACCCGTGCGCAGGATGCTGGTGACCTCAGCGAACCTGAGTGCTCTCACGGCGGCGAAGATGAGAACGGCGGCGAGCGTGGGCATGGCGACCAGCCCCACCACGCCGGAGAAGGCCGCCAGAATGGCCAGCATCCACAGACCCGACCAGATCGCCGCCCACCTGGTGCGTCCGCCCGCCGCCCGGTTGATCGCGGTCTGCCCGACCGAGCCGCCCACTGGCTGGCCGCGGAACAACGCGGACACGATGTTGCCCGTCCCCTGCGCGATGAAGTCCTGGTTCGGGTTCGAGGCGGTGCCGTCCCGGTTCGGGGCGGCCTCGGCGACGCCGCTGCCCTGCACGAGGACGATGGCCGCGACGGCCAGCGCACCCGTGACCACCGACGCGGACAACTGGCTCAGGTCGGGCAGTTGCGGCAGCGGGATACCTCTCGGGATGTCGCCGGCATCCTTCACCCGCGCGACCCGGTCCGCAGCGGCGATGATCACGCCTGCGGTCGGGATGGCCAAGGCGACCAGCGCACTCACCGCCGACAGCCGCGTCCGGGACAGGCCGATGAGGATGCCCAGCGCAGCCAGGCCGGTCACCAGGGACGCCAGGTCGATCCGGGACGGATGGGCCACGACGTCGATCGCCTTGGCGACGGCGAACTCACCCCCGGCCTCCGCCCCGGTGAGATCGGCGAGCTGACCGAAGACGATGTTGACCGCGATCCCGGTCAGGAAGCCGATCATGACCGAGTGCGACACGAACCGGGTGTACCGGCCGAGACGTGCCACCCCGGCCAGCACCATCACGGCTCCGGCGATGACCGTCAGCAGGAACAGAGCTTGCGGCCGCTCTGCCGGATTCACATCCTCGATGGCCGAGCCGGCCGCCAGTGACGCCGCCCCTGTCGTCGTGATCACCATCAGCCTGGTGCTCGACGTCAGGCCGCCCCCGACCGGACCGGCGAAGCTCGCGTACAGCCCGTGGATCGGGTTGACACCGGCAAGGACGGCACAGGCCATTCCGTCGGGGACGCTGCTGATCGCCCCGGGCAGCCCGGCCACCGCGTCGGCGCGCAGGTGCCGCCGCTCCGGGCGCACCGACCCCAGCCAACGCAGTACGGATCGTGCGCTCATTCCCAGAGCTGTCAGGCGTTGTAGCGGACGTTGACGTTGTTGATCCGGCCGCTGAACGGGAACGGCGCCCTGTCGTAGTAGTCCAAGGAGACCGGCGCACCGAGGCAGGTGCCGATGTCGAGGCAATCGTTGGCCGTGAAGAGCAGCGGTGCGCTCACGGGTACGACGCCTGAGCCGAACCGTTCCCCGTTGACGGTCAGGGTGATGTCGAGCGGGCCCGCCGGACGCGCCTCGGCGTACGCGGTTGTGATCTCGATCGTGGCCGGCCCGATCGGCAGTGGCCGCTCGGAGCGGATCTTGGTGCGCATGATGATGAACAGGTTGTACTCGTAGCAGAGGACGCCGTCGTCGACGTAGCAGGTGAGTCCGCCACCCGAGCCACCCAACGCGTAGAGAACACCGTTGGCGTCGGCCGGAACGTCGAGGTCGATGGTGACGGTGTTGGCGCGGTTGCCGAGGGCCGGCGCGCAGACCTCGGGCATCCGGACGATGTCACCGCTGAAATCCCACTCCCGGTACGGGCTGGTCATCCGGAACTCGGGATGGAACAGCACAATCCAGAGCCCTCCGCCCACCGGGTACACGCTGTTCCTGGCCGCCTCGATCGCGAAGGTCTCCTTCAGCACCGCCAGTTTGTCGGGCATCTTCTCGGCAAGATCCGTCGCCTGCGACCAGTCCTCGTCGAGGTTGTAGAGCTCCCAGGAGTCCTGGTCAGGGGTCCAGTCCGCGATGCCGGGCGGCAGTCCCGGAACCCACGGAGCCCGCGGCCCGAACGCCGAGGCCATCCAGCCGTCGTGGTAGATCGCCCGGCTGCCCATGATCTCGAAGTACTGCGTCCGGAGTCTTCCCGGCGCGTCGGGTTCGTCGAAGGTGTAGGCGAAACTCGTGCCGTCGATGGAGTCCTGCGGAACGCCGTTGACGACCCGCGGCGGGGTGATCCCGAGGACCTCGTAGATCGTGGGAACGAGGTCGTTGCAATGGTGGAACTGAGCTCGCGGCCTCGCATCCGGCGTGATCCGGGCCGGCCAGCGAACGGCCATCGGATTGCGCGTCCCACCGAGGTGCGACGCGAGCAACTTCATCCCCTTGTACGGCGTACTGCCTGCCCAGGCCCAGCCGGCGTGGTACTGGTTGTCGACCTTCGGGGAGCCGAGCGCGTCGAGGCCACCGAGGTCCTCGAGCGCCGCCATGTGCATGTCGACCGTCGACGGGATGCCGTTCTGCGCGAGGAGTTCGCTGATCGTGCCGTTCTGTCCCTCGCCCGACGAGCCGTTGTCGCCCCAGATGTAGAAGATCAGCGTGTTGTCGCCGTACCCCAGCCGATCGACCTCGTCGACCAGGCGGCCCACCTGGACGTCGACGTGCTCGGCGAAGCCCGCGGCCACCTCCATCAGGCGCCGCTGGAAGGGCCGCTGGTCTTCGGGAATGTCCTCCCACGCCGGCATGGTGGGATCGCGCGGGGTCAACTCGGCGTCCGGTGGAATCCAGCTCTTCTCCTTGGCGCGGGCGAAGACCCGCTCCCGGTAGGCGTCCCAGCCGTCGTCGAACTTGCCTGCGTACTTGTCGGCCCAGGGCTTCGTCACCTGATGCGGAGCGTGCAGGCAGCCGCTGGCCCAATACATGTAGAACGGCTTGTCGGGATCGAACGCCTTGTGCCTGCGCAGCCATCCGATGGCGTCGTCGGCGAGGTCCTCGCTGAGGTGATAGCCCTCCTCCGGTGTCCTGGGAGGCAGGACGGAGGTGGTGTTCCGCACCAGATTCGGCTCGTACTGTGAAGCCTCGCCGGCGAGGAAGCCGTAGAAGTACTCGAAACCGACGTTGGTCGGCCAGTTGTGGAACGGACCGGCAGGCGTGGTCTCGTTGACAGGAGTGTTGTGCCACTTGCCGAACGCGGCAGTCGAGTAGCCGTAATGGTTCAGCACCTCCGCGGCCAGGGCACTGCTCTTGGGGATCTCGCCCGCGTAGCCGTCCCAGTCGTTGGCCAGTTCCGAGATCTGCCCGTTGCCGATCCGGTGCTGGTTACGGCCGGTCAGCAGCGACGCTCGGGTAGGAGAACACATCGCGGTGGTATGGAAGCGGTTGTACCCGATCCCGTCGCTCTGGATCCGGGTCAGCGTGTCCGTGCGAACCTCCCCGCCGTACGTGGCCGGAAGGCCCGGGCCCGCATCGTCGATCAGCACGATCAGGATGTTCGGTGCGTCCTCGGGCAGCCGCTTCGGCCGAACCCGTTGCGCGTAGGTCGAGTCCTGCATGGTCCTGCCCGCGACACTCGCAGACGGCGTCGGCGGGAAGGGCAAAACGTCCGAGGGTTCCACGGGATCCTCCTTCGACGTGGGTACACGCTCACCGCACGATAAGGACGTGCCTGTCGGCGGCGGCTCACCCGCGGCGGGGGATGCCGGACCCGGCGAGTTCCGATTTGACTGCAGCCATCGGTGTGAGTGGAAGGAGTGTCCGATGGCCACGTTGACGGTGTGGAAGTTCCCGACCGCGAAGGGCGCGGAAGAGGCGGAGCAGACGCTCGGGGTGCTGCAGAAGCAGGAGTTGATCCGCGTTCATGACGCCGCGGTGGTCTCCTGGGCGGAGGGCGCGAAGAAGCCGAAGACCCGCCAGTTGCACAACCTGGCCGGCGCCGGAGCCCTCGGCGGCGCGTTCTGGGGAATGCTGTTCGGCCTCATCTTCTTCGTCCCGCTGCTCGGAGCCGCCATCGGTGCGGCCGCCGGCGCCGTGGCGGGTTCGCTCGGAGATGTCGGGATCGACGACGGCTTCATCAAGTCGGTTCGATCGAAGGTGACGCCGGGGACGTCGGCCTTGTTCGTGATGACCAGCGACGCGGTCATGGACAAGGTGCAGGACGCTTTCAAGGGACTGCAGGCCGAACTCATCCACACCAACCTGTCCACCGACCAGGAGGCCAAGCTCCGCGAGGTCTTCAGCGAGTGATCACAAGAGGTGGACACTACGGGCGACCCGTAAGGCAGCGGAGCGCTTCTCCACGCCGAGCTTGCGGTACAGCGCCATGATGTGGGTTTTGACGGTGTTCTCGGTGACGAACAAGGCCTGGGCGATCTCGGTGTACGAGCTACCTAGTGCGAGCTCGTCGAGGACATCCGCCTCGCGCGCGGTCAGCTGGATCCTGGCGCCGTTGATGACGGCGTCGAGCCGTCGAGGCGGTGGTTCGGGCGGCGCTACCGGGCGAGTCCGGTCGAGCATGGTGCTACCGCCGGCTTCACTCCACCCTGGCCGGTAGTCCGAGAGCTTGGTCAGCGCCGTGGACGCGAACGGGTGGGCCTTCAAGGCTTGGGCGTGCCTGCGCAGCAGGTCGAGGAACGCGGGCTCGCGACCCGCCGCGGTGAGCGCGAGGAACGTTCGCTGCGGCGCGACCCGGTTCAGGGCGTCGACCATCGCGACCTCGGCGGCGGTCTCGTCGCCGCTCCTCAGCAGCAGGACCGCTCGCACGGCCACCGCCGAGGCGGCCAGCACCGGATGAACCGTCGGCCGTGCGAGCGCGGCATCGATCGCTTCGATGGTCGCCTCGTTGTCACCCTGCAGGATCGTGCTGAGAGCCCGGATCAGCTCCGCCTCCGAGTCGTTTCCCGTCCTGTCGAGTGCGTCCAGCTGAGCGGCGACGGCCCCGGGGTCCCCGGTGAGGACGGCCACCGCGAAGCGCAGCAGGGCCAGGTCGCGAGCCAGGAACGACGGCAGCGGGCCGGCCGACGCCGGATCGGAGGCCAGCTCGGCCCGCGCCTCGTCGAGGCGGCCGTTCTCCATCAGGATGACCGCACGCAACATCACCCGCAGGACGTCGACAACGGTGTCGGCAGCGCCCACGTCAGCGGACTCCACCAATCGGTACCACCTCGGCGCGGCGGCGACATCGAGCTGGACGACAGCGGCGAGACCCAGCACGACGTGCGCCCGCACGCCGTAGTCCTCGACCATCTCACTGTCCCCGAAGGCATCGAGTGCTGCCAGCGCCGACCGCTCGGCGGTGTGCACCTGACCGCCGACGAACTCTACGACGGCACGATGGGCCAGTCCGCTCCCGATCAGTTGCCGATGGCCGGCCATCCGCGCGCTGACGAGCGCCTCGCCGAGGTGACCGAGCGCGGCCTCGAGCTCACCGGCCCACGTCTCCGCCGCGGCGAGCTCGATCAGCAGCCACGACAGCCGCTCCGGCCCCAGGATCGCCTTGTGCTGCCCGACCGTCGCCGGGCGTTCGAGCACCAGAACCTCTCGGGCCCGGGCGATCGCGTCGTGAACGTCGTACCAGCCGTACCGTGACCGCCACAACCGCAACAGCAGGGCGTCGGCCTCGAGCGCGTCGTCGTCCGGTGTCGCCGCCTCCGACGGAGACGCCGCCGTCGCCTCGTCGGCGGACGCCGCGTCCATCACAGCGCCGGTCATGTCACCCGTGAGCCGCCGCCGCAGCCCGCGAACACCGAGCAGGTGCGGGTGGGTGGCCACGTAGCCGTCCGGAAGGGCCTCGAAACCGGCGGCGACCAGGTTGAGGTCACCACCTGCCATCACGGCCGGGCCGTGGCTGACCAGCACCCGGGCGACCAGCCCGGCGTCGTCCGACGCGATCGCGTTGCGCAGCGCCTCGTCACCCTGCCCGCGATCCTCGTAGTACACCGCCGCTCGATGATGGGCCGCCGTCACCAGCCGGCCGTCCCCGGGGTTGCCGACGACGCGGCGCCGGAGCAACTCGACGAGGAGCGGGTGGAACCGGTACGTCGGCTCGCTCCCCGGGTCGGCGTACATCGTCACCAGCAGGCCGTTGCCGGCGAGGTCTTCCAGCATCGCCCCGGCGTCCGCATCGCCGCTCAGGACCTCGGCCAGATGTCCGGTCACGGACCTGGCCCGGAAAGTGCTCAGCAACACGGCCTGGATCCGATCCTGGAGCTTGCCCAACGTCTCGCCCAGGAGCAGATCCAGCACCGGTTGCTCCGTCGTCAGGATCGCCGCACTGGCTGCCTTCGAGCCGGCAGGACCGGCGATCGCCCGGGCCGCGAGCACCAGGGCGGCCGCCCAGCCGGCCGTCTTCCGCTGCAGCATCGCGACATCCTGGTCGGTGGCGTTCTCCGCATGCGCGTGGACGAGCGCGGCCGCCTCGCTGTCGGTGAACCGCAGGTCGCGGGAGCGAAGCGTCGACGCCTGACCCTTCAACTCGAGCTCGAGAACGGGCAACGGGAGGTCGTGCCGGCTCGCCAGCAGCAGCCGAATCGTGTGCGGAGCGTCGGCGAGTACCTGGGCCAGGGTCGCGACCGTCGCCGCAGGCAGCAGGTGGGCGTCGTCGACGACGACCGGGTCCGGCGCTGCCGCGGGATCCACAGCGTCCACCAGCGCATCCACCAGCGCGCTCGCGGTGTCCGGCTGCGCGGGCCGTCCTGAATCAGGTTCGGCTCGGTTGGCACCAGCCGCCTTGAGCAGCGTCTCCTCGACCGCGCCAGGTTCCTGTGCGGCCACCCACAACACCGCATGACCAGCCGCCCTGTACCGCGCGGCCCAGTCCGAGAGCAGAACCGTCTTGCCGGTGCCCGCGGGCGCGACCAGCATCGTCAGCGCTGAGCGAGATCCCCGATCGAGCGCTGAATAGAGCCGTTCACGGCGCACCAGCATCTGCGGCGGTCTCGGTACTCGCCTCGCGGCCGGCCGCCGTTCGTGCGCATAGCCTGGTGTCGGTATCGCCACCCGCCGCCCCTCCCCCGGCCGACGTGCCCCAGCCTTGTCGCTCCTCTGACTCGTTGCTCCGTGAGTTCCCGTTCCCCGGAAATCAGACTAGGCGGTTTGCGCCCGTTCCGGGAGGATCCACCGCTCGCGCCGACACGGCCCTGCCCGAGCACCATCGGTGGACGTCAACCTGCGACATTAAGCGCCAGTCACCGGCCGCGGCTCACCTGAGACGGGTGAACCGGCCGCGGATCCACCGGCGAACACTGGGCACGACTGCGGGTGCGGTCTCACCGGATGGGGGTGCGGTCTCACCGGAAGGGAGGGTCGGTCCGGATGACACACTCGCTGAACGGGCGGCGGTCCCCCATGAACTGCCCGGATCCGCGCGTACGGGCGGGTATGGCGTTCGGCGGCTACTCGCCGAAGATCTCTCGCAGCCTCGCTTCCTGGTCGGTCGACAGGTTGGTGTGGATGAGCTCGGCCTGCAGTCCCTTGAACACATGAACCCTGATCAACTCCTGCCTCTGCAGCACCTCCAGCGTCCGCTCCGCCTCTTCCGCGCCCTTCGCGCTCGGGAACTTCCACACCGTCAACGTGGCCATCTGGTGCTCCTCCCGCCGGTGACGACCAGAGCAGTCAATCCGCGCCGGCCCGGTGCGGCATCCCCCGCGTCGGGTGAACGGATGGGCGGTCGGCGGCTCAGGTGGCCGGCCGGACTCCTGGTATCGACGCTGGCATGCCTGTTGTTCGTACCTTCTCCGGCATCCGCCGGCATCTCCGACGAGCAGCGACTGGCTGAGCGTTTCGCCCCCGTGGTGGCCCTGGTACACCAGGACACGGAATGCGGGCCGGGCGAGCCGTACCAGCCGAGCGATGTCGACGCTTTCCTCGGCAACGAGAGCGTCGCGCTCCGCGGACCGTGGGACCGCGACGACCTGGTGAAGATCGCACCGACCACCGACGACCTGAGCAAGGGGCTCGCCGGGTATCACCTCGACTTCCCCGGGAACCCGCTCAAGCCGGGCTGTGACTACGAGCTCTGGGCGCGCGTCGCGACAGCCGGCACGCCACCGACGGTCTATGCCCACCTGGCGACCGAGACCGGGCGGAATGACCGGCTCGCGCTGCAGTACTGGTTCTACTACCCGTTCAACGACTACAACAACAAGCACGAGAGCGACTGGGAGACGGTCCAGCTGGTCTTCGCGGCGCAGGACGCGGCGGAGGCGCTCACGCAGCAACCCGTCGAGGTCGGTTACAGCCAGCACGAAGGCGTCGAGGTCGCCCGATGGGGAGATCCGAAGCTCGAACTCGTCGACGGCACCCATCCCGTCGTCCGGGTGGCGTCCGGATCGCACGCGAACTACTACGACGCGGCGCTGTTCCTCGGCCGGTCGTCCCAGCAGGGGTTCGGCTGCGACGACACCCGCACCCCGGCCGATTCGGTCCGGCCTGCGGTCAAGCTCATCCCCAGCGATCCCGCGGCGGCACGCGCGGCCCTTCCGTGGATCGCCTACGAGGGTCGTTGGGGCCAGCGCGAACAGGCCTTCTACAACGGGCCGACCGGTCCGGGCACGAAGGAACGATGGACCAACCCGATCAGCTTCGAGGAGGAGCACGGGCGCGACCGCAGCTACGCCGTACCGGCAGGCGGTCTGCTCGGCACCACAGCGACCGACTTCTTCTGCAGCGGCGTCGCCGACGGCTCGGATGTCGTCCGTAAGCTTGCTGACGACCCGACTCCCCTGCTGATCGGCGCGGGCCTGCTCATTCTCGTGGTCAGCTACCTCATTCGCCGGACCAGCTGGCGCCCGACCGCACCACTCCGCCTGGCCCGGCGTCGCGCGGGCGGTCAGGTCCTCGCGGCCGCGGCTCGCATGTACGTCTCCCGCTGGACGCTGTTCGTGCCGATCGGCCTCGTCGTCATTCCGGCCTTCCTGCTGGCGGGTGCCCTGCAGAGTCTGATCGTGGGGACTCCCAGGATCGCGGGCATCGCCGCGGGGGGCGAGGCCGGCGGGCTCCGCGTCACCGTGGCCGCACTCGTCAGCTACGTCATCGTCGGCATCGTCATCGTCGCGGTGCTGGGCGCGACCACTCGAGCCCTCGTTGAGATCGACGCCGAACGCGAGGTCGGGCCGCGCCGCGCGTACCAACTCTCGTCGGCGCACTGGCGCCGCGTGGTCGGCGCCCTGCTGGTCTCCACGATCCTCGTCGCGCTTCTCAGCCTGACGATCGTCCTGCTGCCGGTCGCGATCGCGTTGATCGTCGCCTTCGCGCTCTTCGTACCCGTGGTCGAACTCGAGGGTGAGTCCGCACCGGGGGCGCTGCGCCGCAGTGCCCAACTGGTTCGGCACCAGATCCTCAAGGTCGCCGCGCTGCTCGCGCTGTCCATCCTCCTCGCGACGGCGGTCGGCCCGCTCCTGGGCACCCTGATGATCCTGGCGACCAACGCTCCGTTCCCCCTGGCCAACGTGATCGCCGGACTCACGTTCGCGTTCCTGATGCCGTACGTCGCCCTCACCATGGCCTACGTCTACTTCGACACCCTGGTACGCGAGCAACTGCGCCGACTGGAACCGGCCGCCCCGCCAACCCTCCCGGCAGAGTTGGTCTCCTAGGCGTTCAGGTCGCGGAGGGCGTTGCTGACTACCTCGGTGAGGGCTGGGTGGATCCAGTAGGGCTGCTCGGCCAGGGTGCGGGCGTCGATGTCCAGTGTCATCGCCACCACCAGCGGCTGGATGAGGGTGGCGGCCTGCGGGCCCAAAATGTGCGCGCCGAGCAGGCGACCGGTGTCGCGATCGGCCAGCACCTTGCAGGATCCGGTGCTGTCCTCCATCGCCCAGCCGTACGCGACCTCGGCGTACTGGGTGCTTGTGGCAACATAATCGCGGCCCGCGTCCCGGCAGTCCTGCTCGGTGGCTCCCACCGACGCGATCTGCGGACTCGTGAAAACAGCCGCCGGTACGGCGTTGTGGTCCGTGGCGCGCAGGTCGTCCGGGTTGCGCAGGTTGTGCGCGACCACCTCGGCCTCCCGGTTCGCGACATGCTTGAGCGGGTACGGCGTACAGATGTCGCCCAGCGCGTAGACGCCGTCCACCTCGGTTCGCTGGTACTCGTCGACGACGATGCGGCCGTCGTCGTACGTGCTGATGCCGGCCTTCTCGAGATCGAGGTTGTCGCTGTTCGGAGTACGGCCGACAGCCACCAGCAGGGTGTCCGCTTCGATGACCGACCCGTCGTCGAGGATCAGCCGTAGCGCGCCGGGCTCCCCTTCGAGACCGGTCAGTTCGCGGCCGAGGTGAAGCTCGTAGCGGTCACTTACCAGCTCGGTGAACGCCTGGCAGATCGCCTCGTCCTGCGGCCCGAGCAGTTGGTCCGCCTGCTCGACGATGACGATCTCGCTGCCGGCCGCGGCGAGCACGTGCGCCAGCTCGATCGCGACGTACCCGCCACCGAGCACGGCCAATCGACGCGGCGGGCTGTCGATCCGCATGATCGTGTCCGACGTCTCGTACGGCAGGCCCGCCTCGGCCACCGGCGGCGGAACACTCGGGCGACCGCCGGCGGCGATCACGATCTGATCGCCTTCGACGGCGATCGATTCCTCGCCCAGCTCGATCTGGAGCTTCTTCGGACCGACGAACCGGGCGTGGCCGGAGTACACGGTCACGAAGTCGCTCTGCTCCCGGCCCGCGCGCCCCTCGGCCTCCTCGGCGTCGAGCCGCCGGAAGACCCGATCCCGCAGTTCGGTCCACCGCACCCCCCGCAGCTCGGCATCGACGTCGTACCGGCCTGCCCCGCGCACCGAGTCAGCCACCTCGGCGGCGTAGGCGAGCATCTTCGAGGGGATACACCCGACGTTCAGGCAGGTACCGCCGAACAGGTCCTCCTCGACGATCGCCACATCGAGGCCCGCGAACGAATCGTCGACCACCATGTTGCCGGAGCCGGTGCCGATGACAATCACGTCGTGATGCCGCATGAACCGGAGTCTACGGACCCGCCTCGCAACAGCCCTTCGACCGCGATTCGATTGCTCGTCGCAGGCCGTTCCGCTGTCTCCTCACAGTCACCGTCGCCACCACACCGAACGCGAGCCGGTCCCCAAAACAAGAACCATGACCCGACTCGGGGCGTTCTGCAGATCGGCCACTCGAGCCCGTCGAACGTGGCGCGGGTGGGATGGGTGCGGGAGACTGCTTCGATGGCTGCTGAGTATGTCCAGAGTGATCAGTTCCGTGGTGCGCGCATTCATCTGTGCGAGCTTGCCGGGCTCGAGATCCGCGATTGCGAGGTCAGCGGGCTGAAGATCGTCGACTGCTATGGCAGCGACGTCTATCTCGGTGGGGCTTTCGAGCGTGTGGTCGTCAACGACATCGACGTGACTGCCTACGTCGAGGCCGAACTCGACCGGCAGCAACCCACACGAGTGCTGGCGCGTGACGCGACCTCCCCCGACGACTACCGGGCCGCTTGGGACGCCATCGAGGGGCTGTGGGAGGCGACGCTCGAGCGCGCCAGGCGGCTGCCCGAGGCCAAGCTGCACGAGCAGGTCGACGGCGAGTGGTCGTTCGTCGAGACCCATAGGCACCTGCTTTTCGCCAGCGATGCCTGGCTCGGCAACGCCGTGCTCGAGGAGGAATCGCCGTACCACCCGTTGGGCTTCCCGGCCGGCGGGATGCCGCCCGACGAGGCGGCGAAGCTCGGCCTCACCCTCGAAGCCACCCCGACCCTCGACGACATACTCGCGCTGCGGTTCACCCGCATGGCCACGATGCGACGCGTCGTCGACGGCCTCACCGAGGCCGAGCTCGACCGGATCTGCGGTCGCAAGCCGGCGGACCCCTACCCCGACCAGGAGTACGTCGTACGCCGCTGCCTCAAGGTCATCCTGAAAGAAGAAGCCGAACACCACCGCTACGCCGTCCGCGATCTCGCCGTCCTCGAGGCCGACGCGTGAGCGAGTGAGGACGCCAACCCGCCGAACTTTTCTCGAAGAGCAGGCGTCTGACCTCGCACGGTGCCCCTTCCGGGGGCCGTTGCCATTTCGTCTGGGGGACGTACATGATTCGAAATCTGGTCGCCGTCGCGGCCACCGCCACGCTTCTCGTCACAGCGCTTCCGGCCACCCAGGCCGCAGCCGCCGGCCCTACCAGCCGGGCGAGTTGCACGAAGCAAGTTCTCAACCTTCCGGCCGACTCCCTGCCCGGGTCGAGCAAGGCTCGCACAGCGGATCCGTCCGGGCGCTACATCCTCGGCGAGGCGAACCGGGAGGGACGCATGCACGGTCAGGCCGTGCTCTGGGTGGACGGCGTACCGCGCTGGCTCGCGTCCCAGCCGGAGGGTGAGTCGTTCGCCTACTCGGTGATCAAGGGTGGGCTCGTCCTCGGCACCACCAGCAGCGAAACGAGAACCGACTACTGGATCTACTCGGTCGAGACCGACTCGTACCGGATCCTCGAACTGCCCGGCAACCTGCAGATCTACCTGCTCACCGGGATGAACCAGAACCAGGACATCCTCGGTACCGCCTGGGACGAGACGCTCGGGGAGCAGGTCCCGTTCGTCTGGCCGGCGGGCGGTCAACCGCGGCTGCTGCCCAAGCCGAGCGGCCAGGTCGTCTACGCCATGGACGACATCTCCGACGACGGTCTGGTCATCGGACGGCTGTACCTCCCGGACGGCCGACACACCAGCTACCTCTGGACGTCCTGGAACGCCGAGCCGACCCGGCTGTCCGGAGTACGCCAGAAGACTGTCTGGGCACGCGACATCGAAGGCCGTTGGATCGCCGGTCAGGAGACCGACGGTGACAACACCACCGGCTTGATCTGGAACACCCAGCACCCCCGCATCGTCAAGCTCGAGGACGGCGTGATCGACCTCAACAGCTCCCGCGACGCGGCCACCGCGGGCCTCTTCGGCCCGCTCGGCGACTACCCGTCCACGATCATCAAGAGCGACGGCACGAAGATCACCTTCCCCGAGGGCACCCTCCTCGAGCACATCTTCGAGCGCGGCACCCAGTGGACTGCCGCCGGGTACGACGTCAGTTCGGGCGTACTCGAGCCGATCGTCTACGCCTGCGAGTAACCACCAGAAACAAGAGCTACCCGCCTGCCCACCGGCCTCCCGGTGGGCAGGCGGCTTGGTTGTGGAGGCCCGCTCAGACGAACGACTTACCTCGTTGCCTCTTCCGGCACCGCCCGAAGGCAGCACGATGACCGATGCGCCGGTCCCGGCTCCGCCGTAACGTCGAGGCATTGATGCCGAGGAGTTGACGGAGGCGAAATCCATGGAACTGGGGATCGGTCTACCCACGTACGGACCGACGGCCGGCCCGGAGGCGATCGGCCGGGTCGCACAGGAGGCGGAACGGATCGGCCTGGGGTCGGTCTGGACGGGCGAGCGGCTGCTGCGGCCAACGGAGCCGATGATGCTGGGCGTCGGGCCGATGCCGCTCCCGGACTTCAACGGGAGCGTGTACGACCCGCTGGAGACGCTGAGCTACGTCGCGGCCAAGACCAGCAGGATCCGCCTGGGCACGAGCGTGTTGGACGCCTTGTTCCACCCACCACTCGTCCTGGCTCGCCGGCTGAGCACGGTGGACCAGCTGAGCGGCGGGCGGCTGATGGCCGGACTGGGGCAGGGCTGGATGGAGCAGGAGTTCGCCGCCGTGGGGGTCCCGGTGAACCGGCGCGGAGGGGGATTTGCCGAGCACATCGAGGCGATGCGCAGCCTGTGGAGTCCGGATCCGGTGAGCTTCGCCGGGCGCTTCTACCAGATCGCCGAAGGCGAGGCCGGACCCAAGCCGGTACGGCCGGAAGGGCCGGTACTGCTGGCGGGCGCGGGTGCGCCGGCCGCGGTGGAACGGGCTGCGCGGATGGGGCTCGGCCTCACCACGGTCTTCTTCGGGTGGGACGCGTTGCGCGGCACCGTCGAGATGTTCCGCGCCGCTGCCGGAGATGCCGCCTTGCCGATCGTGGTCCACGTCAACGGAGCGGTCACGACGAAGCCGGTCGGCGACCGGATGCCGCTGACCGGGGAAATCGACCAGGTGGCCGGGGAGCTGGCCGAACTGGTCTCGCTGGGCGTCGACCACGTCTTCTGGACCTCACCCGACACCGATCCCGACGAACTGCTCGAGGCCCTCGCGCAGTTGCAGGCACGCTGAGGAGAACAGAAATGCCGAAAGTCGTCGCGACCATGTCGATGTGGCCGGACGGATTCGTCGCCGACCCCGCCGACGGGGTGGACACGATCGCGACCGGTGAAGGTCTTCGGTCAGCCGGTGGCGAGGGGGCCGCGGAGGGCTGAGATGGGCGGGGCGAAGAAGTAGCCGCCGCCGGTCGGGGTGACGAGGTCGTCGGCGAGTTCGATCGTGGTGGTCGAGCCGTCGGCGGCCGGGAGGGCGACCGTGCGCCGGCGGTCGCCCCGCAGGTCGCGCTGGCCGATGATCGGGTCGACGCCACCGACGTTGGGCTGTACGGGCGAGTTGGCCCAGCGCCGGGTGACGAACTCGAACTGATCCTCGATCGACGCCATGTACGCGGCGAACAGCAGGCCGCGCTCGGCCGCCTCCAGTTCGGGAGACGGGTCCGCGACGCCGGCGATCGGTTCACCGTACGGGATGCCGCGGCGGAGCATCAGCCGCAGGAACGTGTCCGCGGGCGTGCCGAAGTCGGTGCCGCTGTCCCGCGGGTGGACCTTGCGGATGTGGGCGGCGAACGGACACACCTGGCCGAGCAGGTCCCCGGTCGCGGGCTGGTGCGTGTCGCCGGGGTATCCGGGGAGATCGACCAGCGCGGACGGGCGGGTCTCGTCGTCGAAGAGGAAGTGGTTGTTGGCGAATTCGTCGCCGGCCAGGGCCGCGTCGTCGGCATCGGGCGAGCGCAGGAGCGGAGCCCCGCTCGGCCAGCGACCGACGAGCATCGACGCGAGCCTGACCGGGGTCGTCCCCATCGCCGCGGCGGCGGTCGCCGCCATCTCCCAGAAGCCGACGACGTCCTGGTCGAGGCGTCGGCACACCAGGTACGAGCCGCGCCGGGCCCACTTGGGGAACGCCTTGGTGGGTGGGGCAGGGATCGTCGGGTCCTGATGGTGCTGGCGGGGCTCGCCGAGCAGGAACTGACCGGGCCACACCAGCGGCTGGCCGGGCTTGGCGAAGAGCTCAGCGTGGGGGTCGTCGGCGTCGAGGAAGCGGGGCGTGAGGTGGTCGTCCGGCGAGGTCGCCCGTCGGCCGCGCACACCCGGCTGGGAAATGCCGTCCTTGAACCCGAAGTGCTCGTGGCCCTGCAGGTTCCCGGGCAGAGTGTCGCCGCGCTGGCCGTGGAGCAGCGTGATGCCGTGGGCACTGGCGTGGTCGAGGATCTCGTCGACCGAGGCGGTCAGGTCCTCCGGGTCATCGGCAGCGACGATCACCAAGGCGTCTGCCTCGTTGTCCGGGCCGCCCACGACCCAGTTGGCACGATGACCCCGGTGAGCGGGGTCGGTCGGGTCGCCCAGGTAGGTGGACCGCTCGGCCAGGCCTTGCCGGAAGCTCTGTTCGCCGAAGGTGCGCGCATCGGTGTCGCCGGCGAGCGCCGTGATGGCCGGGAACGAGAACGCGACCGCCGTCCAGGTGGCGCGGAGTCCGGGTTCGCGAACGCCGAGGCGTAGGCGCAGCGCGCGGAACTCGCGCCGGAAGTCCAGCACCTCGTCCATCGCGGTGATACGAGGCGCCAGCCAGCCCACCCACTCACGGGCGCCGTCGACGTCCCCGAAGCGCAGGAACAGGAACTGCTGGTGGTCCTTGTTGAACCCGGGCACGATGTTGCCCTGGATGTCAGCGGCGGCCTCGGCGTCGTAGACAGGCTCGCCGGCCAACGCCCGCGGACGCCGATCGCCGGCGGCCGGCGTCGTCTCCCCCGCCGCCTCGGCTCCCTCAGCCCCGACCGCCTCGGCGCCGATCGGCTCGGCCGCGGCCCGGCCTAGCCGCGCACCCGCACCACCCGGCGAGGCACCACCCGGGGAGGCTTCGATCGGCGGCGTCGCCGGAGCACCGCCGCTGCTTGCGGGGAGTTCGATGCCCGACAGCAGCGCCGTCTGGGTTTCGCCGAGCGCGGCCAGAGCGTTGGCCGCGTCGCCGTTCACAGGGGACCCCGATCGATGACGCCGTGGGCCGACATGATCACGTGCTCGGCGATCTGGCCGCCGTAGGCAATGGGGCGGCCGCCGATGCGGATGTCTCCGACCCGGTACCCCGCTGCCGGCGGCACCTCGTAGACCAACCGCAGCGCCGCGCCCCGCTTGCCACGGACAACAGTCCAGTGGTCATCCACGGGATCGCCGCCGGGATCGGTCCACCCCGAGTCGTCCCAGTCGATGATGAGCGGACCGGGCGGGTCGTCGGTGGCGACAGCGAATCCCTTGCGGTTGATCGACCAGAGGTCGAGGTTGATCCGGGCGTCGGCGCCGGTCTCGCGGCCGTACGGCAGTGCGTCGTAACCGTCGAGCGCGGTGCCGGTGCGCTCGGCCTCCTGCGAGACGCCGAGCAGGTCCTTCATGGAGTTGATCGGCATGATGTAGTGCACGATGCCGTGGGTGGTGTTCCAGCGGTTCCTCGGGTTGTACTTGCCGTGGGCACCGAACAGGTCCTTGGGCCGGACCGCGGGATCGACCAACTCCTGGTACAGCGCCACGACCCGGTCGGGGTCGACCGCGGCGAGCGCCTTCCAGTACTCCGGTGTCTCGGTCGTGAACGTGACCCGCACGATCACGCCGCTGGGATCGCGATCCACGTGCCACTCGAGGTACTCGATCTGGGTGGACCGGTCCTCGCCCTTGGCGAACGCTGCCTCGCGGTCGTCGCGGTGCTGCATCAGCAGGGGTCGCGAGAAGCCGGTCCAGGTGTAGGCCCGGGTGGCGGTGACGTCCAGGTCGCGCTCGCTGGGATCGACGTAGGCGCCGGATCCGCTGAGCGGGGTCGACGGTGCGATCAGGCCGCCGATGGTGGCGTGCCAGCGGTCGAACAGTGGCGAGCCGGCCGGGACGTCGTGGAGCGACCCTGGCGTGCCGAACCTGTCCACCAA
Source organism: Kribbella sancticallisti (assembly GCF_039530625.1). Taxonomy (NCBI): domain Bacteria; kingdom Bacillati; phylum Actinomycetota; class Actinomycetes; order Propionibacteriales; family Kribbellaceae; genus Kribbella; species Kribbella sancticallisti. The sequence goes on along the minus strand of NZ_BAAAOS010000005.1, from coordinate 49,116 downwards.
GCTCATGGCCCGAAACCCTATGCCAAGTTGGTCACTGTCGGTAGGGGCGTGCCGCGACCGGCTCGACGTGTATCAACGGCGAGTGGCCGGCGGCTCTCGGAAGGAGAGGTGACGACGACCGGCGACGAAGGCGGCACAGATGTCAGAACAGATGTCCAGGTCCGATGTGGAAGTCGAACTGCTCGCGATCGGCGCCGGGCCGTCGAATCTCGGGCTCGCGGTCGCACTCGAGGAGTTGGCGCCGGACCTCGCGGAGAACTCCCTCCTGATCGACCGGAACCAGACGATCGAGTGGCAGCAGGGCATGCTGATGTCCTGGGCCACCAGCCAGGTCTCGTTCCTCAAGGACCTGGTCACCCAGCGGGACCCGCGCAGCAAGTTCTCGTTCCTGAACCACCTGTACGAGACCGGCCGGCTGGACGAGTTCGTCAACATGAGCACCTTCACGCCCTACCGGGTCGAGTTCGCGGAGTACCTGCGCTGGGTGGCGGGCTCACTCGGCAAGGTCCGGATCGAGCTGGGGCGCGAGTGCGTGGGAGTACGGCCGCGACGAGACGAGGCCGGCGCGGTGACGGGCTGGGTCACCACTCTCGCCGACGGTACCGCGATCACCAGCCGGTACCTCGTGTACGGCGGCAGCCGGGAAGCGAACATCCCGCCGGTGTTCGCCGACGTACCGCGCAACCGGATCGTGCACAGCACCGAGTACCGCCAGCGCGTGACCCAGATGTCCGGGGAGCTGCCGTACCGGGTCGCCCTGGTGGGCAGTTCGCAGAGCGCCGCCGAGATGTTCCGCGCACTGCGCGACGACCTGCCCGACAGCGAGGTCACCTGGCTGATGCGGTCCATCGGGCTGAGCTCGGACCAGTCCAGCAAGTTCACCAACGAGTTGTACTACCCGTCGTTCGTGGACGAGTTCTACGACGCCCCGCCCGCGGCTCGCGAGCAGATTCTCCGGGAGCTGTACCGGACCAACTACTCCGTCGTCACTCCCCCGATGCTGGAGCATCTGTACGCCGACCTGTACCTGGACCGGTTCAACGAGCGCACCGAGCGGCGACTCGTCCCGATGGTCGACATCACCGCCGCCCGCGAGGCCGGCGACGAGGTGGTGCTGGAGCTCACCGACCGGCGGACCGGTGCCGTCACCGAACTGGCCCGCGACCTGGTCTTCCTGGGCACCGGTTTCGACACCCGGATGCCGCGGCTGGTCCGCGACCTGGCGAGCGATCTCGAGCTGGACCGGATCGATGTCTCCCGGCAGTACCGGCTGGAGCTCGGCACCGACAGCGCCGCGGCCTGCTACCTCCAGGGCGTCAACGAGGACACCCACGGCATCTCCGACTCGCTGCTCAGTGTGCTGGCCCAACGGGCCGAGGAGATCTGTCGCGACATCGTCGCGCACCGGGAGCGAATCCCGGCAGGGGCTGTATCAGCCGAGGAGTCGGCGACGCTCTAACGGGTGGGAAGCGCCCAGCCTGGAGGAGAACCGGATGACAATGCTCGAACTGGATCGTCCCCCGGCCGACGACGTCGCACGGGCCCGGGACCAGGCGTTCGCAGGTCTGCGAGCAGCGATGCCGCCGGACATCATGGCCGAGGCGTTGCGCTGCAGCGCCCAACTCGTGGCCGAGTTGCCGAACCCGCTGGAGCTCGAACGCAACCTCGTCCTGGTGGCGTTCGGCGGCGGCAAGGACAGCGCGTACACACTGGCCTTCGTCCGCGCGATGCAGCTGATCCTGGACAAGGTGCACGGCCGCACGTTCCGGATGCGGGTGGCGACCAACCGCCATGCGGGCATGCCCCGCGCCGTGCTGGAGAACATCGACCGCGAGTACCGCGCGCTGCGGCTCACCGACGACCCGGACTGCGAACTGCTGCTGGTGGACGGCGACGAGATCAGCGAGTTCGACGTCGACTCGCCGCAGCGCGAGCAGGTGATCCGGCGCAACCGGCTCGACATCCTGATGACCGGCCACCGGACCTTCGCCGACGGACGGCCGACGTTCTGCAACTCCTGCAACCTCAGCGTCTTCAACGCGTTCGGGCTGGCGGCGTCGTACGGCGAGGGCGCCGACGTGCTGATCACCGGCGACTCACCGCAGGAGCAGCGCCAGTACACCTTCTGGGTCGGTCGGCTGGCCCGCCGGCTCCGGACCGGGCCGACCGCCCGGCCGCGCGAAGGCCAGAGCGGGTTCGGCCGGGTGCTGGGCCAGCTCGACGGCATCGCCCAGTCGTACTTCGCCGACATCCACGGTCCGGAGGCGGCCGGCGCGATCGCCGATCGCCGGGTCAGCAGCGACGTACCGGACCGGCTGCGGTTCTTCTCCATCTACGGCGAGACCGCGTACGCCGCCGGCGACCACTTCGAGCTGCTGACCGGGTTCCTCGGCTTCCAGTTCGACGACCTCGCCTTCAGCTTCACCGAGTCCGACTGCGCGAACCCGGCGCTGATGGCCCACCTGCGCGGGCTGAAGGCGGAGCGCCTCTTCCAGCGCTCGTACGACGAGGGCCTGGCCGAGTACGTCGAGTTCGCCCTCGGCCTGATGCGCAAGAAGGACATCCCCGAGAGCTTGGTGGAGATGATGCGCGCCCGCTACGACAGCCCGGACGCGCTGAAGCGGATGCGGGTCGCCGCCGAGGAGTACGCGCTGGAGACCTTCGGGATCACCGAGGACCAACTGGTCTGCATGACCTACTCCCCCTTCGCCGGACAGGGTGAGGGACTCGAACAGTTCCTGGAGCGCGAGCACCCGAAGCTGGCCGGCCGGCTCGCCGAGATCCACCACCTGCTGGCCGGTGAGGCGGCAGATCCGGACCTGCTCTCCGAGCTGGAGCGGATCAGCGGCCTCGAGACCAGCCAGTTGCGCGTGCTGTACAGCCGGACGGTGCAGGCGCCCGGCGGCGGCGGCACGATCGACCTGATCCTGGCGGGCGACCCGCACAAGGCCGTCATCGAGACCCGCCACACCCACGACGGTCCGAACACCTTCGAGCAGATTTCGGGACGGTAACCATGGTCGTACACATCTCCCGGCTGGATCGCGACAACCTCTTGCACGAGTACGGCGTGGACACCCAGCGGCTGCAGCCGTGGCCGGTACTGAACGCCCCGTTCGAGTTCTCGTACGCGGTCTGCCGGGCGGGCACGGTCTCCAAGCTGCACACCCATCACGAGCAGGAGATCTTCGTCGCCGTCGCCGGCGAGTGCATCCTCGAGTGCGGCGGCGAACAGCAGCCCTTCCGGGCCGGCGACGTCACCTACTTCACGCCCGGCCAGCTGCACCGGGTGCACAACCACAACGACGAGGACTTCGTCTTCTGCAGCATCTGGTGGGACCCGGAGATGACCCACCGGTTCCTCGCCGAGCACGCCGGGTCGGAGACCGAGGCGCTCGCCGCGAAGGCGGCCGCGAACGTCGCCGAGAACGCCCAGGCCGCCGAGGCCATCGAGACCGCCGAGCGAGTAGGAGCCAGCGAATGACCCGACTGCTGCCGTCCGACGACGACCGTCCCGTCCTCGTCCTCGGTCCGAACCCGACCCCGAACGGCGGGATGCACCTCGGCCACATCGCCGGCCCGTACCTGGCCGGCGACGTCTACGCGCGGTACCAGCGAGCCCGTGGCCGCAACGTCATCTTCACCTCCGAGACCGACGACAGCCAGACCTACGTGGTGGCCTCGGCGGGCCGGGAGGGCATCACGCCGGAAGAGCTGTGCGAGCGCTCGACGGCGAAGATCCAGGCGGCCCTGAGTGCGATCGGCATCTCGATCGACGGGTTCGGCCCGTTCGACCAGACCTACCGCGCCACCGTGCTGCAGTACTTCAGCGCCTTGCACGCCGCCGGCGTGTTCCGGCTGAAGACCGTCCGGCTGCCATACCTCGAACGGACCGGCGAGTTCATGGTCGAGGGCCTGATCGAGGGCGACTGCCCGGTCTGCCTGACGACCAGCCGGGGCGGTCTGTGCGAGACCTGCTGCCACCCGAACAACTTCGACCAGTTGCTCGATCCACATTCGACGATCGATCCCACCGACAAGCTGACCTACCGCGAGGCCACCATCATGGTGCTGCCGCTGGAGGAGTACCGCGACCGGCTGACGGAGTACCACGAGAAGCTGGCCGCGCACCGCCGGCCGCACGTCCGGCAGATGATCGCCGAACTGCTGGCCCGGCCGCTGCAGGACGTGCCGATCACGTTCCCGCTGAACTGGGGCATCGAGGCGCCGTTCCCGGAGACTCCCGGGCAGGTGCTCAACGCGTGGCTCGAGCTGATCCCGGCCGGCATGTTCACCACGTCCTACGCCGCGATGAAGCTCGGCCGGGACACGGTGCCCGGCGAGTTGTGGCGGACGGCCGAGAACCTGCGGATCGTGCACTTCCTGGGCTTCGACAACGCCTACTACTTCTGCCTGCCGCACATCGCGATGCTGATGGCGCACGGCGACAAGTACGTCTGGCCGGAATCCATCATCAACAACGAGTTCTACGAGCTGGAGAGCACGAAGTTCTCCACCAGCAAGGGCCATGTGCTGACACCCGAGGAGCTCCTGAAAGAGGTGCCGCGCGATGTCGCCCGGCTCTACCTGGCGCTCACGGCACCGGAGTACCAGCGGTCCACCTTCAGCCGGACCGGCCTGGACAAGATGGCCGAGGAGCGGCTGGTCGGTCCCTGGAACCAGCTGGCCGGGACGCTGGCCAAGGCCGTCGCGAACGCCGGCGACGACAGCACCCCGCTGCCGGTCTCGCCCGCGGCGAGGGGCCGGGTCGCCACCATGCTCGAGCGGTTCGACCTCGGCTACGAGATGCCGACGTTCAATCTGAACCGTTCGGCGGACACCGTGCTGGTCCACATCGACCGGTTGCGGCGGCGTGCGGCCGTACTCGACGAAGTCGGACTGGACCAGGAGCCCGAGGCTTGGGGCGACCTGTTCTGCGAGGTGAAGGCGCTGCTGGCGCTCGCTTCGCCGATCCTCATCGACCTGGCCGCGGCAGCGCGCGAAGCCGGCGGCTTCGACGACTTGCCCGACGCCGGGACACTGGTCACCGGAGCTTTCGACGTCACCGAGGTCACGCCGTTCGCTCCGCCACTGCTGCCGGCCGGCCCGACCAGCGGTGACCTCGCCGGAGGCGAGTGATCCCAGATGCGGATCACCGTGGTCGGCGCTGGGGTGATCGGACTGCTCACCGCGATCGAGTGCGCCCGCACGGCCGGCGTGGACCGGGTCGATCTCGTCGACGCCGGTCCGATCCCCTCACCGTCGGCCACCTCGAACGACCGGCTCCGGGCGGTTCGCGCCCTGCATCGCGGCGAACCGGCGTTGACCTCGGCGGCCGTCCAGGCGCAGGCCGGCTGGATGGAAATCGAGAGCCTGGTCGGCTCGCGGTTCTACCATCCGGCCGGGGCTCTTACCGCGATGCCGACGCTGGACGTCGCGACGGAGCTCGCCCTCCTCACCGCGGCCGGTGCGAAGGCCTCAGCGCTGTCGCCGGAAGACCTGGCGAGCCGGTACCCGCAAGCGCGGTTCGCGGCCGGGACCGGTGCGGTGCTGGAGGCCACGGCCGGCGTCGTCCTGGCCGACCACGCGCTGGTCGCGCTGGCGCGCTGGCTGGGCAGCCAGGCTCGGGTCCGGCTGCACCCGCACCGGCGGGCTGTCGAGGTCTCCCAGAACGACCGGGTCGTGATGATCCGGTACGCCGACGGCGGGTCCCATACCGCCGACCGGGTGGTGATGGCAGCCGGTCCCTGGTCCCGCGAGCTAGTACCGGCCGCCATCGCTTCCGACCTCACGCTGTACCGGCAGAGCATGCTGTCGTACCAGCCGCCGACCGGGCGGGATTGGGCCCGAATGCCAACGTTGCTTGGACTCGGGCCGGCCCGCGACGCCTGGCTGATGCCGACGGTGCCGCAGTCGGACGCGCCGATGCGGCTGAGTGCGGCGAGCGCCTGCCGGCCGGTGGCCGAGATGAGCGATCGGGGCACTCCCGACCAGTGGCGCGAACACCTGGTCGGCGTGTTCTCCGAGTTGCTGCCAGGCTTCGATCCGGCCGCGGTGGTCGACTCCACCGACGGCTACTACCTGGCCGAACGCACGCGCGGCGGACCGCTGCTGGCGACGTACGGCGGGGGCAGCGTCCTGGCGTATGCGGCCTGCGGCGGGATGTCCTTCAAGTTCGCGCCGCGGATCGCCCGGACGATCGCCGATCGCGCCGTTGGCACCCCACCCAGCCCGACCGGCCTTGACTCGATCGACAGGCCGCGACAGCTCGCCGCGGTCGGTGAGGAGTAGACGACCATGAAGCTGCTCGCACTCGAAGCCGTCCAGAACGCCGGCTACTACCAGTCCCGCTACCGCCAGGTCGAGGAGTTCGGCGGCACCCTGTTCGTGCTCAACGGCCTCGGCGAACCGGACTACTGGCCGGCCCCGCGGTACCGGATCGCAGGCTCCAAACACATCGACGACATCATCGCTGCCGCCCGCGACTGGCACGCCGCCGAGCGGTTCGACGGCGTGCTCACCTTCTCCGAGTCAGGAGTCCTCACGGTCGCCGCGGTGGCCGAGGCACTCGGGCTGCCCGGTGTGGGCCTCGAGGCGGCCAGGATCAGCCGGAACAAACTGCTGATGCGGGAGGCCCAGTCGCGCGGCGGCGCTCCGGTGCCCCGGTTCCGGCTGGTCCCCGACGTCACCGCGGCGCTCGCGGCGGCGGCGGAGTTCGGCTACCCGATCATCCTCAAGCCGACTTTGGGTGCCGCGAGCAACTTCGTGTTCAGGATCAACGGTCCGGACGAGTTGCGGACCCGGTTCCCGCAGGCGCTCGACGGGATGGCGCGGATGTCGTGGTTCCAGATGGAGGCCGACGGCCTCGACCCCGGGCCGTACGGGCTGCTGGTGGAGTCCTTCCTGGACGGGCAGGAGATGCAGATCGAAGCCGTCGCCTGGGACGACGAGGTGTACCTGGGCTCGATCGTCGACCGGATCACGATCGAGGGCGACACCTTCGACGACGATGCGCACCGGGCGCCGACCACGCTCGCGCCCGGTGACCTGGCCGCCGTGCACGAGGTCGTCACCACGGCGGCCCACGCGCAGGGACTCCGGCGCAGCGTGATGCACGCCGAGGTCCGCTTCCACCAGGGCAGGCCGCACCTGCTGGAGATCGCCGTACGGCCCGGCGGTGGCGGGCTGGACTACTTCGCCAGGCTGAGCACCGGCTACTGCCCGATCCGCGGCGCGATGGCCGCCGCTGCCGGCGTGAAGCCCGACGTCCACCACTACCGCCCGACCGGTGTGCATCTGGCCGGCACCTGCCTCATCAGCGGGCCCGGCCGGATCGAGGAGATCACCGTGCCGCCGGCAGTCGCCGAGTCCGACCGGGTGTTCTTCCTGAAGATCACCGCGAAGCCCGGCGACGTGATCCGGCGGCCACCGGACGGCAACAACATCCTCGGCTTCCTCTGCACCCGCGGAGCCACGTTCGACGAAGCGATCCGGACGGCGTACGAGTTCGCCGGGCAGATCGACGTACGGCTGGCGCAGCCGGCCACAGCCTGACTGACTCATTCCGACGAGAGGTGACCTGGATGTCCACTGCGTTGACCGACCAGCAGTCCGACAAGCCGTCCGAGGACGGCCGGCCGATCAAGGGTGGCACCGTCACCTGGGCCTGCAACCCCGGCTTCCCGCCGGCAGCCATCTTCCCGTTCACGCCCCGGGAACGGATCGGCATCCGGAACCTGTACGAGTTCCAGGTGCTGATGTTCCGCCCGCTCTACTGGCTCGGCTTCGAGGGCCGGCCCGAGGTGGACCCCGACCAGAGCCTGGCCTACCCGCCGGAGTGGAGCGAGGACGGGCTGAGCGTCACCATCACGCTGAAGCCCTGGCAGTGGTCCAACGGTGAGCCGATCTGCGCGGACAACGTGATGTTCTGGGTGAACATGATGGCGGTGAAGGGTGACCGGCTCGGCTACTACGTGCCCGGCTACTTCCCGGACAACCTGACGTCGTACGAGAAGGTTGCCGAGGACAAGGTCCGGTTCACCTTCAACGAGGTGTATTCCAAGACCTGGATCGAGATGAACCAGTTGTCGCTAATCACGCCGATGCCGAAGGCCTGGGACCGGACCGCCGACGGTCCGGCCCGGGCGTCGTTCGGCAAGGACGACATCCCGGCCGTCTACGACTACCTGGTGGCGGAGAACGGCGACTGGACCGAGGAGGCCAACCTGCACCGCGGTGACTGGGCCGACAGCCCCGTGTGGAGCGTGGTCAACGGTCCGTGGAGGCTGAAGAGCTACACCGTCGAAGGCCTCGTCACGTTCGTCCCGAACGAGCAGTACTCCGGCCCGAACAAGCCGCACCTGGACGAGTTCCGGCAGGTGCAGAACGACACCGACGAACTGATGTACGAACGGTTGCTGGCCGGCCCGGACGCACCGGACGGAATCCAGATCGGCTACCTGCCGCCCGGGATGGAGGTCACCGACGGTGGTCCGGACCCGTTGGCGGACAAGTACCGGGTGGTGCCGCAGGACGTGTTCGTGGTCCGCTACATGCCGTTCAACTTCGACAACGACTCCACCGCGGCGAAGATCTACCAGCATGCCTACGTCCGGCAGGCGCTGCAGATGTGCCTCGACCAGGACCGGGCGATCCGGGAGATCTTCAATGGGAACGCCTACCGGATGGACGGCCCGGTGCCGCTGTCACCGCCGAACCCCCACGTGTCGCCCAAGCAACGCAAGGACCCGATGCCGTTCGACCCCGCGGCCGCCAACGAACTGCTCGAGGCGCACGGCTGGGACACCAGCACGCTGCCGGCCGGCTGCGTGCAGCCCGGTGAGGTGGCCGGCTGCGCCGGCGAGGGCGTCGAGATCGGCGACCGGATGACCTTCGCGATCCGCTACGTCGAGGGCAAGTCCGCGCTGCTGCGGATGCTGGAGATGTTCAAAGAGGACGCTGCCAAGGCGGGGATCGAGCTGAGGCTGGAGCCCGTCTACGGCTCGGTGATGGTGGCCGAGGACCACGCCCCGAACGTGGCGAGCAAGCGGCTGTGGGAGATCAACACCTGGAACGGCGGCTGGTCGTACTACGGTCACCTGACCGGCGAGATGCTGTTCCGCACCGGCGGCGGCAGCAACTTCGGCGACTACAGCGACCCGAAGGCCGACGAGTTGATCGACCGGACGGTGCACAGCGACGACCCGGAAGCGATGTTCGAGTACCAGGACTACATCGCCGAGCAGGTGCCGGCCATCTGGTCACCGGGCTTCCCGAACCGGATGTTCGAGGTCGCGAAGAACCTGCGCGGGGTCGAGCCGGTCAACCCGTACGGCCTGATCAACCCCGAGGACTGGTACTACGTCGAGGAGTGACCCACTCCCCCGGCAACGAGAACACCGCCCCGGCCGAGTCGGCCGGGGCGGTGTTCGTCTGTCTGGGCGGTGTTCGTCTGTCCGGGCCGATCAGGACCTCGGCGGAATGGTCGCGGCCGGCAGGTGGTGCATACCGCGCAGCAGCGTGCTGGGCTCCCACTCCAGGTAGCTCGCGTCGGACGTCATCCGCAGATCCGGGAAGCGTTCGATCAGCCGGGTCAGCGCGATGTTCGTCTGCATCTTGGCCAGCGGCTGGCCGATGCAGAAGTGCGGACCGTGGCCGAACCCGAGAACACCGTTGGGACGGCGGTCCAGGTCGAGCTTGTTCGCGTCCGGGAACTGCTCGTCGTCGCGGTGCGCCGACAGGATCGACAGCGCCAGGATGCTGTTCTCCGGGACGACGGTGTCGCCGATCTCGATGTCCTCCAGCGAGAACCGGAAGGTGGCGACGCCGACCCCACCGTCGTACCGCATCAACTCGTCGATCGCCTGCGGCATGATCGACAGGTCGGACCGCAGCCGCCGCATCGCGTCGGGGTTGGTGAGCAGGCTGAGGATGCTGTTGGACAGCGTGTGCTGCGAGGTGATGTGGCCGGCCACGGTGTAGAGGAAGATCATCGCGACGAGCTCGTCGTCGGTCAGCTTGTCGCCGCTCGGCGATCCTTCCAGCATCGCGCTGACCATGTCGTCGCCGGGGTTCTTGCGCTTCATCTCGATGATCGCGTGCCCGTACTCCATCACGTTCTTCGAGGCGTTCTCGACCACCTCCGGCGGGTGTCCGGCGCCGACCAGCTCGACCGCCCACTGCTGGAACCGTTCCCGGTCCTCGAACGGGATGCCGAGCACGTCGCAGATGATCACGATCGGCAGCGGCTGCGCGTACTCGCCGACCAGGTCGATGTCGTCGCGGCCCTCGAGCTTGTCCAGGTACTGCGCGACGAGCTCCTCGATCCGGTCCCGGAAGTTCTCCATCCGGCGCAGCGTGAAGGCCTTGCTCACCAGCGAGCGCAGCCGGGTGTGCCGGGGGGCGTCGGTGTTCAGCATGTGCTGGGACAGCTCGTCGTCGAAGCCCACGTCGGGCTTCTCCTCCTCGACGTAGGTGCCGGTGTGACGGGCGAACATCTCGTTCATCCGCGTCCCGTCCTTGCTCACCCGGGGGTCCTGGAGCAGGGCGCGTACGTCGGCGTACCGGGTGACGAGCCAGACGTCGGCTCCGTGCGGGAAGACCACGTGGTGCACGCGGCCGGCCTTCCGGTAGGGCTCGAGGATCTCGTACGGCCTCTGCATGAAGTCGTCCGGGATTCGATCGAGGTCCCGGTGGATGTCGATGGTCATATGGTCCGATCCTCCTGCCTGCAGGGCATGTCGACAGGGGCGCACGTGCGCTCCGTTACGCGTCGCCGTCACTTCAACAGAGGCAGGGCCGGGCCGGCTCTGATACGCCTTGTTTTGATGCGTTCGAGGTCTGTGCGTGAGCCGGTCGGCGCGGTAGCGTGCGGGACCAAATGTCCACCGGCAAACAGCCGGAACATCTCGTCTGCCCGGATCAAGGGGTGAAGTGTGCGATGAGTGAAGACCTCGACCGCGAACCGGCCTCGGCCGAACAACCGGGCGCCGGGCTCGGCGCGATCGCCACCTGGCGCCAGACGTCGGTCACCTCGAAGGCCCTGCTGTTCGGCGTCTTCGTCAACCGGCTGGGCGCGTTCCTGCAGATCTTCCTGGTGCTGTTCATGACGCACCGCGGATTCACGGCCGGCCAGGCCGGTTTCGCCCTCGGCATCTACGGCGCCGGCCACGTGCTGGGGTCGTTCGTCGGCGGCTGGCTCACCGACCGGCTGAGTGCCCGGGCGGCGACCTTGATCAGCATGCTCGGCTCGGCCGCGCTGATCGTCTCCATCCTGTACATCGACGTCTACTGGGTGATCCTGCTCGCGATCCTCACGGTCAGCACCGTCAGCCAGCTGAACCGGCCGGCCGCGCAGGCCATGCTGGCCGAGCTGACCAAGCCCGGCCAGTTGGTGATGACGATGGCGATGTACCGGCTGGCCATCAACCTGGGCACCGCGGTCACCCCGATCGTCGGCGTCGCCCTGGTCTCGGTCTCCTACAGCCTGCTGTTCTGGGCCGAGGCGTTCGCGGCCGTCCTCTACAGCGCGATCGCCTGGAAGTTCCTGCCCGGCAAGGCCGCACCGGACGCGGCGGCCGACGCCGCCAAGGCCGCGGAACCGAAGCAGGGCTATCGGGCGGTGCTGGCCGACTGGCGCTACGACTTCTACCTGGCCGCCGTGTTCCTGGTGACCATCGTCTACTGCCAGTACATCGCGGTCCTCCCGCTGGCGATCGTCGACCAGGGCCTCAGCCTGTGGTGGTACAGCCTGGTCGTCTCGGCGAACGCCGTCGTCGTGGCGGTGTGCGAGGTGCCGGCGACGAAGTACGTGCAGAAGTGGCCGTTGCGGATCACCGCCATCGCCGGCTTCGGCCTGGTGGCCGTCGGCTACGGCGTCTACGCGATCGCGCTGATCCCGGTGCTGCTGATCCTCGGCACGATCATCTGGACGGCGTCGGAGATCATCGGCGCGCCGACCACCTTCGCCTACCCGGGCATGGTCGCGCCGCCGCACCTGCGCGGCCGGTACTCCGGCGCCATGCTGAGCGTCTTCGGCCTCGGCAACGCCGTCGGTCCGGCCGTTGGTGTCTGGGTGTGGTCCCACATCGGCCAGGCCTTCTGGCTGTGGGCTGGGGCGGTCGCGATCCTGTCCGCGGTGTGCGCCCGGATCGGGATGCGCCGGCCCGACGAGCAGCCGGCCACTGCCTCGGCCGCGCCCGAAGCGGCAACCTGAGCAAACGAAAAGCCCGGCACGGCGTCGCTGATCGCGGCGCCGCGCCGGGCTCTTTCGTGCCCGGCTCGGCTTACTGCTTCCGTACCGGCAGTGCGGTCCCCGGCTCGACGTCCGAGTCCTCGGGCAGGACGTGCAGGCAGCAGCCGACCGAGGCACCGGTGACCAGCCCGACCACCTCGAGGTCGGACTCGACCGACAGCGCCCGGGCGAAGACGCCGCCGTAGCCGTTGACGACGGTGAAGACGCCCCAGTTCACGATCCACGGCTCCGGGTCGCCGTCGGGCATCGGGAAGAGCTCCGGCACCGGCCGGATCCGGCGCTGGACGACCCAGGGGCCGTCGAGTGCCTCCCGGGCGCGCTCCTCCCACAGCTCCGCGCCGGTGTCGTCGCGCCAGCCCAGCAATACCCCTTCCCCAGCGTGACGTGAGGTCGGCTTGAGGACCAGGTCCTCCTGATGGCTGAGCACGTAGTCGAGCAACTCGGCCTGGCTACCGTCCTCCAGAGTCACCGGCCCCGAGCGCACCATCCGGGTCCACGGCAGGATCCGGTCCAGGCTGACCAGGGTCTGCTGGTCGAAGTACTGACGGTTGGCCTCGTCGGACAGCATCGCCAGCGCACCCTTGCTGGCGAACATCTCCGAGTCGAGCGGGGTGAAGATCTTCACCTCTCCGCGAGCCGCGGCGTCCAGGATCGGATCCATCAGCGCCGGCGCGTCCGGGTATTCGAGCAGGTCCTCCAGCATGAACAGCCGCTGGATGATGTCGACCTTCACCTCGCCCAGCCAGACCCCGCCGTCGCGGACCTCGAGCTGCCCGATGTGGCCGACGTGGGCATCGATCCCCATCTCCTGCAGGCGCGTCGCGAAGTGGTGCATGTACGGCTCGAGGGTCTCGTAGCTGCTCGGCCAGTCGACGGTCGCCAGTACCGGCCGCGACCCGTACTCGAACCCGCACTCGACGAACATGTTGTTGACCTGTTCGCGCATCGTGTCCACGTAGCCGAGGCGATGCGTCTGCGCGAACTCCGCCAGCACCGGCTGGTCCAGCAACGCCCGGGCCATGTCGGACTGGTCGATCCCGCCGAGTGCGCTGCCCATGTTGAACTCGAGCAGCTTGAAGCCGGACTCGTCCATGTACAGGTCGGCGCGGCTCTGCTTCGTCACCGACGCGCCACGGCTGCGCAGTACGGCCGAGGTCTGGACGTCGTTCATCCCGACGGAACGGGCGAACGCGGCCAGATCGCCGCCGTACAGCTTGTCGGGAAGGCTGGTCAGCGCGGCGTGCATGGTCAGGATGTCGTTCGCCAACTGCTCGCACTCCTCGGTACCGATGAACAGCGGCCGGGACAGCCATCGGCCGCCGTAGAAGGACCGCAACCCGACGGACTCGGGTTGGGTGCTGACGAGTTCGCCGGCAGAGATGCCGCGTCGCTTGACCTCGTCCAGGTATTGCGCGGTGAGTTCAGCTCGGCTCAAGCGGGTAGACATATCAGACCCTCCGGTGGGCAAGGCGGAGTCAGAGCGCTCCTGCTCGGACAGAGACCCGCACCGGACGCCGGAAATACACTGACCCAGGCAAGTATCTGATCGCGGTCCCCGCGCGCTCTTGTCGGCATGGAACTCATCTCCGAGGTCGGCACCTCGATCGCAACCGCCGAAGCGCCGTACGACGCCGCGACCCGGCGGAGCACCACCCGCCGGTACCTGATGTGCCCCCCGACCCACTTCGACGTCACCTATTCGATCAACCCGTGGATGAATCCCGGCAAGCCGGTCGACCAGCCGATCGCGCTGGCGCAGTGGCAGCGGATCCACGACCAACTGGTCGAGCTCGGCCACACCGTGGACCTGATCCCACCGGTGCCCGGGCTGCACGACATGGTGTTCGCCGCGAACGGCGCCACCGTCCACGGCGACCGCGCACTGGTGGCCCGTTTCCGCCACCCCGAGCGGGACGCGGAGTCGGCCGCCTACCTCGACTTCTTCAGCAGCCGCGGCCTGCAGGTCCGGCAGGCGTCGTCCGCCAACGAGGGCGAGGGCGACTACCTGACCGCCGGATCCTGGCTGCTGGCCGGCAACGGGTTCCGCACCGACCGCCGGGCCCACGTCGAGAGCGAGCAGTACTTCGGCCGCCCGGTGATCGGCCTGACTCTCGTCGACGACCGGTACTACCACCTGGACACCGCGCTGGCCGCGCTGGACGAGCAGACGGTGATGTACTACCCGGCCGCTTTCACACCGGGCAGTCAGGCGATCCTGCGCGAGCTCTTCCCGTCGGCGATCATCGCGTCCGCCGAGGATGCCGGTGCGTTCGGTCTGAACGCCGTCTCCGACGGCCGCCACGTGCTGATGCCGACCGGTGCGACCCACCTGGCCGCGAAGTTGCGGGAGGCGGGTTTCGAGCCGATCGGTCTCGACGTCTCGGAACTGCTCCGGGCCGGTGGTGGGGTGAAGTGCTGCACGTTGGAACTGCACGGTCCGGCAGGTGGCTGATGATCGACTACGACGGCAGGAGGTTCTCCCCTGCCGGGCACGACGCCGGCGACGGCGAGGTACCCGTCGCGTCGTACCGGCAACGCGGTGACCTGCTCTGGGCCGACTTCAGCGGTGGCCGCGTCCGGCGTGGATCGCTCACCGGCGTGTGCCGTCCGGACGACACGCTGGAGTTCGGCTACACCATGGTGCTGGCCGACGGCTCACTCATCGCGGGGCACTGCGAAAGCACCCCCGAACTGCTGCCCGACGGCCGGATCCGGCTGCACGAACGATGGGAGCGGTACGGACCGCAGGCTGCCACCGGCGTCTCGCAGCTGGATGAAATCGGCCCTCGGTGAGCGGCCGCGGGTGGCTGTGTGTATCAGGCCACGGTGGATCGGCGCTCTGCTTGTCATGGATCACGCCGCCGCCGTCGCCGCGGGCCGGGACGTCAGCGTCGGCGACCTGTCCGTTGTGGTGACCAGCGTTTCGTCAGACTCGCACACCTGGAACCTCGTCGTCCTGCAGCTACTGCTCGAGGAGCTCGGTCACCGGGTGCACAACCTCGGCGCCTGTGTGCCGGACGAACTGCTGGTCTCCGAGTGCCGTCGCCTGCGTCCCGACCTGATCGTGGTCAGCAGCGTCAACGGGCACGGCTTCCACGACGGACTGCGGGTGGTCCGTCAGCTCCGCGGCCACGCGGAGCTGGCGGACACCGCGATGGTGATCGGCGGGAAGCTGGGTATCGCCGGCCCCGGCTGTGACCGCAGCCGGGGCGAGCTGACGGCCGCGGGGTACGACGCGGTCTTCGAGGACGGCACCGGACTGACCGCCTTCCGGTCGTACGTCGGCCGGCTGACCACCGGCGAGGCTTCGTGAGCGTCCCGGACACCGGCTCGTTCGGTGACTTCGTCGCGCGCGCCCATCAGGCCGGCCGACTCGTGGTGCAACCGCGGATGGGGGTCAGCGATCCCGGCGCGATGCGGACCGGACTCGTGGCCACCAGCAGGGCGGCGGCGACCGCGGTCGGGACGATCACGCTCGACAGCTACACCCGGATGGGTGACAACGCGAACGCTCGCGCCGCGCTCGCGGCCGGGGTCGAGCTGAACGGCTATCCCATCGTCGCGCACGACGTGACCACCACCCGGGCGGTGCTGGACGGCATCGTCGGTCCCGGCTTCCCGGTGCAGATCCGGCACGGATCGCCCTGTCCCGAACCGATCGTCAGCGCGCTGATCGACGCCGGACTCCACGCGACCGAGGGCGGGCCGGTCTCCTACTGCCTGCCCTACAGCCGGATGCCGCTGGCGGACTCGATCCCGAACTGGGCTCGCAGCTGCGATCTCCTGGCGGAGGTCAGGGCAACCGGCGCCGAGCCGCACGTCGAAAGCTTCGGCGGCTGCATGATGGGGCAGCTCTGCCCACCCGGCCTGCTGGTCGCGCTGAGCGTGCTCGAGTGCCTGTTCTTCCGCCAGCACGGCATTCGCAGTGTCTCGCTGAGCTACGCCCAGCAAACCAATCCTGATCAGGACATGGAAGCGCTGCTGGCGTTGCGCCGGCTGGCCGCCCAGTGGCTGCCGGACATCGACTGGCACATCGTCGTCTACACCTACATGGGCGTGTATCCGCGGACACCGGACGGTGCCACCCGGCTGCTCGAGGAGGCCGCACGGCTGGCTGTCCGGGCCGGCGCGGCCAGGCTGATCGTGAAGACGGTTGCCGAGGGCTACCGCATTCCCACCTTCGCCGAGAACATCGCCGCCCTGGAGACCGCGGCGCTGGCCGCCGATCGGTGCATCACGATCGCCGGCGATGTCGTCGACACCGGCATCCATGCCGAGGCCGGCGCCTTGATCGAGGCGGTGCTCGCGCTCGGTCCGGACCTCGGCAAGTCGCTGGCCACCGCGTTCCGGCGGGGCTATCTCGACGTGCCGTACTGCCTGCATCCGGACAACGCCGGCCGTGCCCGCAGCTACCTCGACAGCGCCGGGCGGTTGCAGTGGGCCTCCATCGGCTCGATGCCGATCCGCGGCGTGGTCGGGCCGACCGGCTCGACCAAGTTGACGGCGGCGGGCCTGCTGTCCTCGCTGTCGTACGTGGAGCGGACCTACGACAACGCCAGCCTCGAGCACGAGTACCGAGCCGCGACCGCGGCAGGGCAAGTCCCCACCCCACCGCCCCGGTCGGGCGACGAACCAGGGAGCACAACAGATGACCGAGACCCGGATCCCGGAGACCGATTCCCGGCTGCCCGCCAGTCCGCGTGAGCACCTGACCTCACCGGTCACCCGGTCGGTGCTCACGATCCAGAACCGGATGCTGGCCGCTGCCCGCGAACTCCTCGGCGGCCGGGGGTTCACCGAGTTGCTGCCGCCGGTTATCGGCCCGGTCACCGACCCGGGTGCGCGCGGAGCCAAGCAGGTCGACGTGGACTACTACGGCCACCGCTACAAGCTGATGACCAGCGCGATCCTCTACAAGCAGGCGGCCCTGACCTCGTTCGACAAGATCTTCTTCATCGCCCCGAACATCCGGCTGGAACCGCTGGAGACCGCGTCGACCAGCCGGCATCTGGCCGAGTTCCACCAGATCGACGTCGAGGTGGCGAACGCGTCCCGGGACGACGCCATCCAGCTCGCCGAGGACCTGGTCCAGTACGTCGTACGGCGGGTGGTGGAGGACCTTCCCCACGAACTGGAAGCCCTCGGCCGGGACACCGGCGAGTTCGCCGAACTGCTGAGTGAGCCGTTCGGGCGCCGGACGCACGCCGACGCGGTCGCCGACCTGCGGGCGATGGGGCACGACCAGAGCCCGGACGCCGAGCTCGACTGGGTCGGCGAGGCGAAGCTGTCGGGCAAGGCCAGCAAGCCGTTCTTCGTCACCGACTACCCGAAGGGATCGCGCGGCTTCTACGACCGGGAGAGCAAGGACCAGCCCGGGATGCTGCGGAACTTCGACCTGGTCGCCGCCGAGGGGTACGGCGAACTGTGCAGCGGCAGTGAACGCGAGCAGGACTACGCGACCATCGTCGCGCGGATGCGGGAGACGGCCGAGAACCCGGCCAAGTACGCGTGGTACCTGCAGATGCTGCGAGACGGCGTACCGCCCAGTGCGGGGTTCGGTCTCGGCCTCGAACGGTTCACCCGCTACGTCGCCGGGCTGGACTCGGTCTGGCAGGCCAGCGCGTTCCCGAAGGTGCCCGGCATCGCTTCGCCCTGACCGCCGGTTCGGGCGAAGATGTCCCGCATGGTGAACCCAACCTCGGCACCGGCCGGCCGGCTCGGCCTCGGACAGGGCACGGCCTTGTACGTCGGAGCCGTGCTGGCGACCGGCGTGATCGCGTTGCCGGCACTCGCCGCCGAGGTGGCCGGCCCAGCGTCGCTGCTGGCCTGGCTGGGTCTCGCGGTGGTGTCCGCTCCGCTGGCGGCGACCTTCGCGGCGCTCGGTGCGCGCTACCCGGACTCCGGTGGCGTCGCGACGTACGCGCGGCTGGCGTTCGGCGACCGGGCAGCGGCGGTGGTCGGCTGGTGCTTCTATCTGTCCGTCCCGGTCGGCGGTCCGGCGGCCGCCCTGTGGGCCGGTGGTTACGTCGAAGCAGGGCTGGGCGGAGGCGAGGGCACCGTCTTGGCGACCATGCTGGCGCTGATGGTGGTCGTGCCGGCCGCCAACGCGTTCGGCATCCAGGTGACCGGCCGGGTCCAGATCAGCCTGGCCGGGCTGCTGACGGTCTTCCTGGTCGCGGCGGTCGCGCTCTCCTTGCCGCATGCCGACCTGGCGAACCTGCAGCCGTTCGCGCCGCACGGCTGGCAGGCGATCGGCCCAGCCGCCGCACTGCTGGTCTGGAGCTTCGTCGGCTGGGAGACGGTCACCTACCTGACCGGCGAGTTCCGCCGGCCGGCCCGCGACGTGCCGCGGGCCACTGCCGTCGCCGTGATCGTCGTCGGCGTGCTCTACCTCAGCGTCGCGTTCGCCACCATCACCGTGCTCGGCCCGCGGGCCGCCGAGACCGACGCCCCGCTGGGCGATCTGCTAGCGATCGGCGTCGGCGGCAACGCCCGGGTCCTGGCCGCCGTCGCGGCGCTGCTGCTCACCTTCGGAGCGATGAACGCGTACTACGCCGGCGCCGCCAAGCTCGGCGCCGCGCTGGCCCGCGACGGCGCACTCCCTGCCTGGCTCACCCACGGCAGCTCGGCCGGAGTGGTGCCACGACGCAGCCTCGCCGTGCTCAGCGCGATGTCCATGGTGACCGCCGTGGTCGTGGCGGCGGCAGGAGTCGGACCGCGCTCTCTGGTCCTGCTCACCACCGGGCTGTTCGTGACCGTCTATGCCGTCGGTGTCGCGGCGGCGGTCAGGCTGCTGCCGCGGGGCAGCAAGGCACGGCTCGCCGCGATAGTGGCGCAGGGGGCGGTCGTGATCCTGCTGCTGATGGCCGGCCCCTACCTGCTCTGGCCGGTGGTCGTCACCGCGGCCGCCCTGCTCTACCTGAGGCTGACCCGCAGAGGTCGCTGAGCGCGGACGTATTTTCGGCGTACCGTCGCGGCCTCTTCCGGGCAGAAGGCCGACCGAAGGAGCGCATCCTGTACGCCGAAGGATTTCCCGAGGCAGCGATCCGCAGCCGCGCCCGAGCCGGTGCTGCCGACGCGTTCCCGCCCGCGGGCGACTACGGAACCGCGTTGTTCGGCGCCGACTGTCCTGACGCACATCCGCCGGCCGATCCGATCGACCGGCTGCGACTGGTGCCGCCCGTTTTCGTGCCGCAGCGGCTGGAACGGCTGGTCGAGCTGGCCCGGGAGCCGGTGTACCGGGACGTGGAGCTCGAGACGACGATCGGTGGGTTCCGGTCCACGGTGCCGCTGTACGTCTCGGCGTTCGGCTCGACCGAGACGGCGAGCACCGCCCTCGGCATCGCGGCCGGCCGCCAGGCCGGGCGACTCGGCATCCCGATGGTCGTCGGCGAGAACGTGATGCCGGTGAACAGCTACGGCCGGCTCGAGGCCGACGCCGAACGTTCGCTGCTCGGCCGGATCATCGCCTACCAAGCCGAAGCGCTGGACGGGTACGGCGGAGTGGTCGTGCAGCAGAGCACCGAGGACGCCGACGCCGAGGTGTGGAACCTCGTGTACAGCGACCCGAACGTTTCGCCACTGCTGGAGTCCGGGCGGCTGGCGTTCGAGCTCAAGGTGGGGCAGGGCGCCAAGCCCGGCCTGGGCGGCATGACGCTGGTAGCCGCCGGCGCGGCCGAACGGCTGGCCGACGCCTACCTCATCGACCCGGTTCTCGGCGGCGACCGGGTACTGCGCAGCAGCAGCCCCGGCACCTTCACCGAGGAGATCCTGCGTCAGCAGATCCGCCTGATGCGCAACAACTACCCGCGAGCCCGGGTCTGGGTGAAACTGCCACCCGCACGGGACGTTGCGGCCGCGGCGCAGGTGGCCTGGACGGCCGGCGCGGACGCGGTGTCGGTCGACGGCGCCGAGGCCGGCACCGGCTGGGCTCCACGGGCGTTCCTCCACCATGTCGGGCTGCCGCTCGGCGAGTGCCTGCAGCGGATCGGCCACGACCGGGCCACGCCAGCTCCCGGGCCGGATCCGTCCTGCCTGCTGGTGTCCGGCCGGATGTGGGAAGGCGCGCGCGTCGCCAAGTGCCTGGCGCTGGGCGCGAACGCGGCCGGCCTCGGCCGGGCCGCCCTCATCGCGGTGGACACCGACCCTGATCACGGCCTGATCAACCTGGTCGAGTGCCTGGCCCTCGAGCTGCAGTTGCTCGTCAGCGCCCTCGGCAAGTACCACGTCGAGGCGCTCGGCTCCGAGGACCTGTGGAGCCCGCCGGAGCGGTGAGCGGATCGCCGAGGGCGAGACCGGGCAGATCACCAGCTTCGAGCCGTGGATCCTGCCGGGTGGCAGGATCCACGGAGCAGAGCTAGGAGACTCGACCTACGCCAGGGTCCCGCCGGTGCGCCAGGCCCCTGTTCCGGTCCAGTCCGAGCATGCCGGACGCATGCCGGCGCGCGTCCAGTCCGGTCTGCCGGCTGCGGACCAGATCCACCAGTTCCGCGGTCGGCTCGACACCGAGCTCGTTGACCAGACTCCCCTGGAAGAACTCGAGCCGGCGGATCGCCTCGACCACGTTGTCCTCGGCCAGGTGGACCTCGATCAGCACCCGGGTCGCGCTCTCCCGCAACGGTTCCAGCCGCACGGCCGCCATCGCTGCCTCGATCGCCTCGGCATACCGGCCGGAGCAGGTCAATTGCTGAGCAGTCATCTCGAGCGCGTGCAACTGGAGCTGGCGCAGGCGTTCCCGCCCGAGCAGCACCCAGTCGTCGTACCAGCCGGGCAGCAGCTCTCCCATCGCGGCGAGCGTCGGCAGCAGTCCCTGGTCGGCTCCGCACTCGCCGTCGTTGATCACCCGGCGGATCGCGGTCACCAGTGTGTTCACGTCGACGTCGACGGACTCGTCGACGCGCAGTGTCTCGTCACCGGTGATGAGCTGGAGTGGAGTCAGCTGGCGCAGCCTCCACAGCGCCGTCCGCAGGCAGGCCTGGGCCTTGGAGTCCGATACCTCCGGCCAGAGCGTGCCGGCCACCTCAGCGCGGCTGGAACGTCCACGCAGCGCGACGAACGCGACCACGCGGCGCGCACTGAGCGGAATGGACAAGGTCTGTTGGTCCGCGACGACCCGGAAGCCGTCGAGCATCCGGAGCTTCACCGATCGGTGATCTCCATCGAACCGGGCCTCGGAATCCGGATCCGGATCCTCCGCCGGTACTGCGCCTGCACGCATCTGTCGATCTCCCCCACTGTGAACGAAATCCTCACTGCCGCCGGCGATCGGCGACATTCCGTGACCGCGAGAACGTCGGGCGGACGGGTCTCCCGGTACAGGCATCGGCGACTCCTCTTTGAGTGACTCCCGAGCTACATCCCGTGAGTCTGAGCCGTCAACTACCTGAGTACAAGTCGTTGGCACGACCAGATGCGGGCAGTTCCGAAGCGGTTCGGTGTATCACCCGCGACGGGTCGCCTCCTCTCGTTCGATAGTGCCGACCCGGGGAGGCTGTGCGTGGACGACAACACCGAGGGTGTCGTGCTGCAGTTCGGTAGCGGCTTCCAGCCGTACCGGGAGTATCTGATGCAGGGCGCGGCGAAACGCCGGCCGCTCTGGCTGATCGACGACGAGCCCGCGACCTGGCAACAGCCGTACGTCGCCGGCAGTTCGGTGGTCGTGCCACTCGAAGGGGCCGGTCTGGTTCTGGACCACGACGGTCTGCTCGCAGCCGCCGAGTCCGTCGCCCGTAGCCATCGCGTCCGCGGCGTCTTCACGTACGACGAACCGTCGGTGATCGCCACCGCGCTGGTCGCGGACCAGCTCGGCCTGCCGGGTCTGACCGCCCAGGGTGCGCAGGGTTGTCGCGACAAGGCGCGGACGAGGCAGGCGCTGACCGCTGCCGGGCTGCCGCAACCGCGGTTCGCGGTGGTCGCGACAGCCGACGAGGCCGCCACCGCCGCCGCGGACATCGGCTATCCGGTCGTGGTCAAACCGCGCGGCATGGCCGCGAGCATCGGCGTCGCCGTGGTGGACGGCAAGGCCGGCATCACCGATGCCTTCGACCGGGCCGACAGCTCCAGCCGCAGCGGTCCGGCCGAGTACCACGGTGGCGCGCTGATCGAGGAACTGGTCGACGGTCCGGAGATCAGCATCGACGGTGCGGTGGTGGCGGGCGAGTACCGGCCGTTCTGCATCGCCCACAAGGAACTCGGCCCACCGCCGTACTTCGAGGAGGTCGGCCACATCGTCGACGGCGACGACCCGTTGCTGGCCGACGCCGAGTTGCGCGAACTGCTCCGGGTCGCGCACGAGGCGATCGGCGCCCCGTACGGCATCACCCACACCGAGATCCGGTTCAGCTCCCGGGGACCGGTGGTGATCGAGATCAACGGCCGGCTCGGCGGTGACCTGATCCCGTACCTGGGCAAGCTGGCCACCGGTATCGATCCCGGCACGGTCCTGGTCGACGTGGCGCAGGGCATCCGTCCCGAGCTGGAGCCTGATCACCGGACCTGCGTCGGGATCCGGTTCTGTTATCCACCCGAGGACTGCCGCGTCGTGGCGATCGCCGTACCGGAGCCGGGGTCGGTTCCCGGCCTGGTGGAGGCCCATCCGATGGTCGCCGCCGGGGCGACGGTCCGGCTGCCGCCGCGGGCCCACCTCGGTCGGTACGCGTACGTCGTCTGCACCGCGGACGATGCCACCACCTGTGCCGACCGGCTGACCGCCGCGGCAGACCTGGTCGAGCTGACCTACGACGCAGTGAACGAGCCCGAGTATTCCGGACGGCCCTGGTGAGCCGCGACCTTTTGGAGCCCGCATGACGAACCGTGAGGTCGAACTGCTCGCCATCGGCGCCGGGCCGGCGAACCTGGCCCTCGCCGTCGCGCTCGAAGAACTCGGCTGCGACGGCCTGGCCGAGAACTCGCTCGTGATCGAACGCAGCCACGCGATCGAGTGGCAACGCGGTCTGCTGCTGCCGTGGGCGAAGAGCCAGGTGGCGTTCGCCAAGGACCTGGTGACGCTGCGGAACCCGCGCAGCGAGTTCACCTTCCTGAACTATCTGCGCAGCGTCGGCCGGCTCGACGACTTCATCAACATGGGCAGCTTCACGCCGTACCGGATGGAGATCTCCGGCTATCTCAGCTGGGTGTCGGAGTCGCTGCGGAAGGTGCGGATCCAGCTCGGCTGTGAGTGTGCGTCGATCGAGCCGGTGCGCAATTCGGCCGGCACTCTGACCGGGTGGCTGACCCGGCTCGCCGACGGCGGCACGATCTCCAGCCGCTACCTCGTCATCGGCGCCGGGCGCGACCCGTACGTTCCGCCGGTACTGGCCGATCTGCCCGCCGACCGGTTGATCCACAGCACCCGGTACCGCAGCCGGATCGCGGACCTCGACAAGGGCCAGCCGCACCGGGTCGCGGTGGTCGGCGCGGCGCAGAGCGCGGCCGAGATGTTCCGGGCGGTGCAGCTCGACCTGCCGAACAGCGACGTGAGCTGGGTGATCCGATCGATCGGGCTGCGCGCGTACGACACGAACAAGTTCACCAACGAGCTCTACTACCCGTCGTTCATCGACAAGTTCTTCGAGGCCAGGCCGGAGGGCCGGGACCAGATCCTGCGGGAGATGCACCTGACGAACTACTCCGGCGTCGAGAGCGACCTGTTGCAGGACCTTTACACCGGCCTGTACCTGGACCGGCTCGGCGGGGTCGAGCGGCGACGGCTGGTGCCGATGACCGACATCACCGGTGCCCGGATGGACGGGGACGAGGTCGTCCTGGAGCTGATCGACCGCAAGACCGGCGCCGTCAGCGAGCTCCGTCGGGATCTGGTCTTCCTCGGCACCGGCTTCATCCGGGAGATGCCCGCTGTCGTCCGTAACCTCGGCGCGGCCATCGGACTGGACCGGATCGAGGTGAACCGGCAGTACCGGTTGAGGCTCGACGAACCGTCGGACGCCGCCTGTTATCTGCAAGGCGTGAACGAGGCGACCCACGGGATCGCCGACTCGCTGCTCAGCGTGCTCGGCAACCGGGCCGCCGAGGTCACCCGGGACGTCCTCGCCCGCCGGGCCGGACAGCGAGTCAACGGGGTGCACCGGGCCACGGCGGAACAGCTGGCTACTGTTCCGCTGTCCGCCGACGGTGCGCTGCGCACCTGAGGCGGCGCTGCCCGGATGCCTGCGCCGGACGGGCCGTTGCTGCCCACCCCCGGCCGAGCGCTGGCGGTCGCTGCCGGTCTGGTCGCCGGCGCGGTCGCCCTGCTCGGTCTCGCCTACGCCGCCGGCTGGCTGACGCCGGAGAGCACCGCCACGGCAGCGTCGGTGCCGCCGGCCGCCGGACCGACGGCGGCCCAGCTGATGTGGCGCCTGCTGCTGGCGATCGCGGTGGTCTGCGCGCTGGCGACCCTGTGCGGCCGGCTCGCCCGGCTGATCGGGCAGCCCGCTGTGGTCGGCGAGATCGTGGCCGGGATCGTGCTCGGACCATCGGTGATCGGAGCGGTGTGGCCCGGGCTGCTCGACGCCGTGCTGCCGACCGAGGTGCGGGCCGATCTGAGCCTGTTGGCGCAGGCCGGGCTGGCCGTCTTCATGTTCACCGTCGGCGCCGACTTCGGCCGTGACCGGATCGGTCGCGACCACGGTGCGATCGCCGCCGCCAGCCTCGCGGTCATGGCGGTTCCGTTCGCCTTCGGCGTCCTCGCGGCGATGCCGCTCTACTCGGCGCTGGCCGGTCCGGCGGTGGACCGGCTGCCGTTCGTCGTCTTCGTCGGTACGGCGCTCAGCATCACCGCGTTCCCGGTCCTGGCCCGGATCGTGCAGGAGTGCGGCCTGGAGGGCAGCCGGCTCGGATCGCTGGCCATGTTGTGCGCCGCCGCCGCCGACGTACTGGCTTGGTGCGCACTCGCGATCGTGATGGCGATGATCCGGCCGGCGGGTGCCGGCAATGCCCTGCTGGCGCTGGCCCTGACCGTGCTCCTCGGCGCCGGCTGCCTGCTGGTCGTCAGGCCGCTGCTGCGACGACTGGCCGCCCGGTACGCCGCCTCCCTGCCCACGCCGATCCTGGTACTGCTGGTGCTCGGTCTGATCCTCGGCCTCGCCGCGGCGACCGACCGGATCGGCGTACACGCGATCTTCGGTGGCTTCCTGGCTGGTCTCGTGCTGCCGAAGGACAGCCTGCCGGTGGCGCAGGTGGCGCAACAGATCGGCGGCCTGAACCGCGCCCTCCTGGTGCCGGTCTTCTTCGCCTCGATCGGCCTGCAGACCGACATCACCGCGGCGGTGACCCAGCCGCCGGTGCTCGCGGCCGGCGCTCTGCTGCTGGCCGTAGCGGTCGCCGGCAAGCTGTGCGGAGCCGTACCGGTGGCCCGGGCCGGCGGTCTGCCGGTCCGGTCCGCAATCGGGCTCGGTGTCTTGATGAACGCTCGTGGGATCACCGAGATCGTCGTCCTGTCCGCCGGACTCGAGGTCGGCATCATCAACCACAGCGCCTTCACGGTGATGGTGGTGATGGCGCTGGTCACCACCTTGATGGCCGCACCGTTGCTGCGCCTGCTCGGCCCGACCCTGCGGAATCCCAGCGCGACCGACCGGTTACCGACGGGTGCGTATGCGAGCGGTGACGCCACACGCATCGTTTCGTGACGGATCGACTACGCCTACGTGACGGCACCGGTGATCGAATAGGCGCCGAAGGCAGCACGGACGGCTACCGCGGGGGACGTGGTGAGGCACAGGGTCGTCCAGCTTCTGCCGACTGGGGGTTTTACCGAGCCCGCTGACAGCGTGGGCTTTCGGCCGGTGGTCCGCCACCACCGGCCGACTATTCCTGTGCCTTTTTGCTCGCCCATCACCGCCATCAGGGGATCAGCGAAAGGACGTGGAGCGTGTCGACAATCTCGCTGCGCAAAACCGCACGGCCGGCCAAGGGAAATCGCCATCACAACGATTCAGGACCCTCGCTGGAGGTCCTTCTCGGCCGGGCACTCAGCTCTGACTGGACGGCCTGGAAGGAGTTGGAAAACCGCTACCGTCCCCTGCTCCTCCACACCGCCCGCGGCGTCGGCCTGAGCCACAGCGACGCCGCTGACGTCGCCCAGCTGACCTGGCTGCGGTTGTGGCAACACGGTCGCCAGATCCGCGACCCCCAGTGCCTCCCGGCCTGGCTGGCCGCGACGGCCCGGCGGGAAGGTCTGCGAGTGGCGATCAGCCGGAAGCGGTACCTGCTGTACGCCGACCCGACGGCCGAGCACAGCGACGGCCACCGCTCGGCCGTGCTCGACGTCTACCCGGTCGACGGCGAGTACGAACCGTCCACGGAGCGGGCCCTGTCCCGGCTGCCCGGGCGGTACCAGAGGCTGATCCGGCTGCTGATGTCGGACAGTTGCCCGTCCTACACGGAGATCGCCGAGACCCTGAACCTGCCGATCGGCAGCATCGGACCTATGCGGATGCGAGCGCTGCAGATGCTGCGCCGCACCCCGGAACTGGCAAGCATCACACGCTGACACGGAGCGGGCGGGGCGACCTCCAAGCCATTCAAGCTATGGCAGTCCCCCGCCCCTCCTCCAACAACTCGACCTCGCCGCACCTGATACACAAACTGCGTCAGGCCTTTCCAGGACTCGCCTCCCCGGACATGGTCTAGCTGTTCAGATGGTCAGCGGGCGGTGAGGTCGTCGGAGTGGCCTGCTTCCAGGCGGGACCATTGGGCGATCGGGCGGCCGTTGGTGGAGAGGATGTGCGGGATCAGCGACATGTCCCACTCCTGTGGCCAGCCGGCCGGTGAGTCCTCGTACGGCTCGCGGCGGCCGTACACGGTGAGGTCCATCAGGTGATAGCTGTTGTCCATCACCTCGACGCCGCGCAGGGTGGTCCAGTAGGTCTCGAACACGCGATCGCCGTCGCGGACGTAGCAGACCAGGTACATCTGACCGATGGTGCGTCCGACGAGCAACTGGTCGAGGGAGCCGACCGCGGAGTACCAAGGCATCGTCCAGCCCATGAAGTCGCGGTAGCGGCGGCTTTCGTCGTACGGGCCCTGGCAGAAGACGGCGTACGTGATGTCGCGGGAGTGTAGGTAGGACAGTTCGCCCACCGCGCCGTTGCACCACGTGCAGCCCGGGCACTGCTCAGCAGCCGGGTGCCCGGTGTGCCACATGTGGTAGTACGCGATCAGCTGCTTGCGGCCTTCGAAGGCGTCGAGCAGGGTGACCGGTCCGTCGGGCCCGGTGACAGTGATGCCGGCATCCACCTCGACCATCGGCAGCCGTCGCCGGGCCGCGGCGATCGCGTCGGCTTCCCGGCTGTGGGCCTTCTCCCGGACCCGCAACTCGTCGAGCTCGACCTCGAAGTCCGCTCGGTCGGCCACCGAAGGCATTGCGTTGTCAGTCATGGCTGATCTCCTTTCCGCCGAGAACGTCGGAACCGTATCTCCGGACTCGACAGCCCCCCGATCACGCCACCGAAACAGGCCGCACTGTATGAGTCTTCGGGAGGCGTGCGCGCAGGCCGCCGACCAGGCACAGCCCTACCCCGAGCGCGAGCCAGCTGACCAGGACGATGACCGAGTGGGTTGCGCCGCCGCCGTCGAAGAACGCGGTGGAGCGCAGCAACTGGCCTCCAGCCCCGGGTGGCAGCAGTTGGCCGAGCGTGCCGGACCAGCCGGGCAGCATCTCGGGCGCGGTCGCCGTACCTGACAAGGGATTGCCGATGAGCATCATGGCGACGCCGCCCAGACCGAAGCCGGCGTACCCGAGCAGTGACTCCAGGCCGAGGATGCTCAAGGCGATGGCAGCGATGCTCAGGGCGATGGCGCCGGCGTTGGCCGGGTAGGAGCCGTTGAGCGAGCCGAACCAGAACTGCAGGATCGCCGCGACGGCCAGGCCGCCGGTGATCGCGAAGGCGAGCGCTCCGGTGACCCGGCGGGCGGAGCCGCGTACGAGTCTGGTCAGCAGTAGCGCGGCGAGCAGACCGCCCATAACCAGTGGAAGTGCTCCAGCGGCCAGGCCGGCGCCGCGCGGGTCGTCGGCCGGCAGGGCGGCGAGGTCGCGTACTGCGGACTGCGCGGTGCCGGTGCCCTGCGCGGTGCCGGTGCCCTGCGCGGTGCTGTTGCCCTGCGCTTGGCTGAGCCCGGTCGCGACGCTCTGCAGGGTCTGGGCGACCGCTGCGCTGGCCGCGGAGGCGGTGATGACCTGTGGGGTGCCGGAACTGACATCGATCGCGCCGTACACCTCCCGGTCGCGGATCAGCTGTTCGGCTGCGGCAGTGTCGGCGACCTCGGTGATCTCGAAGGCGTCCGGCAGACGTTGGTTGAGAGCGCCGCTGAGCTGCTCGACTGCGGCAGCCGGCCCGGCCACTGCGATTGGCACGTCGTGCACCGACGATCGCACCGACGGCCAGGCGAAGGCGGTGAGCAGCAGGCTGATAGCAGCCGTGAGCAGAACGACTGCCCCGGCCACCGCCGGCCAAGATGACGGCGATGACGTGCTTGCCTCAGTAGCCATATCTACTCCTCTACGTGGTGACGTGGCGGAAGGTCGACCACAAGACACCGCGCGAGCGATGATCCTGACACCATGTGAGCGAGGTCACTCCTGAGACCTGACGGCCTGACTTCAGGTCTGAGGGAGTCGGTGCGCTGCCGGGATCTGTCCGGTGTGGGCGTTGCGGAGTAGGAGGACGCCGACGGCGGACCAGGTTGCGAACATGCCTACCAGGGCGACGTCGTGCCACGGGTCGGCCGGGATCGCGATGGCTGCGAACGCCGCGGCCCCGGCGAGTACCAGCAGTTGCCAAACGCCGGGTGCCGGCGAGTGTCGACGCAGGGTCAGTCCCCACATGATGGGGCCGATCGACAGCAGCAGCATGCCCAACGCGAAGAGCAGGAACGACAACTCGAGCGGCGCATCGAGGATCACGCCGGTGACCAGGGCGACCAGACCGAACGCCGTGAGGAGCCCGGCTCCGACCAACGACAGCACGGCCCCGATCCGGGCCGGCCTCGTACGGCGGGCTGATTCTCGTCGCAGGCCGCGCACCGCGACGGTCAGCAGCGCGAATCCGAGCGTGCTCAGGGTCAGCAGCAGCGCGAACGCCGGAGTGTTCGTGACCGTTCCATCGTCGCGCTGAGGGTCCAGCAGCCACTCACCCTGGATGCCCGCCGTCATCAGGACACCGGCCGCGGCCGCTGCCCGCCCGGTGGAAACAACAGTCGGCAACATGATGAAACTCCTTTCGCTTCCGGCGTCCGTCGCCGGTACTCCGACGCTAGGGATCGGAGGCACCTACGGTCGTCGGCCGTGATGGGGTTTCCGTGGTCAACCGTGCGGTGGACGGGAAGGCTCCACGCCTCCACCTCACTGTGGATGTGCGACCGCGACGGAGTCGCTACCTTCGAGATATGCCGCGCGCTCGTTTGCTTGTACTCGCCGACCTGGTGGTCGTGCTGGTACTGGCGCTGTCCGCGCTTGCCGAGCTGTGGACCTCCCCATCCGGCGATCTCCAAGGTGGCCGTGGCGTGCACACCCTCCTGGTGGTGGGCTGCACCCTGCCGCTGATGGTCAGGCGTCGCTTCGCGGTCGCCGTCTTGGCGATCGTGGTCGCCGCCGCCTGGCTTCAGTTCGAACTGGGCGGTGGCCTGGGGCAACCATTCTTCGCGGCGATCCTCGCGCTCTACTCAGTGGGAGCCCAGGCCGCGTGGCCAGTGACGCTGGCAGGACCGGGGGTCGTTGCCTTGATGGCGGTGTTCGTCGACGGCCCGCGTCTGCGGGACGGAGAGCCTTGGGACCAAGTGGTGCCGGCCTGGTTCATTCTCCTCGGTGTCTGGGGATTCGGTCGCTGGATGCGCCGTCGGGTGCGGGAGTCCGCCGCGCTCAACGCACGTGCGGAGGCGGCCGAGCGGGACAAGGAGCAGCAGGCCGCGCGTGCGGTGGCCGACGAACGAGCCCGAATCGCCCGTGAGCTGCACGATCTCGTTGCCCACAGCATGGGTGTCATCGTCATCCAGGCCCAGGGCGCCCAGCGAGCGATCGACAGCGCACCCGAACAAGCTCGCGCCGCGCTGTCCTCGATCGAGACCGCGGGTCGTACCGGGCTCGCCGAGATGCGGCGGCTGCTCGGGCTGCTCAGCACGGAGCCCGAGGACGCCGGCACGACTCCACAACCGACCCTTGAGCAGGTACCCGACCTGATAGCCCGAGTGCGAGAGGCAGGCCTCACCGTCGACCTGAAAGTCGAAGGAGCCGTCCGTGCCCTACCTGCAGGTGTCGAGTTGACCGGCTACCGAGTGGTGCAGGAGGCAACGACCAACGTCTTGAAGCACGCCGGAGCGGCCTCGGTCGACGTCCGGCTGCGCTACGAGCCCGACTGCCTCGACATCGAAGTACGGGATGCCGGCTGCGCGAACAGCAACAGCGCCGACGGCGCGGAGAGCGGCGGCCACGGGCTGATCGGAATGCAGGAACGAGTCTCCCTGTACGGCGGAACGCTGCGCGCCGGCCTCCACGCCGATGGCGGCTTCGCCGTGCACGCACGGATCCCGGTGGACGGGCGACAGACATGATCCGCGTACTACTCGTCGACGATGAGGAACTCGTCCGCACCGGGCTGCGGATGATCCTCGACGCCGAGCCCGACATCACGGTGGCCGGTGATGCCGCCGACGGGGCGGCCGCGCTCGCTCGCCTCGAGGAGCTCGGTCCCGACGTAGTACTGATGGACATCCGGATGCCACGGATGGACGGCCTGGAGGCGACCCGGCGGATCTGCGCCGACGGCTCGGGGGCGAAAGTCATCGTCCTGACCACGTTCGACCTTGACGAACACGTGTACGCCGCCCTGGCCGCCGGCGCCAGTGGGTTCCTGCTCAAGGACGCGCCCGCCAGCCAGTTGGTGCACGCCATCCGGGTGGTCGCCGGTGGAGAAGCGCTGCTGGCGCCGAGCGTGACGCGCCGGCTCATCGCGCGGTTCACCGACCAGCCCTCCACAACCCGGCCGAAACTCCCGACCGACCTGACCCCGCGCGAGACCGAAGTACTCGCCCTGCTTGCCGAGGGCCTGTCGAACACGGAGATCGCGGAGCGACTGGTCGTCGGTGATGCCACCATCAAGACCCACGTCGGCCGCGTGCTCATGAAGTTGGGCGTGCGTGACCGCGTCCAAGCGGTCGTGATCGCCTACCGCTCCGGCCTGGTCAGCTGAAACAGGCTCCGTGCGGGCTGTAGGTTGAGTGCGTCGACGCAGCGAACCCGGAGCGGAGGTCAGTCTGGTGACTTCCGAATCAGCTCAGGGGCTCCTGGTGTGCATCGGTGATCTGGTTGAAGACGTCGTGGTCTGGCCGGACGGTGCGCCGCGGTCCGGGACGGACAACCCGGCGCGGATCCAGCGCGTACGAGGTGGCGCCGCGTCCAATGTCGCCGTTTTCGCAAGCAGCCTTGGTACTCCGGTCCGGTTCGTCGGCCGGGTCGGGAACGACCCAGCCGGCGAGGCACTGGTAAGTGAACTGGTCGCGGCGGGCGTCGATCCCAGGGTTTAGCGACAGGGCCGGACCGGCACGATCGTCATCCTGGTGGATGCTTCCGGAGAACGCACGATGTACCCCGACCGAGCCGCCGCGGCCGAACTCGCCGATGTTCCGGACGCGTGGCTCTCCGGCGCCGCGGTCTACCACCTCTCGGCGTACTCGCTCACCGGTCCGTCACGACGCGTCCTCTGCCGGGCCGCGGAGATCGCTCGTGCGGAGGGGGCGATCGTCACCATCGATGCGGCTTCTGTCGCTCTCATCGATTCCGTTGGAGCCGCGGCCTTCCGTGCCTTGATCGGCACGCTGCAACCGACGTACGTCTTCGCGAACGGGGTCGAAGCCGACCTCGGCTCCCTGCGAGAACTCGCCGGTCCCGGCACGACGGTTGTGGTCAAGAACGGCATGGAGCCCACCGAGATCCATGCCGCCGGCAACAAGTTGTCGACCGTCCGGATCGCCCCGGCCGACGAAGTACGTGACACGACCGGCGCCGGTGATGCGTTCGCGGCCGGCTTTCTGACCGCAATACTCGACAACGCCGAGCCTGTCGAAGCGGTGAAAGCCGGGCACAGCCTCGCCAGAAGGGCTCTCACGCAACCTGGCGCCACTCTGACCACTGATGAAGAGGGAGTTGTTCGTGACTGACAACGCCGGGGCCGTTCTTTCCGATGACGTGGCGCGGGCCTTGAGCGAAGGCCGGCCGGTCGTCGCGCTCGAGTCGACCATCTTCTCGACACTCGGCCTGCCCGCCCCAGCGAACGCCGACGCACTCGAGGTCTGCAAGCAAGCGATCCTCGACCACGGCGCCACCCCGGCTGTGGCCGCTATCCTCGACGGCCGGCCCCATCTCGGGCTCTCGCCGGACGAAGAGAAGAGAGTGCTGCAGGGCACGCGGAAGGTCGCCGAGCGGGATTTGTCAGTGGCGCGGGCCCAAGGGTGGGATGTCGGCGTCACCACAGTCTCGGCGACGGTTGCGCTGGCCCATGCGGCCGGCATCTCAGTCTTCGCCACCGGCGGCATCGGTGGTGTCCACCGCGGAGCCGAACTCAGCGGGGACATCTCGGCCGACCTCGACGCCATCGCCAACCACCCGGTCATCACCGTCTGCGCCGGCGCCAAGGCCTTCCTCGACCTGCCCCGAACACTCGAGTACCTCGAGACCGCCGGCGTCCCGGTCCTGGGCTGGCGGCACGACTGGTTCCCCGCCTTCTACACACGGTCGAGTGGTCTGCCGATCCCCCACCGGGTCGACGACGAGCAAGTGGTCTGCGACGTACTCCGGTACCGCGCGCGGCCGACCACCGGCGTACTGCTGACCGTCCCGATCCCCGTCGAAGACGAGATCCCGGAGTCACGAATCACCGCCGTACTCACTGCCGCCCTGGCGGCGAGCACCAGCGCAGGAGTCACCGGCCCTGCCGTCACGCCGTACGTGCTGGCAAGGATCGAGAAGGAAACAGACGGCCAGAGCATCCCGGCCAACCTCGCTCTGGCCCGGAACAACGCCGGCATCGCAGCCAGAATCGCCGTCGCACTGAATTCTTGACGGGGTTAAGTAACTCACCGTACGGTACCGGACATGCTCCGCTACGAAAGGTGACCCCCGCCATGTCCACCGCTCGTCTCCTTCGCCGCGCACTCGCGATGGCGACCGCCCTCCCCCTCGTACTGACCGCCACATTCGTGTCCACCAGCGCACCGGCGCAGGCCAAGAGCGACTTCAGCGTCAAGCCGTTCATGGGCTGGAGCAGCTGGAGCGTCCAGTCCTCGAGTCACCCCGACTATGGAACGAAGTGGCTCACCGAGGAACACATCAAGAACACCGCCGACTCCATGGCGGCGAACCTCAAGCACGCCGGGTACACCAACGTGAACCTCGACGCGGGCTGGAACGCCAACTGGAACTGGGAGTTCCGCACCGACGCCAACGGCATCCCCGAGGCCGATCCGGAGCGTTTCCCGAACGGCATCGCCAGCCTGGCCGACTACGTCCACGGCAAGGGCCTCAAGCTCGGCCTGTACGGCGGCGCCGGTCTGCAGAAGGCGATCTACGACAAGAACGCCCCGATCGTCGGCACCGACTGCACCACCCAGGACATCACGGTGATGCCGTTGACGCCGACCAACATGTGGGGCGGCGACTGGAAGATCGACTTCACCAAGCCGTGCGCGCAGGCCTACTTCGACTCGATCGTGGACCGCTTCGCGTCCTGGGGCGTCGACTTCCTCAAGGTCGACGGCGTCACCACCGACAACGTCCCGGACATCGAGGCGTGGTCGAAGCGATCGACCAGAGTGGACGCAAGATGTGGCTGACCGCGAGCGCCTGGCCGGTACCGCGGGAGGCCGGCGAGGGCCTGCGGCCCTGGGCGAACAGCGTCCGCGTCGACACCGACGTCGAGTGCTACTGCAACACCGTGTCGACCTGGACCAGTTCGGTCGACAACCGGTGGGAGGACCTGCCGAAGTGGCTCGACGTGGTCGAGCCGAACTACTGGCCGGACCTCGACTCGATGCCGATCTCCAACAACACCGGCGCCGGCATCCAGGACGGCATCGACGACACCGAACGGCAGAGCGTGATGACGTTCTGGTCGATGGCGTCGTCCCCGCTGTACGTCGGCGGCGACCTCGCCAGGATCGACGCCAAGGCGGTGTCGATCCTGACCAATCCCGAGGTGATCGCGGTCGACCAGGCCGGCGTGATCCCGACCCAGGTCACCGGTGGAACCCTGCAGGTCTGGAAGAAGCGGCTGCCCGACGGCCGCCTCGCGGTCGCTGTCTACAACCTCGGCAGCGAGACGTCCGACATCACGGTGCCGTGGAAGCAACTCGGCGTCAGCGGCAATCGGAAGGTCCGCGATCTGGTCAGCAGGCAGAACCTCGGCAAGTCCAACAAGTCCTGGACCGCCAAGGGCGTGCCGGCCCACGGCTCCCGCCTGATCACCCTGTCCTGACCCGTCGCGTATCGGTACGGCTGTCAACGGTGCCACGACTGCGTGCACAGTTGACAGCCGCACCAAGCGGCATGCGGCTTGCTACACCAGCGGCCTCGCGCGCGTTCCGGTAGTCCAGCGCCATCCGCCTTGCCGACCGGCCCAGCGATGTCTCGAGGCTCGGCGGGCGGGTGCGACGGAGTGAAGCCGCGGCAGCATCAGCAAGGCGTCAGCGGCCTCGTCGTCCGGGTTGCTCCGGATATACCGGTGAGGCCTGACGCCGACAGCATGAA
This sequence comes from Kribbella sancticallisti, assembly GCF_039530625.1. Classification (NCBI taxonomy): domain Bacteria; kingdom Bacillati; phylum Actinomycetota; class Actinomycetes; order Propionibacteriales; family Kribbellaceae; genus Kribbella; species Kribbella sancticallisti. The sequence continues at coordinate 14,131 of NZ_BAAAOS010000005.1, read as the reverse complement.
TCCGCGGCCCACGACTGCCGTCCGGCTCCTGGACGTACGCCACACCGGCAGTCCGGTCGAGCCATTGGAGGAGGTCTTCGATCGAGCTCTCTTCCAACCCACCGTGAGGACTCGCCCACTCAACGCGAGCGATGCCGCGCAGGTCCTCGCGTCCCTGCGACATCGCGACCGCAGTCACCGACAACGCCGTATAACTCGCGAGGCTCATCGATCGACGCACGCTTTCTGGTAGCCAGCCCTCGCATGGTGACACTTTCGCCGCCGAGTCGGAAGAGGTAGACAACCAAGTCATCCACGCCACCGACGCGGTATGCCTCCCCTCCGACCGGGCGACGATCGTCCATCAGATGTCTAGCCGGCTCGGTAGAGCGAGCCGCCGCCGGAGATGGCCACCGCGGTGCGTTGGCCGCCGACGTTCAGGCTGATGATGAAGGTCGTACCGGACCATCGGGTGGTGTAGGTGACCGAACCGGTGGACCGGACCGGGACGACGAACGACAGGATCGACGCGCTCGTACCCGATCGTGCGAGCATCAAGGTCGGTGCTGACTTGCGGACGTAGCTGCTCGGGTAGTACCAGCCCTGGATGGGGCTCGTCTGGGCCTGCTTGAGCAGGGTCGCGCCGGCAGGGAGTGCCTGCTCGAACGGGACCTGGAAGAGGATGGTCCTGGTCGTGTCACCGGGCGCCATCGCGACCGCTGTGGTTCGCGAGTAGACGGTTGCCCGTTGGTCCGGCGGCAAGTGCCACAGGGTTTGGAACGCCTGAGCGGTCTTCGCCGACGCGCGGTCCCACGTGACCAGCAGATCCGGGTCCTTCAACACCAGAACCGACCGGACGCGGCTGATCCCGCTGCCCGGAGCATCGACGAACTGGTACGCCTCCGCATTCGTCCGCACCGACGACGCGGTCAACCTCGTTGCCGGGTTCAGGTCTTTCGAGAGCGGGGTCGTCATCACACTGTGCGCGCTCGGGCTGACGGTCCACGCGCGCCACACGCCGGCGGAGTAGGCGGCGTACCCACCGTCGATGACGATCTCGCGGCCCCTGGCGGTGTACGTGATGCTGGTGTGGTCGCTGTGCCCATGGAACGCCCGCGACGGACCGAACCTGATGCTGTACGTCGATTCGCCCGCGAATCCCCTGGTCGGACTCGTCCCCCAGCCGGTACGGCCGAAGACATAACCGGCCGAGTAGATCCCGACCCGCCACGGTGGCGCCGTGCCCTTCGTACCCAGCGAGCCGGCGTACTCCATCGGCGTGCCCGGCCACGGGTACGGCGCCTGGAGTTCGGTGTCACCGAGTTGGTGCAGCTTGCCGAGCGAGTTCGTCGCCAGCGCCAGCCACTTGGCCAGCAACGCGCGCCGGGTCGACATCGTCGTACCGGGATCGACGCCACAGTTCTGCAGTACGGCGATGGCCCGGCCCCAGAGCGAGTAGTTGAACGCCGCATAGCCGGTCGATTGTTCGTTGGTCGATCCCTGGGCGTCGATCGAGGTGGTGATGCCGGCTCCCAGTCGCTGCTGGGCGAGGTTCTTGTAGTCCGTGCGGTTCAGCGTGCAGCCGACGCCGAACAGCGCGATGCTCTCGTCGGTGCCGTGGTTCCAGGCGCCGCTCCAGTTGTAGGTCAGGAACCGCGCGTGGCTCAGCAAGGCCGCGTCCAGCCACGCGTAGCGCGTCGGCAGCGTCGTGACCTGGAGCCCGGACAGGATCGCCTGCCGCAGGCAGATCAGCACGTTCGTCCGGTGCATGGTGGACTCCCAGGCGCCGACGTTGCCCTTCCACGAGTACGGGTTGTCGCGATGCCAGTCGTACGCGATCGTGTTCACCCGGGTCAGCGCGGTCAGATCACCCTTGCCCGCCGCGATGATGCCGTGGCCGAGCCAGCGCAGCGAGTGGAACCACATGTACCAACTGGCGTTCTTGTACGGGTTCGCCAGCCAGTTGATGTTGCCTCCGCCGTTGCCGACCGTGTACGGCGCATAGGGCCCCCAGGCGAACTGATCCTTGTACAGGTTCGCCAACGGGTTCGTCCGCTCGATCCCGCTGAAGCCCGGACACGCGTAGAAGGGCGCTGCCAGCGTCTGGACCTTGTTCACCCCGATGTCCGTGGCCGGTGGCGCGGTCGTCGGTTCGAAGTTGGTCGCGCCAGGCACGAACTGTGCCTCTTCCGGTCCCGGTGGGGCCGGCACGATCGTGATGCCCGGCGTGGCCGCCGGCGTTCGAGTCCCCCCTGTTGCGGCTCCCGCCCCCAGCACCAGAACGGCGATCCCCACGGCCACACCGGCCGTGCTCTTGTATCGCATGAGGTTGTCCCTCCCCCACGTCGCCGGACAGCGACGTCACGAGGCTCTGGCCGTCACTCGCCAGAGCCGAAGTCTGCGACCTGGGCGGGGTCCCCTCGCCTCCGCCGGGGCCAGATCCGGACAGGACGCTGCCGCCCCACCCAGGGGTCGGCCGTACACGCACCGCGCTCGGAGCGCCACAGCCGGCATTTCTTCCATAGTTGGCTTGATGCGCCCAAGGCGCCAGATGTTGCGCCCAGTTGGAGGAAGTGGCCGTCACCAGGCTTCAGCGTCGACGCCCCGTCAACGGTTGTTGAGGTGGGACTGGGCATCCCGGGTCGTCGGCAGGTAGCCGCCGGTCGTGTAGTACCGCTGCCCGGCGACCAGCAGATCCTCGGCGGGGAACTTGGTGATGACCTCGGCGCCGTCGGCAGTGACGACCAGTTCCTCCTCGATCCGGGCCGCACCCCAGCCGTCCTTGGCCGGCCAGTACGTCTCCAGGGCGAAGACCATGCCCTCCTCGATCACCTCCGGGTGGTCGAGGGAGACCAGCCGGCTGAAGACCGGCTTCTCCCAGATCGACAACCCGACCCCATGGCCGTACTGCAACGCGAACGCCGCCTCCTCGTCCGGAAAGCCGAACTCCTCGGCCCGCGGCCACAAGGTGACGATGTCCGCGGTGGTCCGACCCGGCTTCACTGCCTCGATCGCGACGTCCATGTACTCGCGGCAGCGCTTGTAGGCGTCGACCTGGGCGGCGGACGCACTCCCCACGGCGAAGGTCCGGTAGTAGCAGGTCCGGTAGCCCATGAAGCTGTGCAGGATGTCGAAGAACGCCGGGTCGCCGGGCCGGAGGAGCCGGTCCGAGAAGACGTGCGGGTGGGGCGCGCACCGCTCCCCCGAGATCGCGTTGACCCCCTCGACGTGCTCCGACCCGAGGCTGTAGAGCTTGTTCGCCACCAGCCCGACCGCCTCGTTCTCCCGCACTCCCGGGCGGAGGAAGGCGTACAGGTCGTCGTACGCCGCGTCGACCATGGAGGCGGCCGTCGTCAGCAGAGTGATCTCGTCGCGGGTCTTGATCCGCCGCGCCTCCAGGAACACCTGCTGTCCGTCGACCACGGTGAGTCCCCGGGCCTCGAGCGCCTTGAGCACCGGAATCTCGGCGATGTCGATCCCGATCGGCTCGCCGGTCAGGCCGAAACGGTCCAGTTCGGCGAAGATCTTGTCGGCCAGCGACTCGGCGATCCCCGCCTGCGGGTGGAACGCTCCGCGCAGGACCGAGATACCGGCCCGTGAACCGCTGAAGGCGCGGACCGCGTCGCTGAGCGATTCGTCGGTCCGGTGGTCCAGCCAGGGCGCGTACAGGTCGTGGTGGCGGGCCGCGGACCCGAAGTCCCACAGCACCGGCTTGCCACCGCGCGGCAGGAGCGCGAAGCGGATCAGCTTGTCCATCGCCCAGGTGCCGATATGCGTCCCGGTCATGTACCGGATGTTGTGGAAGTCGAAAGTCAGCAGCGCACCGAGATCCGAGGAATCCAGCTGCTGTTCCAGTCGCGCGAGCCGCTCGGCGCGCAACCGCTCCGGGACGACACGCTCCTCCCAGTCGACGACGTTGATTCCGAAGGTTGCCGTGCCCATCGTTGAGCCTCCGAGCTGCGAATGTTCAGCATGAGTGAAGTCCCGTCTGAAGCATGTACAGCCTAACTGAACACGAGGAGGCTGGGAAGGGCCGCCGGATCAGCCGCGCGCGGACTCCGCGGGCGGGTCGGCTGCGAGCCCCAGGTCGGTGAGGATCCTCGCGACGCCGTTCGCGTCGTCCGCACCGTCCGCGGCCTGCCCGACTTCGTCGCGCTCGCGATTGTCGACGAAGAACACGGCCTTGGCGTCCTGGTCCGTTTCGTTGGAGTAGTAATGCGGCCGGGTGGAGTCGAACGCGATCGAGTCCCCCGGGCCGACCTCGTGAACGTCGAACTCGAGGTGCAAGGTGAGCACCCCGGACAGGAGGTACGCGTACTCCACGCCCAGATGCTGCGTCCACTTGCCTTGCAGGCTGCTGGATGCTCCCGGCGCGTAAGTGACCAGGATCGGCTGGATCGAACGATCGCTGGTGACGATGGCCAGACGCTCCCAGGTCACGCCGTTCTCCATCACCAGCTTCGGATTCTCCTGGGCACGCTGCACCGCCGCACCACCGGGTGCGTGCGCCTGCGGGCGCCGGCTTTCGGCAGGCCTCGGCCGGCCAGTTCCGCTCGGCTCGGGGCCTGCCCCGCTCGGCTCGCGACCGGTGAGCACGGCGTCCATGGAGACCCCGTAGAAGGTCACCAGGCCGTAGAGGGTTCCGACGGAGGGCTGGGTCTTCCCGTTCTCCACCTGCGACAGCAGGCTCGGCGAGATCGCCAGCCGCTTGGCCACCTCGCGCAGGGTCAGCCACTTGCCCTGGCGGATGTCCTTCAACCGGGCGCCGACAGCGATCGGGAGACCACCCTGCTCGCCGGAAGATCCTGTGGCCACGGTGAACTCCCTGCTGGACGCGATGGTCGTCGGTGAACACAATCTTCAGTAGGAGTGTACGCCTTGACCCGGCTCAGGTGCGCAACGACGCGAGGATCAACTGCCGCGCGCCGCTCGCCGAGCAGGAGCCGAGCAACTGCTCGAGAAGCTCCCCACGGGCGGCGAACGGATGGACGGGCCGGCCGCACGACCTCAGGATGCTCGCGAGGTCGTCCCGGCTGAGCAGCCGACCCAACATTGCGGCGTCGTGCGCCGGTTGCGCCACCGGTTGCCGGATCGGCGCGAGTACTGCCCTGCCGGCAACGTGGCCGACGGAGTACACGCCGTACTGCGTCGCGGAGCTACCGACGGCATCCGCGACCGATCGCTCCGGCACCACCAGAGTCACCTGATCGAACACCGCCGCGAGCGCGCCTGCCGCCAACTGGTCGGGATCCGGTCGATACCGGACGAGCCAGGCGCTGGCGCGGCCCGTCTCGATCACCACCACATCGCAGCCCTCCAGCAGTCCGCCGAAGCACTCGCCGGGCACGGTCCGGTGGTGAGCGAGAAGCTCGCGGAGCGCGCGGCGCGCGTCTCGCCGCCATCGCCGGTACTGCGAACTGGTCCCGCTCATCTGCCCGGGTCACCAGTCCGTCGACACGTACTTCTCCTCGGTGAACTCGAGCAGTCCCTCGTGCCCGCCCTCCCGGCCAAGACCGCTCTGCTTGGTCCCGCCGAACGGAGCGGCCGGATCGGACACCACGCCGCGGTTCAGCCCGATCATGCCGCTGTCGAGCGCCTCGCCGACCCGCAGGCCACGGGCCAGATCCCTTGTGTACACGTAGGAAACGAGGCCGTACTCCGTATCGTTGGCGGCGGCAACCGCCTCCTCCTCGGTCCGGAAGGTGACCACCGGAGCGACCGGCCCGAAGATCTCCTCCCGCAGGATCGGCGCGTTGCCGCGAACATCGGCCAGCACGGTCGGTTCGTAGAAGAAGCCGGTCCGATCGGGCCGGCCACCGCCCGTTGCCACCCGTGCGCCGAAGTCGACGGCGGCTGCGACGAGCGAGGCGACCTTGTCGCGGCTCTCGGCGTTGACCAGCGGCCCGAGATCCACGCCGGGTTCCAGCCCGGAGCCGATCCGTAGCGCGTTCATCCGGGCGACGAGGGCGGCGGTGAAGTCGTCGGCGATGCCCGACTGGACGTAGAAGCGGTTGGCCGCCGTGCAGGCCTCCCCACCGTTGCGCATCTTGGCGATCATCGCGCCGTCCACGGCGGCCTCCAGATCGGCGTCATCGAAGACGACGAACGGCGCGTTGCCGCCGAGTTCCATCGCACAGCCGGTGACTGTCTGCGCTGCCCGGGCGAGCAGCAGCCGGCCCACCTCGGTAGATCCGGTGAAGGAAAGTTTGCGGACTCGGGGATCGTCGAGCATGGCGCCGACCACGGCACCGGACCGCCTGCTGGAGATCACGTTGACCGTCCCGGCCGGAACGCCTGCCTCTTCGAGGATCCGGGCGATCGCCAGCGCGGACAGCGGAGTCTCGCTCGCCGGCTTGAGCACCACTGTGCACCCCGCGGCGAGCGCGGGCCCCAGCTTCCGGCTCGCCATCGCCAGCGGGAAGTTCCACGGAGTCACCAGCAGCGAGACGCCGATCGGCTGGCGGAAGGTGAGGATCCGGTTCGCGCCACCCGGGGCCCGCTGGACGGTGCCGACCAGGCGGACGCTCTCCTCGGCGTACCAGCGGAAGAACTCGGCGGCGTAGGCCACCTCGGCCCGGGCGTCCGCGAGAGTCTTGCCGTTCTCGATCACGCAGATCCGGGCCAGCTCCTCGGCCCGCGCCGTCATCAGCTCGAACGCCCGTCGCAGTATCTCGCCCCTTTGCCGGGGCGGCGTTCCGGCCCACCCGGGCAGGGCATCGTGGGCGGCGGCGACCGCGGCGAGCCCGTCAGCGACCGAGCCGGCCGCGACGGTCGCGACCGTCGCTTCGGTGGACGGGTCGGTGACCGCGATCTCTTGACCGGCTTCGCCCTCCACCCAGCGTCCGCCGATCAGCAGCCCGCGAGGTACGCCGGACAGGGCGTCGATCGTGGTGGAGGCCTGAGTCTGTGTCATGGCTCTTCCTTCTTTCTGTGATCGCTCAGCCGTGCGCGTGCAACGGCTTGCCGGCCAGGGCGAGGAACGCCTCACCGATCGCTTCGTTCTGGGTCGGATGCGCATGCACCAACGGGGTGACGTCGTCGGGACGGGCCTCCCAGGCAACCGCGAGCTGGGCCTCCCCGATCAGTTCCCCCGCCCGCGCGCCGACCAGGTGGATCCCGACGACAGGGCCGTTCTTCTCCCGGACCAGCTTCACGAAGCCGGTCGTGCCGAGGATCTGGCTCTTGCCGTTGCCGGCCAGGTTGTACTCGACGCACTCCACCTGATCGGCGCCGAGCGTCTCCTCGGCCTGGGACTGGGTGAGACCGACGGAAGCGATCTCCGGGTCGCAGTAGGTGACGCGCGGAATGTGCGCCTCGGCGACGGGCGCCGGATCGAGACCGGCGAGCTCCTCGGCGACAAAGATCCCCTGCTGGAAGCCGCGATGCGCGAGCTGGAGTCCGTCGACGACGTCGCCGACGGCGAAGACGCCGGGCACCGCGGTCCGGAGCCGATCGTCGACCTTGATAAACCCGCGATCCAGCACGACGCCGGCTTCCTCATAGCCCAGGTCGGCCGTCCGGGGACCCCGTCCGACCGCGACCAGCAGGACATCGGCCTCGAGAACGTCCGACTCACCGGCTTCGAGGGTGATCGAGACCTGCTTCTCGCCCTGCTCGACCTTGCCGACCCGTACGCCGGTACGAACGGTGATGCCGCGTCGCCTGAAGGCACGTTCCAGCGCCTTGCCGCAGGCCCGGTCCTCGTTCGGCACCAGGCCCGGGAGCGCCTCGACGACCGTGACGTCGACGCCGAACGAGTGCCACAGGCTCGCGAACTCCACCCCGATCACGCCACCGCCGAGGACGATCGCCCGGCGCGGTAGCTCCGGCAGACAGAGTGCCTCCGACGAGGAGAGCACGCGGCCGCCGTACGCGAGGCCGGGAAGGCTGCGGGCCATGGATCCGGTGGCGAGGACGACCGCTTTCCTCGCGGTGTAGGACTGATCGCCGACCTGCACGGTGGATGGCGAGGTGAGGCGACCGTGTCCCTGGACCAGAACGATCTTGCGGCTGGCAACGAGTCCTTGCAGGCCCTGGTAGAGGCGGTCGACAACGCCGTCGCGGTAGGCGTACACGGCGGGCAGGTCGATGCCCTCGAAGGTCGCGCGGACTCCGATCGTCGCGGCGTGCCGCGTCGCGTCGGCGACCTCGGCCGCATGGAGAAGCGCCTTGGTCGGGATGCAGCCGCTGTGCAGGCAGGTGCCGCCGAGCTTGTCCTGCTCGATCAGGGCGACGCTGAAACCGAGCTGGGCCCCGCGCAACGCGGCCGCGTAGCCGCCCGATCCGCCGCCGAGGACGACCAGGTCGTACTCGGTGCTCATAGCAAGATCCTGAGCGGGTGTTCGAGCAGGTCGACGTACGCCTTCATCCACTGGGCGGCGGTGGCGCCGTCCACTGGACGGTGATCGACCGCCAGTGTCAGGCGTAGTACCGAAGCGACGATGACAGCGTCATCCTCGACGACCGCCTGCGGACGGATCGCGCCCACAGCCAGGATCGCCGCCTGCGGCGGATTGATGATCGCCGCGAAGTCCTCGGTGCCGTACATCCCGAGGTTCGTGATCGAGATCGTGCCGCCCTCCAGTTCGTCCTGCCGGAGCCGGCGGTCCTTCGCGCGAGCGATCAGGTCCTTCGTCGCCGCAGCCACGCTACTCACGGGCAGGCTGTCCACACCGCGGACCACCGGGGTGACCAGACCGCCGTCGGTCGCCACCGCGACGGCGATGTCGACCTCCCGGACGTGGCGGATCGACGTGTCGTTCCACTGCACGTTCATGGCCGGGACCTCGGCATGGGCCCGCGCGATCGCCTTGACCAGCAGGTCGTTGACCGACACCTTGACTCCCCCGCCGGCGTTGATCTGCCGGCGCAGGTCCATCAGGGCGTCAACGCGTGCGGCGGCTCGCAGATAGAAGTGCGGGATGCTCTGCTTGCTCTCCGTCAGGCGCCGGGCGATGGCCATCCGCATCCGCGAGTTGGGCACCTCCACGACTCCCGGCGCCTCGACCTCAGCGCCGGCGCTCGTCGTCAACGCCGCGTCCCGATCAGCCGCTACTACATCCCAATCCGCCGGTACCGCGTCCCGATCCGCCGGTACCGCGCCCCGATCCGCCGGTACCGCGCCCCGATCCGCCGGTACCGCGTCCCGATCCGCCGGTACCGCGGCGAGGGCCGCCTCGATGTCGGCGCGGCGGATCCGCCCGTTCGGGCCGCTGCCGGGGACGGCAGCCAGGTCCACCCGGGACTCACGGGCGAGGCGTCGCGCGAGCGGGCTCGCGAAGATCCGCTCACCCTTGCTCGGAGCAACCACTTCCGGCACGGCCGGACCAGCGGCAACAGCCTGCTCCGGATCGCCGGTCAGCGACGCCACCAAGGCGTCCACGGCGGACTCCGGCTCGTCCGGTACACCCCAGATCGCGATCGGCGTACCGACCGCGACGGTGGCACCCGCGTCCACCAGCAGGCGCAGGAGGATGCCGTCGGCCTCGGCCTCGACGTCGACCACGGCCTTCTCGGTCTCGACCGTGACGATCGGATCGCCCGCCGAGTAAGGGGTTTTCACCTCGACGATCCAGGACTCCAGGATCCCTTCCGCGGTGTTCGCCGCGACCTCCGGCATCCGCAGGATCTCAGCCATGGAGCCGCTCCTTCGAGAGTTCACGGAGCTTCGCGACGACTTCCTCGGTGGACGCGAACGCGGCCCGCTCCAGCACCTTGCTGATGCTCGGCGACGCTTCACCACCCGTCACCCGCTCGATCGGGGCGTCGAGCCAGTCGAACAGGCGGCGCTGGATCTCGTCCGCGAGCCAGCCGCCGTACGACGTACCGACGGCGCCCTGTTCGGCGATCAGCACGTTGTTCGTCTTCGTCACGGACCGGGTGATCGTGTCCCAGTCCAGGCTGGCCCGGTCCAGCCAGCGAAGATCGATCACCTCCGCGTCCATTCCCGTCTCCTCGACGGCGGCCAGGACCGCGGGCGTCATTGCGAGGTAGGTGATGATGGTCAGCGCCGCGCCCTCACGCCGTACGGCGGCCTTGCCGACCGGGAGGTGGTGGTCGAGGTTCCCCTCCAGCCCCGGACCGGTCGAGTTGTAGAGGTCCACGTGCTCGAGCACCACGACCGGGTCGTCACAGGCCAGCGCGGTGTTCATCAGGCCGACGTAGTCGAACGGCGTCGACGGCGCGACGATCCGCCAGCCCGCCGCCGTCGCGAAGATGCCGGCCGGGTCCATCGAGTGTTGTGACCCGTAGCCCGTGCCGGTGGCCACTTTGCTGCGCAGTACGAACGGCACCTTGCTTTCGCCGCCGAACATGTGCCGCGCCTTGCCGATCTGGTTGAACAACTGGTCCGCCGCCACCCACATGAAGTCGGCGTACATGAACTCGACGATCGGCCGGAAGCGGCCGTCCAGCGCGAGTCCCCCGCCCAGCCCCGCGAACGCGTTCTCCGAGATCGGAGTCCCGAGCACCCGGTCCGGGAAGGCGTCGCTCAGCCCCCGGGTGGCGCCGTTGGTGCCGCCGTTGAGCTGGTGCACGTCCTCGCCCATCACCACGACGCGGGCATCGGTCTCCAGCCGGCGGCCCATCACGGCGGCCACAGCCCCGATGAACTTCACCTCGGTCAGCTCGCCGGCGAAGTCCTCGGCATCGGTGAACTCGATCCCGGCCAGCTCTGACAGATCGCCGCGGATGCCCTGGTCGACGAACGCCGGGTCCGGCCACTCCGACGGCACGATGCGGCGCTCGCCCGGTTTGCCGCCCGGGCGAGGCTCCAGAATCACATCGCCGATCTCGGACATCAGGGCCTTGGCGCGTTTGATCGTCTCCGCGACCGCCTTCTTGGTGAGGATTTTGCGGCGTACCAGGTGCCCCGCCGTGACATCGATCGGATCACGCGCGCGCCACCGCGCTTCCTCTTCCTTGCTGCGATACCGGAACGCCGAGCCGGGGAACGGGCCGTTCTGGTGGAAATAGCGGTACACGTCGGCCTCGATCATGACCGGCCCCTTGCGGCTGCGCAGGTGGGACAACGCCTCCTGTGTGACGAGGTACACGGCCAGTGGATCCATGCCGTCGACCTTCCAGCTCCGGATGCCGAAGCCGGGGCCGCGGCCGGACAGCCTCGGCTCGGCGGTGACCTCGGAGACGTGGGTCGAGACGGCGTACAGGTTGTTCTCGACGAAGAAGCACAGCGGTAGCGACCAGGCGCCGGCCAGGTTGAGGGTCTCCAGCGTCGAGCCGATGTTGGTCGCGCCGTCGCCGAAGAAGGTGAAGGCCACGGCGTCGGTGCCGGACTTCTTGTGGGCCCACGCGGACCCTGCCGCCAAGGGCACGCCGCCACCGACGATCGCGTTGGTGCCGATCGCGCCGGCCTCGTGCCACTGCAGGTGCATGCTGCCGCCCCGGCCGTGGCTGAACCCTCGGTCCAGGCCGCAGATCTCGCGCAGGCTCCGCAGCAACACGTCCCGTACGTCGTCCGGGAACGGCTTCGCCGGGTCGATGCCCTTCGGATGCAGGTGGGCGAGCACCTTGGCGAGGAACTGGTGATGGCCGCGGTGCGACCCGTTCACCGTGTCCTCGGAGGTGAGCGCGAAGCAGGCGCCGACCGCGCCGCCCTCCTGTCCGATGCTCGAGTGCGCCGGGCCGTGGATCAGCCCGTCCGCCGCGAGCTCGAGGACGTACTCCTCGAAGGTCCGGATCAGCACGAGCTGGCTGAACATCCCGGTCAGCAGTTCGGGCGCGGCGGCGTCCCAGTCGTCCTGGGTGACGGCGAACTCCGACCAGTCGGCACTGGCTTCGAGTGGATGTTCCGCAGGCATCGAGAGCCCCCTTCAGAGGATCGGAATGCCTTGAACCTTGCCACATGATTGGATCCATTTTCAAGTGCCTCTCGACACTACTGCTGTCCATCACGCATGATGATGGAACTTATTGGATCCAATGAGAGGAGTGATTGTGACTCTGCCCGGCCTGACCCGCCTGGACCACATCGGCTTCACGGTGCCGGACCTGGAGCAGGCACACGCCTGGCTCGTGGACGTCCTCGGCTGCGAGTACCTGTACTCGCTCGGCCCCTTCAGCTCGGCGGACGACTGGATGGCCGAGCACCTGAACGTCGACCCGCGAACGGTGATGCGGCAACTGCGCTTCTACCGGTGCGGCGGCCAGGCCGTGTTCGAGGTCTTCGAGTACCAGGCGGATCCGCAACAGGCCGTTGTCCCGCGCAACAGCGATGTCGGCGGCCACCACCTCGCCCTGTACGTCGAGGACCTCGACGCGGCCGTCTCGTACCTGAGGGACCGGGGCGTTCCCGTGCTGGGTGAACCGACCGCGAGTTCAGGCCCGTCGTCGGGGCAGCGCTGGGTCTACTTCGTGGCGCCGTGGGGTATGCAGTTCGAACTCGTGTCCTATCCCGCCGGCAAGGCGTTCGACCATGACCCGGCGTCGTTCAGAGGTGACCACTGACCGCTCGGGCGGTGAGCAGATCGATGACCTCGTCACGAAGCCGCGTCATGGTCTGCTGGTCGGCCGCTTCGACGTTGAGGCGGAGCAGTGGCTCGGTGTTGGAGGGCCTCAGGTTGAACCACTCTCCGCCCGGCAGGGTGATGGTCAGACCGTCCAGTTTGTCGGCAGTCGCGCCGTTCGCCGTGTAGAGCGTTTCGACCCGGTCCAGGACGGCAGGGATATCGGTGACGGTGCGATTGATCTCGCCGCTGGCCACGTAGCGGGAGAACTGAGCCGCCAGTGCTGACAGCGGCCGGTCGGTCTGCCCGAGGGCGGCCAGTACGTGGAGCGCGGCCAGCATGCCGGTGTCGGCACGCCAGAACCGCCGGAAGTAGTAGTGGCCGGAGTGTTCGCCGCCGAAGACCGCGTCGTGGTCGGCCATCACCTGCTTGATGAACGAGTGACCGACCCGGGCACGGACGGGTTCGCCGCCGTGCTCGACGACCTGCTCGGCGACAGCCTTGCTGGTGATGACGTTGTAGACAATCGCCGAGCCGGGGTGCCGGGCGAGCTCGCGGGTGGCGATGAGACTGATGATGTCGTTCGCTGAGACGGCGTCGCCGTGCTCGTCGACGAAGAAGCAGCGATCCGCGTCACCATCGAAGGCCAATCCGATGTCGGCTTCGTGCCGGCGGACCGCTGCGCGCAGGTCGACCAGGTTGGCCGGTTCCAGCGGGTTGGGCTCGTGGTTGGGGAAGGTGCCGTCGAGCTCGAAGTACAGCGGCACGATCTCGAAGGCGGGGTTGTCGAGCACGGCGGCGGCGGTGTGTCCGGCCATGCCGTTGCCGGCGTCGACCACGATCTTCAAGGCGCGGCTGCCGTCGAGGCTGACGAGACTGCGCAGATACTCGGCGTACGACGGCAGCAAATCCTCGGACCGCACGGTCCCCGACGGGCCGTCGTACTCCGGCAGCCTGGTTTCGAGCAGGGTCCTGATCTCGGCGAGACCGGTCTCTCGCCCGACAGGTGCCGCTCCCGCGCGGCAAAGCTTGATGCCGTTGTACGCGGACGGGTTGTGGCTGGCGGTGATCATCGTGCCGGGCATCGCCCGCGCGCCGGTGGCGTAGTACAGCATGTCGGTGGAGGCGAGCCCGATCGCGAGCACATCGGCGCCGCGGCTGGTGACGCCGGCGGCGAAGGCGTCGGCCAACTCCGGCGAGGAGACGCGCATGTCGTGTCCGACGGCGATCTGTTCCGCACTGGTGAGGTGCGCGAAGGCCGCACCGACCTGGAAGGTCAGTTCAGCGTCGAGTTGGTCCGGGACCGTACCGCGGATGTCGTTGGCCTTGATCAGTTTGTCGAGCAGGGACTGACGGGAGGTGATCATGGCAGTCGGTCCAACCGGGCTACGCCGATCTTGGCGTCGGCCATGCCGTAGAAGACGTAGTGCACGCCGTCCACCTCCTCGATTGCGGTCGGGAACACGACGTTCCCCACGGTGCCGATTCGTTCTTCCTCGGTTTCCGGGACGAGGATGGGCTCCGCGGTCCGAGCCAGCACTCGGGTGACGTCCGCAGGATCGAGGAGCAGCGCCCCGGCGGAGTAGCTGACCTTCTGCGTGGTCGGGTCGAAGCCCTTGGGCTGCTCCCCGGTGACGCCGTGATGGATGACGAGCCAGCCCTCCGGCACCCGAAGCGGTGCGGGCCCG